>NZ_BJKJ01000008.1:0-177010 GCF_006538305.1 Alteromonas sp. KUL17
TCTATAAACGAAAAGCCCGCTTTATTTGCGGGCTTTTTTTGACATTAGCTTCTCGCTTACGGCGAACTCTCACGCGCCTTACCGCTTATTTTTGATAAAGCGGTAGCAAGGCAATTCTCCGCATAATTTCCTGCACTTCTTTCAAATAGGCTTCACTGTCCACCCGCTGATATTGTTCAGTAAACGCTTGCTTACTTAAGCCTTCGGGCAGGCCTTCAATAGGCGGGATGATTTCAAGTTCACTTTGAATGCGCGCAATCGCGTTTTGCACTTCCATCGCTGAATTTGGATGGGTAGCGACCTTTGCAAACTCAGTACCCGACATGTCTGCCGCTAAGTCTACAAAGCTATAGCCCGAACCACCGTTGCCCCTGTCCATTAGCTCTTTAAACTCACCAATTGCTAGGGACATACCTTGTTCTGCCATTAACTCTAATGCAGCAGAAATAATAAAGTGACGAGCCAAATCGTTGCGCTTGTGCAGCACTGCCCCTCTGCGAGGCTTTAACGCCTTATCGGCATCTGGCTGTATGTCGCCCACCAGAGTCCCAACACGATGATGCCCAACGTAAACCGCTAAAGCGAGGATTACCGCATTGTTATGCAGTACTGCATCTTCAGGGGTTTGGCTTTGTTCTCGCGCCCGTGCCATCCCTTCACGCAAGTATTCAATAAGAGATACTGGTTTATTTGATAAGGCTATTTCTCTACCAGACAAATAACGTAAATAGTACGCAGATAACTGCTGAAGCTCGGTCTGTTCGCTTACCGACATATTCGACGCCACTACGTTTAACTCGCTTAGCAGCTCATCTAAACGCCCAACATCAAGGGTAAGTTCACCGCTTCTCATGGTCACACGTTCAACCCGCGATAACGCAATGGTGGCTATTTCTGATTGCGTATAAGAGTTCACCGTACGCTCTAAAAACCCAAGTAAAAAACGACCCGGAATGGTTAAGTCGCCAACTTGGACTTGCTCTATACGCAAGCTATCTCCAGGCAGTACTAGTGCTGACGCATTTACATAATACCCCGTATTGTTGATAGCGTAAGTGACGTTAATGGTTCCCGCCAACGGCGTGATATTCACTACGCCCTTAAAGTCAGGTAGTGCGCGCTGTAACACACCCACTAAGCTTTCGACTTGGGTTTCGGTGAGCGTAACTTGATGCCCCTCTTCTCGGCGGGAAAACGCCTGTTGCAGCTGACCGAGGAGTTCATTAACGCTATCAGCACCATCTAGCTGTGTGGGCGCTGTCGATGCGACTAATGGCGTTTTTTGCACAGCCATAACCGTAATCGTAGCAACGCTTACTACAAGCAGAACCACAATGATGGCAAGAGTAATCAAAAGCCATTTTACGCTACGCAAAATCATGAGAAATCAGCTGTACCTGTCATTACATTGAATAAAAAATAAGTTAGCGCCTCTGGCGTTCTTTGCTGTAAAACAAAGAAAGTTACGCCCTAACGTGCTGGTTATACTACGTTATCTATTTTCGCGCCACCAGTGACAAGTGGCACGACAAGTCGGCAATTAACCACCACCGCATTCGCTAAAAAACGAGTTCGCAGTCCACCCAGTCTTTCAAGCTTGTATACCGCACTGTGGCCCCAGACAAGTCATGATGTTTCGACAAATCCGTGGGTATCACAACGCAGGCTAGGTTTGCAGCAAGTGCCGCTGTCATGCCGGTTTGCGTGTCTTCAATTGCCACACATTCACCGGGTGTTTTTCCTAGCTTGTCCATTGCAAGCGCGTAACAATCAGGTGCTGGTTTGCTGTTTTCGACATCTTCCACGGCAACCACGCAAGAGATAAAAGCACTCAAATGATACTGAGATAAGGTTTTTTCCACCGACTTTTTACTTCCCCCAGTCACAATGCCAATGGTATAGCCTTTGTTTGCACATTGTTTAATAGCTTCCTTAGCAAACGGCATTAAGGGGAAAGCTTGCTTATCTAAGTAGTCGCTAATGCTTTTGTGTTTTTGCTCTGCTAGCTGCTGCGGCGCTACATCAATATTAAAATGTTCGACGAGATCGACAGCATTTTGCTTTACTGGAATACCCGCCATCACTTCACAATAAAAATCTTCGCTTAGTTCAACATCGTACTTCAGCAAAATGTCTTTCCACAGGTCAAAATGTACGGATTCTGAGTCAATAAGGGTACCGTCGTGATCAAATAATAGCGTTGTGGTTTTATCGCTTACTGCTAACTGGCGTGTTGATGAAGAAACTGAATGCAATGCCAAAATAAACCTCCTTGCTAATTTAAAGTTAAAGTTGAGAAAATATATTGGGTGTCATCGATCCCGCAAAAACGATAACACCTTTAGCCCCTGCTGCAGTGCTTTGTTAATAGTGATTGTTTGCATGCCATATGTCAGAACATGCCAGAACAGTGCCAGTCCTGTGATACACTGGGGCATTCACGAGCTAGAACATTTTCAACGTGGAGCAAATTGGGTGCTTTACCACATACTAGGTTTTGCCAGTGCTGCGCTATTTTTACTGACATGGTTAGGATTATGGTCACAAATTAAGGCCATGACGCGCTTTCAAGTGCCCGTTTCTAGCGAAAGTGACGATGCTAACCACAGTCTGTCACTTAACCAGTTTGGCTCTAGCTATTTTGCCTTTTTCTCAATTTTCCTATTTGGCATTTCGGTAGAGCCTTTCAACCATTACTTGGTGTGGACACGATTTGGCGCGCTCATACTTACGCTCATTATCATTTGGAAAATATGGCAACACAGGCGCACTACAATTTCAGGTTACGTTGCCGCTGTTGCTCTGCTAGCTCTCATTGGTGGCACACTTTCCATTGCTTTTCGCCCTTTCCCAACGCTTGCACAGCTTGGCGCAAATACCTTAATGCTGGTCGTTACCGTTATCTTATTTCAAGGTTCACTGCACCAGTGGTTTGTACTGCAGCGCAGACAAAAAGTGGGGTCGCTGTCATTTGCGCTGTTTCGCAATATATTGATAAAAGACGTTAGCACTTTATTGTTTGGCCTAACAATGCCATTAAGCCAAAGCTGGCCGCTACTTATCCTAAACGGCACCAGCGTAATTATGCGTGGCAGTATTTTATTGCAGATGCACAAACTAAAACGCCGAGAAATTTCCGTATCAGGATAGTATCTCGGCGTTTTCGATTTGCTTCATGTAGCGATAAGACTGCTTGTCTAGCGGTCACTTGTTTGTACAGCGTTATCAATACACGCTTCTATAAATAAGCACGAAAGCGGCGCGTTTCTGCAATCTACAACGCCACTTCAGCCATATTACCTTTACTTTCGAGCCATATTTTACGGTCGCCAGAACGCTTCTTAGCAAGTAGCATGTCCATCAACTCCATCATTTCTTCCGCGTCTTCAATGGTCAGCTGAACAAGGCGACGGGTGTTCGGGTCCATGGTTGTTTCGCGAAGCTGTAGCGGGTTCATTTCACCCAAGCCTTTAAAGCGCTGTACGTTGACTTTACCGCGTTTCTTTTCCGCTTCAATTCGGTCAAGAATGCCCTGCTTCTCGCCTTCATCTAGCGCGTAATACACCTCTTTGCCTACATCTATTCTAAATAGCGGCGGCATAGCAACATACACATGACCTTGTTCAACCAAGGTTCTGAAATGACGTACAAAGAGCGCACATAGCAACGTTGCAATGTGTAGCCCATCGGAGTCAGCATCGGCAAGAATACATATTTTACCGTAGCGCAAACCAGACAGGTCCGTCGAGTCTGGGTCGATACCCAGCGCAACTGAAATATCGTGAATTTCCTGTGATGCCAATACCTGAGAAGAGTCAACTTCCCAGCTATTTAAGATTTTACCGCGCAGCGGCATAATTGCCTGAAACTCTCGGTCTCGCGCTTGCTTAGCCGAGCCACCCGCCGAGTCACCCTCTACTAAAAACAGTTCAGAGTAAGAAATATCTTGTGATGAGCAGTCGGTCAGTTTGCCTGGTAGTGCCGGCCCTTGGGTAACCTTTTTACGGGCAACCTTTTTGGTCTGACGCAGACGGCGCTGTGCATTGTTGATACACATTTCAGCAAGGGCTTCAGCAATTTCCGTATGCTGGTTTAACCAAAGGCTGAATGCGTCTTTCACCACGCCTGATACAAACGCGCTGGCCTGACGTGAAGACAGGCGTTCTTTAGTCTGCCCGGCAAACTGCGGGTCCTGCATCTTAGTCGACAGGATATAGGCACAGCGGTCCCAAATGTCATCTGGCGATAACTTAACACCTCGGGGCATTAAGTTTCTAAATTCGCAAAATTCGCGCATTGACTCTAGTAAGCCTTGGCGCAGCCCGTTAACGTGTGTACCGCCTTGCGCTGTAGGAATAAGGTTAACGTAGCTTTCCGTTACCAAATCACCACCTTCAGGCAACCACATTACGGCCCAATCGGCGGCTTCTGTGTTGCCGCTGAATGTACCTACAAATGGCGTGTCAGATGGTAAGGTTTCAAACTCCTCTACCGCTTGATACAGGTAGTCTTTAAGACCGTCTTCGTAATACCACTCTTGGCTTTCTTTGGTGATCTTGTTGTCGAAACGAATGCGCAGACCCGGGCTTAATACCGCTTTTGCACGCAAGTTGTGTACAAGTCGGCTGGCGGAGAATTTTGCCGAGTCGAAGTATTGCGGGTCAGGCCAGAAGTGAACACGGGTTCCTGTATTGCGCTTACCGCAGGTATCAATAACTTGTAAGTCTTCGACTTTGTCGCCGTTTTCAAAGGCAATTTGGTATACGTTACTGTCTCGTCGAATAGTTACTTCTACGCGAGTTGAAAGCGCGTTAACTACCGAGATCCCCACCCCGTGAAGACCACCAGAGAAGGCATAGTTTTTATTTGAAAATTTACCACCCGCGTGAAGCTTACATAGAATAAGCTCTACGCCTGATATCCCTTCTTCAGGGTGGATATCTACCGGCATACCACGACCATCGTCGATAACTTCTAACGATTGGTCTTCATGCAAAATAACTTTGATGTTAGAGGCATGCCCAGCAAGCGCTTCATCCACACTGTTATCTATGACTTCCTGACCCAAATGATTAGGTCGGGTGGTGTCGGTATACATACCAGGGCGGCGTTTTACGGGGTCAAGGCCGTTTAAAACCTCGATAGCATCTGAATTGTATTGATTTGACATAGTTATGGTTGTTATTTAAGCCAGCGACAAAGAAAGAGGTACGCAGCACTAAGGTTAGCTATAGTAAGCATAGCGCCGCACAGCATAGGTTTGATGTTAGCAGGGCGAGTAAAGACTGGCAATGCGCTTATTTCAGCAAAAACTCGGCAATAGCAGGTAAGTGATTTTCATAACCTACAAAGCTGTGATCGCCACCTTCTTCAATGACCAGATGACTTTGTGCGTACTTTTCAGCAGCTAAGCGGTAATCCAGTGTTTCATCCTCGGTCTGAAGCAGCACTTTATAATTGCCTGGCGTTTTAATTGAGGCAGCTTCTAATGCTTGAATTACTCCCATATCGCTTTCTACTATTTCAAACTTTTCTTTGCTGTACGGGTTTTCATGAGTTCCAATAAAGCCTTGCAGCAGTTCGTAAGGGCGAACAGCAGGATTGATCAACACGGCTTTGCCACCAAACTTTTCAAGCAAAAACGTAGAGAGATACCCCCCCATTGAACTCCCAATAAGTTTCAGCCCATTTTCAAGCAATGCCGGAGTGTTCTCAATAAGTGAAATTAGCTGATCTTCCACTTTGCTAGGAAAATTAGACAGCTCAGGAATGTGTAAGGTAACGTTTGAATGATGCTGCTCAAAATACGCTTTAGTGGCTTGCGCCTTAATGGATTTCGGCGAACTTAAAAAGCCGTGGAGATATAAAATGTGCTGCATATTTTTCTCTACTCTGTGTTCTCTGTTCTTTTTTGTTTCTTTGTTTGCTCTAAACTCGATGCGAGTATGAAACGGGTTTTAACGCCAAACGCGCCGAGCGCATCCTTCAAAGCCAAGCTCGACTGAGCTAAACCCTAACAACGGTAACGTTTGCCGTGCCGTCACCCATTAAACTCATCACCTGGTACCCCGGCGCTTCATTGCTAACACCAAACTCGGGCCGCATTTTCCACTGCCAACATGTAGAAGGGCTGCCGTAAGAAGGCGTATTGTGCTTTCCTATCAGCTGGCGCAACGGCGAATGTACGTGTCCGTGTAGGAAGGCTTTTATCTGCGGATATTCATCTGTAAGCGATACTAACCGCTGAGCATCACTCAAAGAGTGCTTATCCATCCAACTGTTCGAAGGCAATATGTGATGATGAAGCGCAACAAGATGATTTGTCTGCGGCGACGTAGTTAACGATTGCTCAAGCGCCTGTATATCGCTTTCTTTTACTTCCCCCGCTGCCGTATGCATATTACTTGTAGCGCGGGTATCCATGCCGTGTATTTGCCAATTGCACAAGCTTAACGAGTCATTGTTTTGTAAGTGCCGACTGCCAACGTACTTTTCGAAGTACGGATTATTGTCATGGTTTCCCGCCAGCACAAACCATTCTATATTTGCTGGCTCAATATGTTGCTCCATCAATGCAATAAAATGCTGATAGCTCTCAGGGGAATTATCGCCGCTAATATCCCCAGTAACCAGCACGACTACTTGGTGCTTTGCTCTCTGTTCTGGCTCACTTGCAACTTCTTGAACAATGTAATTTTGGATATCAGAAAGCACGCGTGCTAGTGAATCATAGGGCGCGATGCCCGCATATCCCGTCTTATCTTTGTCTTTTAGTAAGTGGCAATCACTTAGCTGAATGAGTGTTATCACGCTTCAGAAGTAACGTTTGAGGAATGTTGCAAACAGAAGTTTAGCCATTCAGCTAAAAAGATATTCACCATGTGCTTTTCGTTACGCTGGCGCATTTTTAAATTCGGATACTCGTACGACGGTTCAAGCGCTCCCGTATTTTGGCTATTGATAACCTCTGCCATACGCGCATCGTGATATAAGCGTACCGTCATGCTGGGCGTTAAATATGAGGGCATATCTTTAGTGGTTTGCTTAATGCTTAACGTACTGGTGTAGCGAGCAGACTCTACAATACGTATTTCATAAGACAGGCCGACACCAACCGAAAATTCATAGCTCAAATCTTCCGTATCGCAATCAGGCAAAATTCTCAGAACATGGGAGTAGTTCAGTTCGCAAAGCGCCTGCATTGAAGGAAGATGAGGTACGTATTTTCGTTGATTGCGTTGTGTCACGATGTCTGCCACTGCTCCAGAAGTTGTGTTTTGTGCATAAAGAACCATTGTAGCGCAATTACCGCTGCGGCGTTGTCAATATGGCCATTTTCCAACCATTCAAGGGCGGTATTTTCTTTTATTCGATGTACTTTAATGTCTTCAGACTCGCTTTCTAGGCCGTGAATGCCTTGCGCTTGGCTAGCATCAGTCTTTGCTATAAAAATGTGTAATCTTTCGGTCGTGCCGCCCGGGCTGGATAAATAACTCAGCGCTTTGGTTAATTTATCTAGGGTAATACCTGCCTCTTCCATCGACTCTCTATGGCATACAGACTCCGGTGTTTCTCCTTTGTCGATCATGCCCGCGATAATTTCTATTAACCAAGGGCTTGAAGATGTGGCTAATGCCCCAATTCTAACTTGCTCAATGAGCACAAACTCTTGGAGTTCAGGATCGTAGGGTAAGACCCCCACCGCATGACCGCGTTCAAATATTTCTCGCGTGACCGTGTCGCTCCATTCTCCATTAAAACACTTGTGCTTAAATTGATACTGATTCATGGTAAAGAAACCACGATACACTGGCTTAATGTCGGTGATTTCGACGTCATTTGAGGTAAATGAAAGGAATTCCTTGCTCATTTGCTGACACTTATGGTTCAAATAGATTTATCATACATAGTACATTTACACACCAACCATGTATACGCATGAAAAATGCGATACGGCGTGTGAGCGAATAACAGAAAACTCATATTACAAGTCGTCTATTACTATAATAATTGCGTGGGTAGATCACATATTCTGTTACAGTTAATCGAATACTGTTACGAGTTTGGACTTTCGGTTTGTGGTTGAATTTTCATACACTTGGTTTTAATAAGTCGTCTCAACGAATAAACGACGACGCAACTTGAACACAACAGGAAGACGTAAGCATGAAACGAACACTTCTGTCGCTAGTTATCGGTGTTTCGATGACAACTGGTGCGCTAGCCGATGACCTAATGCAGGTATATCAACAAGCACTGGCGAACGATCCATTGGTAAATCAAGCGAAAGCGCAACGTGATGCTGCGTTCGAAGGAATCAGTCTTAACCGCGCAAGCCTACTACCCCAAATCTCTGGCTCTGTGGGTTACACTCACGCCGAGTCTGAACGCTTTCAGCAGCTTGGTCCGGATACGTCCTTTACATCAGATACTACTGTCGACACCACGGATTATGGTATTTCCCTAACAATGTCGCTTTATGACCACGCAAACTGGCTTAACTTGAATCGCGCCGAAAAAATTGCAGAACAAAGCGATGCACAACTTGCCGCTAGCATGCAAGACGTTATCGTGCGTACGGTTACAGCTTACTTTGACGTATTGCGCGCTCGTGACAACGTAGAATTTGTAGGTGCTGAAAAACGCGCCATTGAGCGTCAGCTTGAGCAAACACGCCAGCGCTTCGAGGTTGGGCTAACAGCTATTACTGACGTACACGAAGCACAAGCGAACTACGACAGTACAGTAGCTCAAGAAATCCAAGCGAAAAACCAGCTTGAGTTTGCCCTTGAAGCACTTCGTGTTATTACCGGCAAGTACCACGACCGCCTTTTCGGTCTAAATACAGAGAATTTCTCTGCGACTATGCCAGTACCAGAAACGGTAGACAGCTGGCTAGAGACCGCGCAGGACCAAAACCTTGCTCTATTAGTTGACCGTTTGGCCATGGACGTGGCAAAAGAGGACATCGCCATTGCACGTTCAGGCCACTTACCAACCTTGGCATTGTCGGGTCGATATGGCCGCTCTAAAGACGATGTTGAAGGTGAGTTTATTACTGATGATGGTCAAACCGCACCCGTTGCTTACGACACGCCGTACCTTGATAGTAAGTCAATAGGTGTAACGCTCAGCGTTCCAATCTATCAAGGCGGTAGCGTAAGCGCGCAAACGTCGCAAGCGAAGTACAACTACGTAGCGGCCAGCCAAGCCGCAGAGCAGACGTATCGTCAAACGGTACAGTCAGTTCGTAGCTCGTTTAATAACGTAAAAGCGTCTATCTCTACTATTCGTGCTCTTGAGCAGTCAGTGGTGTCTGCAGATAGCGCACTTAAAGCCACAGAAGCGGGCTTTGATGTAGGTACACGTACTATTGTTGACGTATTGGACAGCACCCGTAACTTGTTTGATGCACGTCGTAACCTTGCGGGCGCACGCTATGACTTTATTCAGTCAGTGGTTACGCTTAAGCAAGCGGCAGGTACATTGACAGGTGAAGATGTGGCTATGATCAACCGTGGTCTTAAGCCAGCAGAAACCAAAACCAATGGCTAACATTAAGTAGTTGATTGCGCCAAGCGCTGTCAAAAGAATGAAAGGGTAGCCTATGCTGCCCTTTTTTATGCCTACTAGTTTTACTTAGTTAATAGCAAAAGCAGGCTCTATCCAAACGGTGATGAGAAAGGAATGCTACGCCGCGGGCGTAAATCTTTTTAGTGCACTGAGCAGTTGGCGATATTCTGCGCGCAAGGCTTCAGCATTTTGTTTTGTTGGCGCGAAATTAGATAGGCGTTCAGCCACGATATGCAATTTCTCTTGCAACAACCGTAATTCATCATCCATGATTATGCCCTTTATTTTTAAGCCTATGTATTTGGCTAGATAAGCGTTTAGGTCACGTGTGGCGACACAGGTTTTAAAACGCCTTTTGTGCCCCTACATTTGTAAGCAATAAGTGCCTTTATTCAGCACTACTGATTATTTAATATACCGCCAATCGCGCTTACCACAAGCCCTTTGGTTATATGGTTTTTCTTTGAGTGATAAATAGAAATGCAAGCCTCTGAACTTCAAAATAAATTTGAGCGCATTCGAGCCAATAAATGGTTCGAAGCCTTTGTAATTAGCGTTATCGTTATTTCAGCGCTTCTCGTAGGTGCCAAAACCTATGAATTGCCAGCAGGCATGTCATCCGTCACGTTATTCTTAGATTGGTTTATCAGTGCATTCTTCCTGACAGAGATCACCATACGATTTTTGGCTGAAAAACGTAAACGCTACTTTTTCAAGAGCTTTTGGAACTGGTTTGACACACTGATTGTGGTCATCAGTCTCATTCCTGCAGACGACACTGAGCTGGCACTTATCGCTCGTTTGGTGCGAGTATTCCGCGTCCTGCGTATGATCTCGATCATCCCCGAGCTTAGGATCCTGTTAGTTTCTTTGGTTAAAGCACTGCCCCAATTAGCATATGTCATGCTGTTGATGTTTATCATTTTCTACATTTACGCAGCTATAGGCAGTACTTTATTCGAAAACATCAATCCCGTGCTGTGGGGCGATATCACTATCTCGATGCTAACGCTCTTTAGAATTATGACATTCGAAGATTGGACCGATGTAATGTACGAGACTCAGGAGGTTTACTCGCTAAGCTGGATTTTCTACCTTACCTTTATTTTCTTTACTGCGTTCGCGTTCTTGAACATGGTGATTGGGATCGTGGTGAACGTGATGGAAAGAGAAAACGAAAAAGCACGAGCAGAAAAAGAAGCCGCTTTACTCGAAGAGCAAATTGCACAAGGAAACGTAGAGCCAACCCTTCAAGATGTAATGAAAGAACTACGAGAGCTAAAGGCGCAGATTACTGCTAATAACGAACATAGCACGGTAAGCAAAACCAGCTAGGCGCGTTTTGCTCCAATAGCATAATTGAAAAAGGCCACATTGATGTGGCCTTTTTCGTTTCTCGCAAATGGAAGGTTTAGATTTAAGCTACGGCATAATAAGCTATACGAGCCTAAATCCCGTACTGCTGCTTAAGCGACTCAGCCCTTTGTTTTGCAGCTTCAGACTTAAACTCTCGACTTGCTAGCTTGCGCGAGGCAAGCGCTTTTTTATCGAGTTCAAGCAATACACTCACGTGATTTAAATACACATCGTCGTTCGCAATAGGACGTGCAGAAACTTCTTCGTACAGTTTGAGGGCAGCGGCTTTATCACCTTTAGCCACATAAATCTGCGCTAGCGTATCTACTGCGTCAGCGTTCTCACGTTGCAGTGATACGGCTTTTTTAGCGAGTTCTTCAGCTCGAGTAAGGTTTTTATCTTCAAACGCCAAATACGCTAAGTTGTTTAAGACAACAAAGTTATCCGGTGTTTTAGTTAGCACCTGCTCATAGGTTTTAATGGCTGCTGCTCTGTCTTTGCCGATTTGACGCTCTGCTAACAGCATGGCGCTTGGAATGTCGTTACTGTGCGCCTGAACGTGTTTTTCAAGAAACGTAAATGCCTGAGCTTTTTTACCCGACATCTCAAGCGCCGCTATCAACAACAAAGCGTTATCTGAGTTAGGCGTAGCGTCATAGGCGGCTTTGGCATGCTCTACAGCTTGCTCAGGCGCTTTATCGATAAGATGCAAGCGCGCTATTACGCCTCTAACGAAAGGCAGAGCCTTAACATCATCGGCCGTGCTATTAATGATTTCCCATGCAGGTTTTGCCTGCCCAAGTCGGCTGTGAAAGTAAGCTTTCAATAAGGTTAACTGTGCATCTGGACGTTTAGCCAACACCTTATTGGTTAACGTCAGCCCCTGATCAAATTGCTTTTGAGAGTCGACAATCAGCAACTTACCCAATACCGCATTTTTATCTTGCGGGTAAAACGATAGCCAACGATCGAAAAACGCTGTCGCGTCTTCTACATTGTTGGTGGCGATAAGCGCTTGACCCTTTAAGTTCCAAAACGCTTGTGGCGACGCTTCATTACCTTCGACATCTGACAAAAGCGAAACCGTTTTATCAAGCTGACTGTTCAACGAGTACATTCTTGCAAGGAGAAGTCTTAAGTTCAGATTTGTTTTATTGGTGTTGAACTGTGTTTGAGTATGCTTGATAACGTCCTGTGCGTTCCCGTTTTCCATTGCGAGGGCAAACCATAGCGCTAGCGCCTGTACATCGGCGGGGTTCTTATCAATAAAGGCGCGAACAAAGGAAATCGCGTTATCGTTTTTACCTTCGGCTACCAGTAATTTAGCGCGAGAGTAAAACACCTCATTCTTTGCACCTTCTAGCTCACTGGCTTTATCTAGATATTGGGCGGCCTCTTGGTAGGCTCCTTCTGCCGTCGCAATGTTCCCTAGGTAAATAAGCGGAGCTGCAGTTTCAGGTGACTGTTCATGCCACTCTTTCGCCGCACTTTTTGCTTTTTCAAGCTGACTAGTAGCAATGTAGGCGCGAAGTAATGTGGCTTGTGACGTCACAGACTCTGGCGACTGCTCTACGGCTTGTTCAAGATTAACTAAGCCATCAATATCATTTAGTGACAACTGCAAAACACCTAAACGAGATAAATCTTCTGCTGTGGTACTCACCGCTTCAGACTTTGCCACCATTTGCTGTGCACCGACTACGTTCCCGTCTTTTAAAAGCTGATAACTTGCCTTAGAGAATAGTGCGGCATCAATACCTTGTTCGCCTTCTACCCTCGCTAATACTTCAAGCGCTTCATCATTTTCACCGAGCTGCAGCATGCTGTCTGCCAGCATACGAAGACCAGGGTGATTATCAGGAAGACTAGAAGCCACCATTGTCAGGTGACGCTGTGCCGCTTCAAAGTCTTGTATTTGATATGCACTGAAGCCCGCAACCAAACGCACGACCTGATCACTTCTTCCATTTTGAACGGCAATTTCCAAGTGCTCTAGGGCCTTAGCATAATTTTCGTTGGCCGACTCAATGATGCCTTTAAAGGTATTAAGCAGCGGATGGTTTTCATTTAAGGTCAACAAGTCATCTACAATAGGTTCTGCTTTGTCGAGCTCTCTTATTTCAATCAGTAGCGCTGCATAGGCAAATTTGCTGGTTACGTCGTCAGGATACTGACTCACATACACGCCGTAGACTTCGGCAGCTTTACTCGGCTCACCTTTTTGAAGATAAATTTTTGCTAGCTGTTGTAGCACGTCTTTATTGGTGGGGGCTTGTTCTCGCAGCTTCTCGGTGGCGGCTAGCGCTCCATCCATGTCGTTGTCTAAAACAAAGGCATAACTGTCAATAAGGCCTTTGTAGACTGAGCTCGTATCTAGGGTTGATAAATCAGCCAGTAGCGTTTGAGCTTCTTCGTTTTTACCTAGCTGCATTAAAGCCTGTAGCTTATAAAAACCCACCTCGGCTGATTCAACTGCTGACATCCCTTCTGCGCGATAATCTACTTCGGCCAGCGCATTTTCTGCGCCTGACTGTTGGTAAGCGACCGACAATAGAGGAATGACTTGGCTAACAGGATGCCCAAGTTCCATTGCCTTGTTGAGTTCTTTTTCAGCAGCTGAAAAATTACTTTCCTGCAAGTACAGCTTGCCAAGTTCGAAGCGCGGTGCTGCGGCATCGGGCGCTTTTTGAATGGCATTTTTATATTCAACAATGGCGGCGTCGATTTGTTGAGAAGAGGCGTAGTTCCTTGCATCTGCTAAATGGCTTTCCATTGATTTTTCACTACATCCAGATAAAAGCGCGCTGGTCAGCATCACCGCTAACGTTGTGCTTTTAAGTAATGTATTGGGTTTCATTTTTGTCATTGTAATTCCTTGCCCTACCTCAACTTTTTATTGTCACATCGCTACACATTGAAAATAGCGCATGGTGTACTGTTTATTATTTCATCTAAACTGTGCAATTTCGTGGCAACCTTGCCATTATTCGAATATAATATGGTTTTTTGCAACACTGCTGGCAAGCATATCGCGAAATACGCTACGAATACGCTTCATAAACTCGCCCGAAAGGCCAGTTCATCGCTGTATAGCGTCTTGCGATAATAAACCGAAAAAGTACGGTTTAATCGTATGCCGCACCCTCCTTACTTAATGCACCAGGATCCTTAATGACCACAACTGTCGACATGACATTTAAAGACCTCAATTTACCAGAACCTATCTTACAAGCCCTTGAAAAAGTTGGCTACGAGAAACCGTCTCCTATTCAAGCTGAGAGTATTCCTCTTCTACTTGAAGGTCACGATTTACTCGGTCAGGCACAGACAGGGACAGGAAAGACCGCTGCGTTTGCCCTACCTATGTTGGCAAATATCGATCCTGAAGAACGTAAGCCGCAATTACTGGTATTGGCCCCAACCCGTGAACTAGCTATTCAGGTTGCAGAGGCGTTTCAGGTTTATGCGAGCTTTAGTCAAAAAATTAAAGTACTTCCAGTATACGGCGGTCAGTCGTACGACAACCAAATTCGCCAGCTTAAGCGCGGCGTTCAGGTTGTTGTAGGTACCCCAGGCCGTATCATCGACCACATTAAGCGCAAAACGCTAGACTTAAGCGAACTTAAGTTCTTAGTGCTAGACGAAGCTGACGAAATGCTTCGTATGGGCTTTATCGATGACGTTGAACTTATTCTTAGCCACGCACCAGAAGAGCGCCAAACCGCACTGTTCTCGGCAACTATGCCTGGCCCAATTAAGAAGATTACTCAGCGATACTTGAAAGACCCTAAGCACGTTAAAATTGCGTCTAAGGTAAGTACAGCTAGCACCATTCGCCAGCGTTATTGCCAAATTGCACCACACCACAAGCTTGAAGCGCTAACGCGTATCATGGAAGTGGAAGTGTTCGACGGTATGATCATATTCGTACGTACGAAAACCGCTACGGTTGAACTAGCAGATAAACTCTCTGCTCGTGGTTACGACGTAGAACCACTAAACGGTGATATTCCTCAGGCAGCTCGTGAGCGCACTGTTGAAAAACTTAAACAGGGTAAAATTGATATCCTTGTCGCTACCGACGTTGTAGCCCGTGGTCTTGACGTTGAGCGTGTAAGCCACGTTATTAACTACGATATTCCGTACGACAGCGAATCTTACGTACACCGTATCGGCCGTACTGGTCGTGCTGGTCGTCAAGGTGATGCGATCCTATTTATCTCTCATCGCGAAAAGCGCTTGTTATTCTCTATCGAGAAAACTACCAAGCAGCCTATTGAAGCAATGCCAATTCCTTCAATTAGCGAAATTAATGAAACACGTTTAAGCCGCTTCAAACAATCAGTTGCCGAAGCAACCCAAGACGATAGCATTGAATCACTAATGCCTATTGTTGAGATGATTAAAGAAGAAAACGAAGCGTCCCCTGAAGTATTGATGGCGGCACTGCTTAAAATTGCGCAAGGCGACGAACCGTTAATTCTTAAAGAATCAGATCGTCCAGATATTAACAGCAAGCCTCAGCGCGACAGCCGCGAGAGAAACTCTCGTGACCGTGATGGTCGTGAGAGAAAGCCAAGAGTTCCTCGTGGAAACCGCAAGCCTGAAGAAGGCATGCAGCGCTTCCGCATTGAAGTAGGTCACGTACATGGTGCGAAGCCTGGAAATATCGTTGGCGCTATTGCTAATGAAGCAAACATAAATTCGAAGCACATTGGCGCTATCGAAATTTATGACAACTTCAGCACGGTAGACCTTCCTGAAGGTATGCCTAAGGAAACGCGCGATACGCTACAGGGCACCCGTGTTGCTGGTCAGCGTTTGAATATTCGCGAATGGTCAGATACACCGCCGGCTAAAGGTCGTGGCGATCGTGGTAACCGTGGTGACAGAGCGCCTCGCGGCAATCGTGAAGACCGCCCTAATCGCGGAGATCGCGAAAACCGTAAGCGTAAGAACTAAATAGCAATACATTCAGCCTTTATATAACTAATAGCAATATAAAGGCTGTTTTCGTTGTTTTCTAATTAAAAAGAATTGGCGCAAAATAGTGTCAGTTCTTTTTTTGTATTTGAAGCTAAGAAAACCTTTATGGATTACTTTCCGTTATTCCTAGACGCCAGAAAACTCAATGTTCTAATTGTTGGGGCTGGTGAAGTAGCAGCCCGTAAGCTAGAGCTTATTATGAAGACACCTGCGACCATCACTGTAGTGGCGCCTTGGGTTTGCGATACGGTGAAGCAATTGGCGCAAAATGAGAAAGTAACACTTATTGAACGAGAGTTTGAAAATAGTGATCTCACCCATAAAGATATGGTCTTCATTGCCACCGATAAAGGCGATGTTAATCAACATATTCACGACTTAGCGCGCGCTAACAAAGTGTTGGTGAACGTGGTGGACAATACGCCGCTTTGCCAATTCATCACCCCCTCTATTGTTGACCGCTCTCCTATCGTTATTGCTATGAGTAGTGGTGGTGTAGCGCCTGTTTTGCTTCGTTATTTACGTCAAAAGTTAGAGACTGTACTGCCTGCTAACCTAAGTCGACTTGGCGCATTTTCTGAAAAATTCCGCGAAAAAGTAAAACAAACGCTTAATGGCGTTACCGCTCGTCGATACTTTTGGGAAGACGTGCTCGATGGTGACATTGCTGAAATGGTTGAAAAGGGCCAAGACAACAAAGCCGATGATGCATTCGAATTAGCACTGCAAGCCGCGGCTCAGGACAAAAAAGTAGAAGGGCAAGTGTATTTGGTGGGAGCAGGTCCTGGCGACCCCGATCTTCTTACCTTTCGCGCCTTGCGCTTAATGCAAAAGGCCGACGTGGTAGTCTATGATCGCTTAGTATCGCCGCAAATTCTTGAGCTTGTACGCCGTGACGCTGAGAAAATCTACGTGGGTAAGGCCAAAAGCAATCACACGCTTCCTCAAGACGACATTAACCAACTAATGGTTGATGAAGCTAAAAAAGGCAATCGTGTGGTGCGTTTAAAAGGCGGCGACCCATTCATATTTGGACGTGGTGGAGAAGAAATTCAAACACTTATTAAGCACGGTATTGAGTTTCAGGTTGTGCCGGGCATTACCGCAGCAAGCGGGGCATCTAGCTATGCGGGTATTCCCCTAACTCACCGCGATCACGCACAATCCGTGGTATTTGCCACCGGTCACCTAAAAAATGGCACTATCGACCTCAACTGGCCTGCCCTTGCACAGAAGAATCAAACCGCTGTGTTTTATATGGGTTTGACAGGCTTGCCGATTATCTGCGAAAAGCTCATTGAACACGGTCTTGATGCCAATACGCCTATCGCTTTAGTTCAATCGGCGACTACCGAAAAGCAGGCGGTACTAACAGGCACGCTGAGTAATATTGTGGCTAAGCAAGAAGAGGCGCAATTACAGCCTCCTACACTTATTATCGTCGGTTCAGTTGTTAGTTTACGTGACGAACTAAACTGGTACCAATAATCCCTTCCTGCCCCTTTGTGTAAATAAAGGGGCTCTGTACCAGCTTTCCGCTTATTAACAGCGGCAGGCCTACGCAAAACATGTACAATGTATTCAGCAACAACTCAGTGGTTTACCCACTAATCGACAGTTTTTGAATCAAGTAGCACAATCCCAAGATCTCTCAATGCATTATTAACGGCCACAGCCCTTTGCTAGGGTAATGGGCTGGCACGACCCAAGGCAAAGGCTTCAAAATAGCCTTTGCCTTGTTTTTTTCATTTTCACGCGCATACTCACAAAATAAGTGATCAATTATTGAGTTACCCCAACGATAACAATGAAGCTTCACACTAACTCGAAAAAAAAGAACATTTGGCGCTTTATTAGTAAGGTAGCGAGATACCTTGGTCTTGCTACGATCCTTGTGGTTTTCCATGTTCAGCATGCGCTCTCTGAACAACTCGAGTTCAAAAGAAAGAAGACTGATACCGGCATTCAGTTCTATTACGAATGGATTGACGGTGCGAAGCAGCGACATAACCTCAGGTTTGAAATTCCCTTTGAGTCAATTGAAGACTTGCCGCTAAGGCAAACTAATTACAAGCCCAAAATAGCACAGCGACACGTGACTGTTGCGTTGACCAAAGCAGCAAAGGCTATCGACCCCAAGGACGCAAAAGTAACAATCAAGCCCATGAGAGAAGCCATTAATATTAAAGTGTCGGGGACTGACGAAGAGAAAATAGAAGACGTTCAAGCGCATTTACGTGACGTACAGCAAAACGCTTACGATAGCTACTTGCATGAACATTACTTCACGCGCTTTACGACCATATTTAACCAAAGTGCCATAAAGCCAGATCACCTGCGTTACATCTCTGAGTCAGTAAAACCTTTGGTGTCCGTTTCTCAAGCGTTTTACGAGAAAGTCGCGTCTGAGTCAGATTCTAGAGCCTATTTTTCTTTAATTCTCAGTTGGCTGCAAAGCATCCCTTACGACACGTTAGAAGATAGAGTAGTGAGTAATGGCTCTGGGTATGCGCCGCCCATAAGTGTGCTTATGCAGAACCTAGGGGACTGTGACAGTAAAGCAGTGTTAGCGTCTTCAATGGTAAGAGCTTTTTTACCTACTACAAAGATGATTGTGCTTTACCTGCCCAACCATGCCTTGCTTGGAATTGCATTAACCCCCATGGCAGATGACCGAACCATAGAGCACGATGGCGACGTTTACGTGCTCTATGATCCTACGGGTCCGGCACTCATTCCTTTCGGGCAAGTATCCGAAGATACAGAGCGCAACATTGTGACCGGGCGCTACCAAGTGGAAGTAGTAGAGTAAGTTTCATCTACATTTGCCTGTTATTCCCTGAATAGAACATCACTTCACTGCCAATCACACTGTTGGTAGATTTATCGATAATAACAAAGCTAACAGATTGCATGATATTAGCCATTGGCGACAATGCTTCAACTGAAAACGGCACATTTCGCTTTTCGCCTGGTGCTACGTTTATAGTCGGTACGTTAATAAGCTGCATACCTGATGGCGTTTCTATAGCAATTTCATAGGTTTTGGCCACGCGGGATTTATTTAAAACGGTTAACGTATAAGTGTTTTCAATGTGTCCCGCGTTGTTCTCTCTGTAAAGCGCGTTGCGGTCACGGCTAATTGAAGCTTCGAAGTCCTGCCTGTCGATAGCCCACTCGCCCATTGCGAGCAGTATGGCAATGATTGCGGCGCCGTAAAGATAGTTAGTGAATTTACGCCCAGAATTCCTGCCGGCTCGCGAAAAATTGATAAGTTTGAGCGGATAGCCAAATTTGGCCATGACCTTGTCGCATGCGTCAATACACAGGCCACAGTTAATGCACTCGTACTGAATTCCTTCACGAATATCTATGCCTGCCGGGCAGACTTGAACGCATAAATTACAATCGACACAATCGCCCAAGTCTTTGTGCTGTGAAAAACGCTTCCTTGGTCCGCGACTTTCTCCTCTCGTTTCGTTGTAAGTAACCAATGACGTACTGTTATCAAACATCGCAGCTTGAAAGCGAGAATAGGGGCACATGTGCGTGCACATTTTCTCTCGAAGCCAACCGGCATTGGCATAAGTGCAAACGGCAAAGAACATTGTCCAGCCTGAAATTAACGCAGGCGCAGAGAAAGTGAAAAACTCCGTATATAGACGAGATGCCGGATAGAAGTAAGACATAAAAACCAGCGCAGTAATAAGGCTTAATGCCAACCATGCACTGTGTTTTGCCCCCTTCACGACTACTTTTGTTAGTGAGCTAGGCTGCTTATCTAAAGCCTTGCTTTGATTGTGCGTACCTTCAATACGGCGCTCTACCCAATTGAAAGCGAGAGTCCATACGGTTTGAGGGCAAGTAAAGCCGCACCATACTCGCCCGTAATGACGGGTTACTAAAAACAAAACAAAAGCCGCAAGAATAAACAGAAAGGCAAAAATCATGAGGTCTTGTGGATACAACACCCATGTAAAAAGCGTGAGGGTTTGACGCCCCACGTCAAACAAAATCGCCTGCTGTCCTTGGTATTGAATAAAGGGGAGCGCAACAAACAGCGTCACTAATACTACATTCAAGTATCGACGTATTTTTTGAAAGTGCCCGGTTTCCTCACGGATATAGATTTTTTTGCTTTCTACGGGTGTACAAGCAATGATGTCTTCTTGCCGAATTTTAACTGCCGTCATTAGCTTTCTCCGAAAATTTTGCGCTAATGGTAGGGATTTAAGGCCGTTAAAATAGAAACAGATTAGGGGTTTCTTTATAGATCAGTTGCAATAGATTTTAAGGAGTAGATATTTAAGGCGTAGACTTTGAAGTCGCAGATTTTTAAGGTGTATGTTTTTCTTGTTTCAAACTTGCTCCCTTTACAGAATGTGCAAAAACTACGGTTTGCGTTACACAGAGTGATAACGCGTTATTTATGAAAGACTTTTTATAAATAGCGAAAGCTTAAGCAGTTGATTGCGCTTCGCTTCATTCAGAGCAAACGATGCATTTAAACGAAAACAATGGTTAAACTCATTGGTTAAGCTAAACAGTTTTCCTGGCGCAATGGTGATGTGTAAACGCAACGCTTCTTTATAAATAGCCATTGCATCAACATGCCCCCGGCATTCCACCCACAAAAAATAGCCGCCGCTATGTGTATGAATAGTCGCAACGTCTGATAGAAGGTCGGTAAGCAGCGCCGTTATCGTCTTCTTACGAGCGATGAGTTTTTTTCGCAGCTGCTTTAAATGAGACTCGTAATTTTTTGTGGATAAATAGTCTACAAGCGCAAGCTGTATCGGCGCACTGGTTGCCAATGTACTCATAAGCTGCTGTTTTTGTATTTCAAGGGCACGCTTACCTGCGGCGACCCACCCTATTCTGTACCCTGCCACTAAAGACTTGGAGAACGATGAACACAACATGCTATCTCCCTCTTTCATAAAATGCATAATTGGCAGAGGTGGACGCTTATCAGCATAAAGCTCGGCATACACATCATCTTCAATAAGGGCAACATTATACTTATCGAGTAACACGGCCGCCTGCTGTTTTTGACCGTCACTCAATGAGTATCCAACTGGATTTTGAAAGTTGCTCATAAGCCAGCAGGCTTTCACATTATGATTTTTAAATGCGCGCTCAAGTGCAGCTACATCCAGGCCAGTGTTGGGTGATACCGTTACAGTAATCGCTTTTAGACCTAAACGTTGAAGCGCCTGAAGCGTTCCATAAAACACCGGCGACTCGACCACCACCCAGTCTCCTGGTGTGGTGCATGCCTGCAAACTCAAGTTCAGCGCCTCTAGCGCACCAGCGGTAATAATGATTTCATCAGGCGATATATTCACGCCTTTGGCGGCATAGCGCTTAGCGATGATTTTTCTAAGGTCCAGGTTACCTGGAGGCAAATTATCCATGGCGCTGGTCAAGGAAATTTGCTGGGCGGCAGCTGCAATAGACTTATTTAAATGTTGCCTTGGATAAAGGCTTGGGTCGGGGTAAGCAAATCCTAAACTGAACATGTGGGGGTCGCGAGAGGCCTGCAGCACTTCATATACAAAGTCGTTAATGCTGACGGCTTCTGTGGCCTGTACACGTTCTTTTGAGGAATTGCTCGCTTTAGCTGTTACCAGAAAGCCCGAACGTTCTTGGGAGCTGACTATGCCTTGGCTTTCTAACATCTGATAGGCGTGCAGCACTGTCATTAGGCTGAAGCCTGTTTGTGCTGCCTGTTTGCGAAGCGATGGGAGTTTTTCGTTTTCTACCCACACGCCGCGCTCAATCTGCTCTTTAAGTTGGTGAGCTAAAACTTCGTATTTAGCCACGTTATACTCCGATAGTTCCCACCAGCGGAGTATAACAGTGAGGACAGTATTCTGTTATAAAAACAATACTACCAATTTACGCATTATCTTAGGTTATAGATTTTCTTCAGCAAAACTCGCAAGACGACTTCTTACCACGCCGTCTAAGTTAATGGTGGCACTGCCCGAAAAGTCTTTAAACTTCTCAACCAAGTAAGTAAGCCCCGAGGTCACTGCGCTCAGATAGTTACTGTCTATCTGCGCCAAGTTACCGCCCACTATCAGCTTCGTTCCTTCACCACAACGTGTGATGATCGTTTTAAGCTGTGACGCGGTTAAGTTCTGCGACTCATCCAAAATCACAATCGCATTTTGAATACTTCGGCCTCGCATAAAGTTTACCGACTTATACTGAATGTTGGCTTTTTCCATGATGTAATTCATAGAACCTTTGGTATTTTCGTCGTGCTTGTGGAGTACTTCCAAAGAATCGGTAATTGCTGCCAACCAAGGCAACATTTTTTCTTCTTCCGTTCCCGGCAAGAAGCCAATGGACTCAGCAATTTCCGGCGTGCTTCGCGTGACAATGATTTTGTCATACATGTTACGCTCTACCACCATTTCAAGGGCTGCAGCTAACGCAAGGAGCGTTTTACCACTACCGGCAGGGCCTGTGAGAATAACCATATCAATGTGTGGGTCTAGCAGCGCATGAAGCGCCATGGCCTGCCCTATATTTTTGGGTGTGATGCCCCAGGCATGACGACCCATCAAGCGTTCGTAACCTAAATCCAACACCTCTAAATGATCGTCGGTGATCTCTTCTACTAAGCCTGCAAACTGTTTAGTTTCGTCGAGCAAAAACTCGTTTACATACGCTTCTGGCAACATAGACTTGGGGATAGTGTGAATAGTGTCGCGCCCTTCGCTGCGGCTATCCACGCTTTTTACGCTATCCCAAAAATTACCTTCAAAGGTATGAAACCCGCGAGATAAATATTTGATGTCAGTAATTAGCTGGTCGGTGCGGTAGTCTTCAACATGAGCGAGGCCTGCCCCTTTCGCTTTAAGGCGCATGTTTAAGTCTTTGGTAACCAACACCACTTTTTGCGGCGCGAACGTCTTTTGCAAGTGCAGCGCTACGTTAATAATGCGGTTGTCATTCTCGTTGCTGGTAAACACTTGCTGAGCCTCAACCATGTTGAGGTCGGCAAATATAGACAGACTCCCTGTAGGTGCCGTTTGACCCGCGCCCAACCCTTCCATCGATACACCCGCTAGCATATCTTCTGGCGTTGCGTCGTGGAGTAAATCCTCCATTGCCCGAATGGATACCCGTGCATCACGCGCCACGTCTTTTTTGCTGTCTTTGATGTAGTCGAGCTCTTCCAATACGGTCATTGGAATAACAACGTCATGTTCTTTAAAGGAGAGAAAAGCGTGAGGTTCGTGCAGCAGAATATTGGTATCGAGGACGTAAATCTTAGTATCGGTAGAATTTTTTCTTGGCATCCTTCACTCCGGTAAATAAAGCCAGGTTAGACGTATTGTTCATTTATGAACGCACGCGCTAACAAGCTACAGTTACGGTTGTAGGAGAATGCCGCTCGAAACAGGACTTCTTCCCCTACTCGCGTCGACTGAGAAGCAGTACTACTCTTTCTGCCTCAAAGGTTCGTTTGTTAAATTAGCGAACCCTTAATTCCACCATAATCCAGTTTTTGAGATTTAGCACTGTTTTTTCTTTTTATTTTTCGTTAGAACAAGTGAGAAGCGACGAACAGTCCTTTCACGTTATATGAGATAGCACAGCGCTCCCATTCTGCATTAAACAAGAAACTGGCATACTTGGTTCGTAACAAATGCTCACACTTTAACTACAGTTAGCGCAGTTTTAGCTGCGTTTTTGATACCCAAATAGGCTAAGGTGTATTTGTTGAAGCGGTGAATTAAACACGGGTGCTAACCCAATGCCACAACACCTCAATAAAGTGGATGCGTTTAAATTAATAACACTCAGGGAAAGATCAGCTATGAATTGGCTTAACATCACAAAAATAAAAACGGCCATAAGCGTGACGTTAGCGCTACTGGCGTGCTTTAACGTTGAAATTGCATGGGCGAATAGCCAAGCGCTCAATGATTCTTCCCCTTCTACTATTCTAATCAAGGTTGAGAAAAGCACGGCTGATACGTCTGAAAAATGGGTAGTCACTTACACATTAACTACGCCAGCCAAAACGCTGGCTTTTGTTAGAAACCCAGATACATCAAGAACAACACGTTGGTTCGCGCAAGACAATGACATAGAAATCGTCTTTGATAACGTCAAACACCAAGAACTTGTACGTTCGAAGTCAGGCAAGCCCCTCTCTACCGTGTCATTTTTACTGACACCCACCTATAAACACCTGGGTAAAGATTACGCACCATTTTCTCCTTTTTCTGATGGTGGAAATGCCTTTCACTCTGGGCGACTGTTTGCTTGTGCTAATGCCTGTACTGAAGAAGATAATAAATGGCACCTGACACTCAATGTTCCCAGTGATGAACACATAGTGTTGAATGGCAAAGTAATAAAAAGCAGCGTGTCGTGGACAGATAACAATGATGGAAGAGTCGTGTATGTGGGTAAGCAACAGCCAATTATTACCGATGATGTGGTTGCCCTAATTGATCCCGGGCTTCCTGAAAAGCATTAAAGCTTCGCTAGAAGAAGATATACCCAACATGATGGCGTTTTTCTCCCATTCTCTTAATCCGCTTAAGGGCGAAAAGCCCATGTTATTTGCCTCTTATGCAAACGTAGATGATCACTCTACACAAGGTGGAACACTACCTAACCAGATATTTATGCATTGGAACAGACAAGACTTAAATGAGCAGGCCGATAACAGCAGCTTTGTTAACCAAACACTTTGGTTCTTTGCTCACGAAGTCGCCCATTTATATCAGCCCGGCAGTACTGAAGGTGTATCAGAAAACGAGGAGCAGTCTTGGCTGCACGAGGGCAACGCCGACTACTTTGCGGCAATCGCCATGAACTTCCTCTACGAAGACGCCAATAGCTATGTTGAAAGCCGAATGACCCGCGCTTTCGAGAGCTGTACTGAAGGGCTGGCGCAGACAACGCTGGCTCGTGCTTATAAAAACGGACACTTCAATCTTTATTATTCATGCGGGATGATAATGCACCGCGCCATCGATAGCGTGGTGCAACAAAAAACGTTAGGTGAGGAGTCGCTGTTCACCGTATGGAAGCGACTTCAAAAAGCAGTGAATAGTGGCATGCCACCTGGCACAGCTACGTTCCTAACCTTATTAGAGCCCTACAATGCACCTGAACTTATCAAAGCCATCAACAATGCAACGAGCGATGATGCTTTCAAAGCCATTCAAGGAATTGAAACTTTGTACCAGTTACCTGAGTAGGCTACTTAATGAAGTAGCCTATTGCTTTATATTCGCCATCAACTTCCACCATAGAAAGGGTCTCTACTTTCATTGTGGTCTGGGAATCAAAGTCAGTGGTGAACGACAAAATTAGGTAGTTTCCTTTAGGCAATCCCGGCAGTGAAGTTGGCGCTTGTGCTAACGCGATTTCCCTCGACTTGGCTGCCCCCAATGGCTCCCTGACTAGCTGCATCGCCTCGGTCCATTTAGCTATTGAAATACCGCTTCTAAAAATAGCCCCACTCTCTTTCCAGCTTTGTTCATATTCACCGCTGTCGATAAGTTCCAGCCAACTTGTTGCATCTTCAAGGACTTCGCTACTGACATTAACTGGCTTGCCTTCTTCAATTACTTGGTTACTACCATTGTTCGCATTGACCGTTTGCGCATAATAAATAGCAACAAACAAACTGATGGCGAGCGCTAGCGTGACCCAAAGAACATGCTGGGGATTCAACGACGCTGGCCGGTCACCCTGCAGCTTAATTGAATGATGAGCTGCGGCATTCTCACCCGCAGTAGAAGTTTGCGAGGTTGGCTGCCCTTGAGCATGACTTGTAGTGGCGTGGGTTTCACCCATTAAAAGCGCATCGGGCGTCGTTTCGAAAACTGAAGCAAGTGCGCCTATTGAATCGTGTGATGCAGATTGTGTTTTCTCAATTCGCTGAATAGTACGCAAACTCAATCCAGACACATCTGCCAGATGCTGCTGACTCCATGCCCTAGCATTGCGAAGTTGTATAAGCTTTTGACTGTCTACTTTCATATCCATCTCGCGCTTCCTCCTGTTAGCTGCGATTCACATACGTTAAAAACGTAACGCGGTTAACAGTAAGAAATATCCATGGTCAGTGATACGACAGTTTTACGCCAACCCTGTGACAAAGCAAGCCTGATGGGCACGTTAACGTTCTTATTCTTTTGCTACCAGCATTCTCGTTGTGAAGCAATGAAGGCCTACTAGTGCTAATCGTCTTGTTAACGCAGAAGCATAGGTACTCAATCCCCCCACCTGCAACCGCAAATCAAATGAGCTAGTATTAATGACTTATCACAACGCAATGCGTACAATACCGCCCCCCGAAAAATAGGTTGGTGATTTATGAGTTCAGATAGTCAATTTTCAGTTGGTCAGCGTTGGTTAAGCAACACAGAAATAGAGCTGGGGTTAGGTGTCGTTATTGGTAGCGACTTCCGTTCTGTCGAAGTGTTGTATCCAGCAACAGGCGAAGCGCGAAAGTATACTAAGCAAGATGCGCCGCTTACGCGACTAATTTTTGAAATTGGCGAAACGGTCAAAAGCCAAGACGGCTGGGAAATGACCATTACTGAAAAAGAAGAAAGCCAAGATCTTTTCATCTATCACGGGCTTCGCGAAGACACCAAAGCGCAAGCGCGATTACCTGAAACCATGCTAGACAGCCACATTCGCTTGAACCAACCTGAAAAGCGCCTGTTCAGTCAGCAATTAGACAACCCTAAATGGTTCGATTTGCGCGAGCGTGCTTTAGATCATCAATACGATTACTTACGTTCAAACACCATTGGTCTTGCAGGTGCGCGCATATCGCTTATTCCGCACCAACTCCACATTGCGTCAGAGGTAGGCGGCAGACACGCACCTCGCGTATTACTTGCCGATGAAGTAGGTCTTGGTAAAACCATTGAAGCCGCGTTGATTATTCACCAGCAGCTTAAAACAGGCCGCGCAGAGCGCGTGCTTATTTTGGTTCCAGACTCGCTCATGCACCAATGGTTAGTTGAAATGCTTCGTCGCGTTAACCTTCCTTTTGCCATTTACGATGAAAGTCGTTGCGAGGCTATAGAGAAGAGCGAAGGCTTACAAGATGAAGAAACATCTGACGCGAGCGCTGTGAATCCATTCGAAAACGACCAGCTAGTACTTTGTAGTATCGACTTCCTAAGCAAGAGCGAAAAACGCCAGCAGCAAATTCAAGCTGCAGGATGGGATTTAATGGTTGTCGATGAAGCCCATCACCTTGCGTGGTCAAGTGAGGCTCCCTCTGCAGAATACTTGTGTGTGGAAGCGCTGGCAAACCAAACGCCAGGCGTATTACTGCTTACCGCAACGCCTGATCAACTTGGTCACGAAAGCCACTTTGCCCGCTTGCGCCTGCTCGACCCGGCTCGCTTCCATAGCTACGATGCATTCTTAGATGAAGAATCGAAATACAGCCAACTGGCCGATGCAGTAGCGCCATTACTTTCAGACGCCGAGCCTAACGACAAACAACGCAGCAAAATCGCAGAATTCGCGCCTGACGTAATGGAACATGCGGGTGATTTAAGCTCGCCGGAAAATCGCCATGCGCTGCTGCACCAACTTATCGATTGTCACGGCACAGGCCGTATGCTGTTTAGAAACCGCCGCGCCAATATCGAAGGCTTTCCGATGCGTAAATTAAGCGCTTACGAACTGGCTTTGCCTGAGGTTTATTCAGATGCCGTGAGCGGCGGCGACTTAACCTATTCACTGTATCCTGAACGTATGGCAAGCGTGGTTAACAGCTGGACCAAACAAGACCCGCGCGTTGAATGGCTGCTTGATTTCATGCAAAGCGTTAAGCCAGAAAAGATTCTGCTTATTTGCGCAAGCGCCCGTACAGCGCAAGAGTTAGGTGAGGTTATTCGCACGCAAACCGGTATTCGCCACAGTGTATTCCACGAAGGCATGAGCATTGTGGAGCGCGACAAGGCGGCCCATTATTTTGCTGATGAGGAAGACGGCGCACAAATTCTACTGTGTAGTGAAATTGGTAGCGAAGGTCGTAACTTCCAGTTCGCTCATCATTTGGTGCTGTTCGATTTGCCTATCACGCCAGATCTGCTTGAACAACGTATTGGTCGTCTTGACCGTATTGGCCAAACCCAAACCGTACAAATTCACGTGCCGTATTTAGCGAAAACCGCGCAGCACGTATTACTAGATTGGTATCACGAAGGGCTGAATGCCTTCGAAAAGACCTGCCCCACGGGCTCTGGTGTATTCGACGACGTTAAGCCTCTGCTTATTGGTGCGTGCTTACACCCTGACGATATGAGCGCGCGTGACGAGCTAGTGAACATGAGTGTTACGCTTAATAGCCAGCTCGTAGCGCAGCTTGAAGCCGGTCGCGATCGTCTTCTTGAGCTTAATGCCTCGGGTGAAGGCCGCGTAGAACAACTGCTTGAAGACATTATTACCCTTGATAGCGAACAAGATTTGTCGCGCTTTATGGGTCGCGTTTTCGATGCTATCGGTGTTCAGCAGGATGAAAAAGGCAATGACTGCTTTATTCTTATGCCAACCGAGTCGATGGTGAGCCAGCTTCCAGGTCTTGACCCAGAAGGCATGACAGTCACTTACAAGCGCCGTGTTGCCACTACGCTAGAAAACGTGCAGTTTTTAAGCTGGGATCATCCACTTGTGCATACCGCCATGGACGTAGTACTCACCGACGTACACGGAAAGAGCAGCATGGGCTTCATTGCCGAGCCGTCTTTGCCAAAAGGCGCTTATTGGGTTGAGGCGTTGTTTGTGCTGCAAGCGCAAGCGCCTAAAGCGCTTCAGTTGGGTCGCTTCTTACCTCAAACGCCCGTGCGAGTGTGTCTAGATGCGCAAGGAAACCCGTCTGAATTAAGCTTCGACGTTAAGCGTAAGATTGGACGTAAGATCTCGGCTCAGCTTCTAAAAGCCTTGCAACAGCCGCTTGAGCTTGCCATTGAAAAGGCGCGTAAGCTTGCCCATCAGCAAGCTAACCAAAAGCAACACGACGCACTTAACAGCATGCACAGCACGCTTAACGAAGAAATACAGCGCTTGCGCGATCTTCAAAAGCGTAACCCAGCAGTACGTGACAGCGAAATTGAGTTTATTGAAACGCAAATGAACGCCCTTGATAAAGTTATTCAGGATGCAGATGTTCAGCTGGACGCCATTCGTATTGTGGTAAATAACCCGTAACCTCGAAAGGTTAAACATTCAAAAGCGACTGTGAAGTAACGAGTACATAATGGCGAACCCAAGTTTTGTTTATAACCCACCGATGACACCTTATCTTGATATTTTGTATCAAGATGAGGACATGGTGGTTGCGCATAAACCTAGCGGGCTATTGAGCGTTCCGGGCAAAGCATTGGAGCACCGCGACTCGCTAATTAGCCGGGTTAACCGAGTGTATCCCACCGCCACAGTAGTGCATCGCTTAGACATGGCGACTTCGGGTATTTTGGTGCTGGCGCTTAATAAAGACAGCCATCGCCATATCTCGAAACAGTTTGAGTTACGTCAAACTAAAAAGCGCTACTTCGCCCGAGTTCATGGACATGTAGAACAAGACAGCGGAGAGGTTAACCTTCCCCTTATTTGCGACTGGCCAAACAGGCCAAAGCAAATGGTAGACTTCGAGCGCGGTAAAAAAGCCGTAACGCACTTTGACGTCATTGAGCGCACACTGGATGAAAAAGAGCGACCCTATTCTCTCGTTGCCCTTTATCCCATTACCGGTCGCTCTCACCAACTGCGAGTACATATGCTTGCTTTGGGTCACCCTATTTTGGGAGATAGACTCTATGCCCATGAAGAAGCGTTATCCATGGCGCCTCGTTTACAGCTTCATGCTGAAAGCTTGAGTCTTTCGCACCCGACACTTGGGCATTGGCTGCACTTTAATGTCGCCATCCCTTTTAGTCCGTTTTGCCCAAAGCCGCTCTCAGAAAGTATTGAGTAGCGTTCTAACGCTACTCAACTTTATCAATAGACTCCATTTTAGTTTTTACGCACCCTGCCGATAACCTTCGTATAACGTTTGATGTACGAATTAATTTGATGCTGTCCAGGCTGAATAGATCCAGATTAAGGTAAAGGCAAACCACATTTTATGAAAAGGCACGCTCTCCTTTTAACATTTGCTGTTATTGTTTCGCTATTGCCTATGACAGCTCACTGTGACTTTTTCACAGATGTTAGTCACGCCTATCTGCCTGGAGAAGTGAAACCTTTGATGATTGGAGAAGTTGAATCCCCAATTATTGAAATTGAAGCGCAAACACCATTATCTTTGGGTGTGGCTATCATACTCACAGAGCCTTTTCCCTCTAGCCTTACGCTCGCGCAGGGAAATAGCCTTGCCAACATGCTTGCTGAAAAAGGCTGGAATGTAGTGATAAGTCCGTTTAATTTGCCGGTCAATGTCACTTCCCAGCAAAACCAACCTGCTGAATCTACAAACACCGACATGTCAGACTCTGAAACTACGTCTATGTCAGCCCAAAATATCCACCCCAGAAGTAATCAACTTACGCAATATCTCAATTTTGAATCTGCAACTTCAGCGCTGGGTTTACAACTCAATGCATTGAATAATTATTTACAAGACAATTCAGGCTACCGTATGGTCATTGCACAAGGCATGCTGGCCACAACTTACTTGTCCGTCGTAGAGCAACAGCCTCAACTTCATCCAGACACTTTCGTAGCCATTTCACCTTTTTGGCCAGAAGAATCAACGAACACATTAGTTATAGATAATATAGCGCAGTCCAGCTTTCCAATATTGGATCTGTCACTAAGTGGATTTAACGACTGGGCGAACAGTACCACGCAAAAGCGAAAGATTAGCGCAAAAAACGCACTAAAGATGCACTATCGACAAATAATTATTCCCAGCAATTTATTAGCCTTTAGTATAAAGGAGTTTCAGAAATCCCCTCATATTCAGATAGTTGCAAATAGTACTATTGGTTGGACTCGCCACCTAGGCTGGTAATTCGATAATTAACCGATTACGCTAAATTAGTATCCAAAACAATTACCTAAATTTAATGGTGTAAATAGCAAGCCTCTGTCCTAAGCAGTAAGATTGTTATGAACTATAATACTTTTAGCAAACATAAACGGTTGAGTTACTTGTGAGTGTTCAAGATTTCGTAGATAACAAAGCAAAGCAGCTGTGTTTCTATTTGAGAGCATTTTGGCAAGGAGAGCTTCCTATCGAGGAGATCGAGCTATTCTTTTGGGATAGTATGGAAGAATGGGGGCAAATTGATTACACCTTAACGCAGCCCTATACACAAAAAGAACGGGTTTTTTGGCATTTACTTCATCAAGTGCATTATTGGAATGAAGACAAGCTAATTAACGACCAGTTTCTTGTAGATGAACTAAATAACTGCGTGAATTTCCTTGAAGGTTTGGGTCATTGCCCACTCGACTGCGTAGGCATTCGTCCATAGTAAAACTTTCACTTCAACGCGTTATTGCTTCTCACTGTGGTTCATGGCTCAATATGCTTTTGTATTCTTGCCTAAGGCCGCAGTTTTGCTCAACGCTTTAAAAACGTTTAACGACAAACGATACCTCAGTATATTTCTTTTCGGCATTTCCAGTGGCTTCCCTTGGATCATGATTGGTTCAGTGCTATCTGCTTGGCTCAAAGATGAAGGTTTGTCTCGCTCGGCCATCGGCTTATTCGGCATTATTTTCGCGACATACTCTTTTAATTTCCTCTGGTCTCCGCTTGTCGACAAAATCAAGCCCCCACTATTAGGTCAACGACGAGGTTGGATTTTCGCTATGCAAGGCTGTGTAGTTTTGCTGTGTTTAGTGATGTCTCAACTCACTGCAGACCAAGATTTGTTTTATGTTGCATTAGTCGGTTTGCTTATTGCTATTGCCTCAGCCACGCAAGATATCGCCATCGATGGTTTTCGCATTGACTGTATTGCCCAAGACGACAAAGACGGCATGTCAGCTGCGTCTTCAGTAGCCACCGCCGGCTGGTGGACAGGTTATGGCGGGCTTGGTGCTATCCCGTTCTTCTTGGCTGACATGACATCTTGGACTTGGCCAAACATTTATCTTTTACTCGGTGCTCTCATGGCTTTATTAATGTGCGCCACGTGTTTAGCGAACGAGCCACAAATTGACCGCGAAGCCTTGCTTGAAAAGATAACAGCCAAAGATACAAAGCAGTCTCCCGTTTTTCACTGGATACAAACTACTCTGGTCACGCCATTCGCCGAATTTTTCAATCGAAACGGCGTTAAATTAGCGGCGTCGTTTTTACTGTTTATCTTTCTATTTAAAATCGGTGAAGCCTTTCTAGGCCGCATGAGTATCGTGTTTTATAAAGAAATTGGCTTTTCTAATAGCGATATCGCTACTTACTCAAAATTGCTCAACTGGTGGGTAACCATTGTGTTTTCACTGTTAGGTGGATTGGTTAACATTCGCTACGGTATTTACCGCGGATTAATGATTGCGGGTGTGGCCATGGCCGCGTCTAACTTATTATTTGCACTGATCGCGCAAACAGGCCCTTCCACATCTCTTTTAGCCATAACCGTTATTGTCGATGGTTTTACAGGGGCTTGGAGCACCGTTGCCATGGTCGCGTTTATCTCACTATTGTGTAATCGGGCGTTTAGTGCAACCCAATACGCACTCATGGCCTCCCTGAGTGTTGCAGGCAGAACTTTGGTCGCTTCTAGCAGCGGCTTTGTTGTAGATAGTCTTGAAGGCAATTGGAGCTTGTTCTTTATTCTCACAGCAGTCATGGTAATTCCCAGCCTTTGCTTTTTGTATTCAATTAGGCACCACATAAAGCGCGTTGAGTCACCGTAATTTTTTTCTACTTCCTTGCAAGTTAGCGTTAGTTGCCTACATTTAAGGTAGGTATCTCTACCGCATATTACTTGCAAGGATGAACGTGAGCTCAAATCAGGCTGGCCAGTCGCAGCGCAAATCATCATCAATTTCGCGGACATTCACTTTTTCAAAAGTGAGTGTTACAGCACTGTTGATCGCTATGGTTGTTATTGCGGTTTTAATCGCGCTGATGAGCAAGCAACAAGCACTCATAATAGCCTTAAAGCAGCAGAGTTATTTAGAGGATAATATTCTTGCCACTGAGTCTAGTATCAATCAATTTACGTTTCGGATGGAGAGCAGCGCGTTTTCTGGACCCGCGAATTACACTATTTTAAAGCGCGAGCTACAGGTCACCGTTCAAGGTATATCTGAATACCTTCGCAGTAGTGCAGACCATGCAATCTCGCCCACAGTCTTATCCGAAAGAGACTTTGCAATAGCAAAAGAAGGATTGAATAGCGCGTCTGCACGGCAGGTCGCGCAAACCACACTAGATTTACTTCATACTCTTATTGAGTTGCCGATAGCCGACGCAACTCAACGTATTCAACAGCAATTTAGCCTGCTGCCTATGGTCAATGCCATGCAGGCGGAAGAAAACGCGTTGTTACTACGTATTCAGGCGTTGCGCAATAAGATGCTTCTCACTACTATTTTGGGCGCAGTCGTCATTGTACTTTGGTATTTTATTGCATGGCTTTTTTACAAAAGTAACGCAAACAAGTCGCCTAAAAAGTTTGGTAAATCGAAGTTGAGACTTGCCGTTGTGGATGACGATAGAGATTTGCAAAACAAAGAATTTTTGCAACTGATTAGTCATGAATTCAGAGCGCCAATAAGTGCAATTATCAGTGCTCTTGAACTTATTCCTAACATGGAAGAACAGCGCACCAGACTAATTCAGCAGGCTGAACAATCCAGCTATCGACTTCTTAATCTTACCAACAACCTTACCGATGTATTAATCAATAACACTGAAGACGACCTGCACTTTTCAGATGTCGACCTAATCAGCTTGCTCGACGAATGTATCTCGCCGTTTTCTGTACGCGTAAAAGACAAAAAAATAGAATTTAACATGCACTGTAGTCACAGTGTGCCCCATTACGCAGAAACGGATCCTGTCGCCCTTTCTAAAGTAGTAGTTAACATTCTTGATAACGCCGTTAAATTTACGGCTAATGGACTGATCGACGTCACCGTTACAACCTTGGTGAAAAACCAAGGGATTTTTCTCGTTATTATAATTAGTGATACTGGAATAGGAATTGATGAGGCGACGCAAAAGCGCATGTTTGAACGCTTCTATCGCGGCGAACACTCAACTGGCCAACGCTTCCCGGGTGCAGGAATTGGCTTGTCTGTAGCTAAACGCAGCGTTGATAAGCTGGGCGGTGCACTTCAGGTAACCAGTACAGTTGGAGTTGGTACAGAGTTTAAAATTTTACTGCCTCTGAAACCTATTGAGGACCTTCCCGCTACCAATTCAGCACCGTCTAATGCGACCTTCGCCGTAGTTGACGATTTAGAGATATCTAGGCTGCATTTACAGTCAATTATTACCAAAGAGGGCTTTAGCGCACGCACGTTTTCATCTGGTGCGAACTTGCTCAATCTGCACGAAGAAATACTCCAGTTTTCAGGCATTATTGCCGATTTGTATATGCCGGGCATGAATGGTCTTGAACTAGTGAGGACGCTTAAGGCGATTTTTGGTGAACGGGTACCGCCCGTTATTGTGTTATCAGCAACCCCAGATATTGCCAACATTATTGCAAACAGTGAACTGCCCATCTATCAAAGTTTTGTTAAACCCATCGATAGAAACCGCTTTGTAGATGCGCTCCATCACCTTACAGTAAGTAACGGAAGAGTTGCTGAAACAACGAAAAAGGCCAACGTGTTACTGGTAGAAGACGAGCCCATTAATGCAGAAATGGTGGAGTATATGCTTCAGTGTATGGGCCACGAAGTTACTGTGAGTTACACCGGTGACGACGCTATTATTAGAGTGAGTGAAAATGCGTTTGACTGTGTGCTGTTGGATATCAACTTACCAGATATCAATGGTTTGGAAGTCGCTAAAATAATGAAAGAAGGTCACCCTGACCTTCCAATCATCGCACTTACGGCCAATGCCCACAGAAGCGATAAAGAAGCGTCGCTGCAGGCAGGTATTCGATATCACTTAGTGAAGCCTGTCACCTTTCAAGAGCTCAAAAACACCCTACGCCTAGCACTATAACGCGCCAGGCGCTGCATAAATGCGATATTGATTTCGGCCGTTTTCTTTTGCTTCATAAAGCGCCTGATCGGCACACTCAAGCCATGCCATCGCTCCTTTAAAGTCAGGAGAGAATTGTGCAAGGCCTAAACTAACAGTGAAACTTATTGACTCACCTTCGTGTTCTACCACTAAACGCTGTGCTAATTGTCGGATACGTTCAGCAACGATCTTGGCATCTTCAACTGAAGAGTCATTCAGAATAATGGCAAATTCCTCTCCTCCGTAGCGCCCTGCAAGGTCGGTTTCCCGCACACAGCGCTTAATCAGCGCTGCTAACATCTTAATCACCTTATCCCCAGCCTGATGACCATAAGTATCGTTAATGCGTTTGAAATGGTCGATATCGAGCATAAGCGCAGTACTTGGCTTTTCTCGGCGCACACAAAGTTTGTGCATCTCATCAAAGCGTTCCTGCCAGTAGCGACGATTATATAGCCCTGTTAGACCGTCCACGCGGCTCGCAGTTTTCAACTCTTCGTTAAGATGCTCCATTCCACGCTTACCGAGCGCCTGCTCAGTGACATCGTAAACAAGCATACAAAACCGCTCTACGTTGCCGCGCTTATCAACAATAGGGAACATGGTCACGTTTTGGTACATAAACTCTGCAGCGCTGGTTACAGGACGATTACAACCAAACTTAAATAAGTAAGGGCGCTGCTCCCAAATAATAAACACCGGGCTCTTCAAATTGAACACAGGGTCGACTTTGGTTCTCAGCCATTTTTCTTCTATTTCCGGGAAATGAGAAAAAAGACTGTCTCCAATGATTGCTTCCGCTTTCTTTGCACCGTGGTTTTCAAGAAACTTGTTCCACACTTGAACCTTGAAGTTGCGGTCTAGCACTGCAATGCCCACTTCAATGGAATCGAGAAGCTCTGCAGGTACTTGAGAAGAATTAACTAAAGCACCGGTGGAAAGTGCGTCTGTTGATGCATTCATAGACTTTCCTTGTCTTGTGTGACAGCGTCATCATCGAGCAGCCGAGAATAGATATGGTTCATGGCATCACCAGGAAATAGCAACAGCAGGTCAAAGGAAATATCTCTGGCCTTAATGGCATAACCTATTTCGATAGCCATGAGCTTGCCCCAACGCTGCACGTTATCACTTAAAAGCGTTGATAGTCCTTGGTGCTGCCCCAGTAACACCGGATGCGTGTGGCTAAAGGCGACATTTAACTGCTCTGACAAACCGTTTAAACAGGCCCCGATAAGAATATTGGAAACATCCATTAGTGCTTCTAGCGCTAGTTTGTCGGAGGAAGCCGACGGCGGATACTTTAATAGTTCAACGATGTTTTGAGAGTTTGTGTCGTTAAAAATAACCAGCGCTTCGCCGCTTATACCTTCACTAATAAAGCCTTTTGAAACTGCCGACACGCTGTCGTTACGATTAATTTCCGCAACCGCCATAGACAGTTCGTTGCTTTCAATTAAGTTGACGTTTGGGATAGGCAAATCAATAAACTCGCCTAGCAGTTGAGCAAGATTCTCACCCGCACGCCCCATGGCAATATTGACCATTTCACGGCATGCGTCTAATTGATCTTCTTTACTCATCTGGCGCTTGGCTAAAACGGCATTTGAGTCGCTATCGTCTTGCGCTTTTTGTAAGCTCGCGCCAGAAGAATGCGTCTCGCCACTGTAAATCCCGTAAGAGGCTAGGATGTGGCTGAGTTTTTCGTTATCAATTGGCTTTCTTATGAAATCCAGAGCACCAAGAGCGAGCATTTTTTCTCGCGCTTGCGCTTGTACATCACCGGAAACGACAACTACCAAGCAAGGAAGATCCTGTTGGCGAATGGCTTCCATGGTTTGATAACCGTCCATTACCGGCATGTTTAAGTCGAGAAACACCACATCGCCTTTGCCTTCGCGAACAAGCGCGAGGGCTTGCTCACCATTCTCGGCAAACGAAATATCCACGTCCCACCCATCAGGTAAACTGCGCGCCATCTGGCGCCTTGCGAAACCTGAGTCGTCGCATATCAATATAGGAGTACTCATGGTAACTCCTTATATGGCAACAGGGGCTTTAATGTGTGGGTGTGACTGGTAATTTTTAAGCGTAAAGTCGTCGAAGGAAAACCCGAAGATATCTTTCACCTCAGGGTTAATTTCCATAGTTGGGCGCTCGAAAGGCTCACGACTTAGCTGCAACTCTACCTGTTCAAGATGGTTTGAATACAAATGCGCATCGCCTAGCGTATGAATAAAATCACCGGGCTCTAAATCACACACTTGTGCCATCATCATGGTCAGTAAAGCATAACTTGCGATATTGAAAGGAACGCCCAAGAAAATATCGCCGCTTCGCTGGTAAAGTTGGCAGCTAAGCTTACCGTCTAATACATAAAATTGGAAAAGTGTATGGCAAGGTGGCAGTGCTTGCTTGCCCATCGCTGCATTTTCTTTAGGAGAATAATTGGTATCAGGGAGTACCGCAGGGTTCCAGCCGCTAACGATAAGTCGACGAGAATCTGGATTGTTTTTGATTTGCTCAACCACTTCGGCAATCTGGTCTACCGATGTGCCATCACCGCGAGCCCAACTGCGCCACTGATGTCCATAAACCGGACCAAGCTCGCCTTCTTCGGTAGCCCACTCATCCCAAATACTCACACCGTGCTCTTTCAAATAAGCGATGTTCGTCTCGCCTTTAAGAAACCAAAGTAGTTCGTGAATAATGGATTTAAGGTGACACTTCTTTGTTGTCACCAAGGGGAAACCTTCCTGTAGATTAAAACGCATCTGATAGCCGAATACACTTAACGTACCTGTACCAGTTCGATCTTCCTTTTTCACACCCGTATCACGTACATGGCGCATTAGAGCGAGATATTCTTTCATCGTTATTCTTATATTTTTTGCTGTTCAACATGGTCTTTTCCGCGCATGTAAGCACGGACTATTAATCCTATTCCTAAAGCTATCATAGGTAAACAAAGAAGTTGCCCTTGGCTTAGTCCCATTTGATATAAGCCAATATGTGCGTCGGGTTCTCTGAAGTATTCAACGATAAATCTGAAGGTGCCGTAACCAAGTAAGAACAAGCCGCTGACCGCCCCTACTGGACGCTTTTTGGCAGAATATAGCCATAGGATAATAAAGAGTAGTACGCCTTCAAGCGCAAACTCGTACAATTGGGACGGGTGCCGAGGAACATGACCCGCGTTGGGGAAAATGACCGCCCAAGGCACATCGGTGCTACGCCCCCAAAGTTCAGCGTTTAAGAAGTTACCTATGCGTCCAGCACCCAAGCCGATGGGTACTAACGGGGCAACAAAGTCGCCTAGTCGAAGGAAGGTCGTGTTCATACACTTGGCGCGCCAGAATAAGGCTGCTAGCACCCCTAAAAGCCCGCCGTGAAAGGACATTCCACCAGCCCAAATTTTGAATAAGTACAAGGGATCGTCGAGAAACATACCAAACTGGTAGAAAAGCACATAGCCTATTCGACCGCCTAATATTACGCCAACGAAGCTCCAGAAAAGCAGGTCGCTTAACTGCTCACGGCTCCAGTTGGTTTGTGAAAGACGCTTTTGTGCCAATAGGTACGCGGCGATAAAGCCCACCAAATACATAAGGCCGTACCAGCGGACACTTAACGGACCGACACTGAAGATAACGGGGTCGATACTGGGAAATACCAGATAACTGCTCTGTTCCATTACTTTATTCAATTCCTAAAATCATTCTAATGCTCACCAACACGAGTAAGCACGCCAACATCGCTTTTAACACACGAACATTTACTCGCTGCCCAAGCTTTGCACCTATGTTTGCGGTAAACATAGAGGTGGCAACAATACCAGCTGTTGCCGGTAAATACACATAACCTAAACTATGTTCTGGTACATCTATCGCATTGTAACCGGCCACAATAAAACTCGTGGTACCAAAAACGGCAATAATAAGTCCGCAAAAAGCGGCGCAGCCAATTGCCGCCCGTACATTAACACGAAACCATACCAGCGCAGGTACCAATAATGCACCGCCACCAATCCCCATAAGTGCACTTAGTAAACCAGCTCCACCACCAACAGTCGCAAGCGTACCTTTTGATGCGTCATTTTCTGAGGCTTTTTGCTTACCAAATATCATCTGCATCGCAATTAAAATAACCAGCACCGCAAACACATCTTTAAGCAGTTCACCAGAAATATGGCTTGCTACCTGAGCTCCGGCAAATGCGCCAAAAGCAATACCTAAGCCTGTGTAAAGCACAACATGCCTTTGAATATTACCCAGCTTGTAATGCGCGAAGGCCGACGACATTCCTGTGAAGATGATGGTAGATAATGAGGTAGCGATAGCGACAGGCATTACGGTTTCAGTGGTCATTCCCATGAAATGTATAAGCAAATACGACAACACAGGAACGATGATAAGCCCACCGCCAATGCCCAGCATACCCGCCAGAACACCTACCACAGAACCTAAAATAAGGCAGCTAAGAACTATTACAACTAATGGATCCATTCCTTAAGCACCTGCTCGGATAAGGCCTCCCAGGCCCTTGGTTTCAAGATATTGATTCAAGTGCACAAAGACTTCTTCTTGGCTAACAGAGGTGAGCGCCAATGACAGTAGTTGCTTACACTCATCCAGCGTGACTTTTCTAATAAGCCAGTTTATTTTTCTTAAGTTAAAGCCGTTCATACTTAGGCGGCGATAACCCATTCCCATCAGCAGTAATGCTCCAGCTGGCTCACCTGCAATTTCACCACAGATAGTTACGGGCACCTGGTTTTGATTGGCTTTTTGAACCACGTCGTAAAGCGCCCCTAATACCGCAGGATGATAGCTGTTGTAGAGCCCTGCCACCCGCGTATTGTTTCTATCCACCGCGAGCAGATATTGGGTCAGGTCGTTACTGCCTACCGAAAAGAAATCCACGTGCTTTGCTAATTGAGGTAGCTGATAAAGTACCGACGGGACTTCTAGCATAATACCTAACTTAGGCTTGGTTAACGTTTGTCCTGACTCTGCAATCTCATCACAAATTTCATAATATGCCTGATTAATTAGTCGCTTAGACTCCTGCACTTCAGATACGGTGGAGATCATAGGCAGCATAATTTGCAAATTGCTTAGGCCTACACTTGCACGCAGCATGGCGCGAACCTGAACCAAGAAAATTTCTGGATGATCAAGGGTTAGGCGGATGCCTCGCCACCCCAAAAATGGGTTTTCTTCATTAATGGGGAAGTACGGTAGTGGCTTATCGCCTCCTACGTCGAGAGTACGCATAGTGATAGGCAATGAAGGCGCGGCCTCAAGCACTTGGCGGTACAGCTTTACTTGCTCTTGTTCCGAAGGAAAACGCTCGCGTAACATAAAGGGGATCTCGGTGCGATAAAGCCCTACACCCGCGCCAATTTGTTCAGCGTTTAGCTCGACTTCAGCTGAAAGGCCAGCATTGATATAAAGAGACATTCTACAGCCATCAACACTTTCGCAAGGTTTATCAGCCTCGGCGTCAATTTTCTCTGCGATGGCCGACTCTTCTTCAATGAGCTGTATAAATTCAGACTTGATGTTACGTTCAGGCGATACAATGACCTCGCCTGAATACCCATCAAGCAAAATCTCTTTGTCTTCGAGTAGTGCTGGCGTAACGTTTTGACAGCCCATCACTGCAGGCACGCCCATGGCTCTAGCCAATATTGCCGCGTGTGAGTTATTTGAACCGCGAATAGAAATAATGCCTTTTAGCTTACCTCTTGGAAATTCGGCAAGCATAGGCGCTGACACTTCATCAGCTACGAGAATACTGGCTTCGGTTATCGTTTTTTCAGTAACCTTTTTGCCATTCGCTTCATACAAAATGTTAGCAAGAATACGATCGGATAAATCGACAATATCAATAGCACGCTCTTGCATGTAAGGGTCGTCCATTGCCTGAAAGCGCGCGGCATAGCTTTCTACAACCATTTTCAATGAAGACGCCGCATCCCAACCTTGGCGAATTTTTTCTTCTACTTCCCGCCCAAGGCTGTTGGCATCTAGCAGATGATGATACAGCTGAAAAATGGATTTAACATCGTCGGGAATGCCGTCATCTAACCGCTTCGATAACGCATCGACATGACCTCGCGTAACTTCAACCCCTTTGCGATAGAGTTGAATTTGATCTTGAGGAGATTGCGTGCGCTTTACGACCCAGTTTTTAAGGTTAATAGATTTGTCTGGAGACACTCCCTTGCCAATAGCAAGGCCTGGAGAACCCGCAATACCACGCACATTTTTTTGCCGCGCAGTATTGTCGTTCGAATTTGACAGCGTCAAAGCCCCGCGAATATCAGCATTGGTTATTTCTAACGCGAGCTGCGCAGCAAGGGTGACTAAGAATGCTTCTTCGTCTTCACTGAAGCGTCGCATTTGTGATTGCTGAAGGGTAATAACACCAAGCACACGCCGTTGGTTGATAATAGGCGTACCTAAAAAGGCGTTATAGTTTTCTTCCTGAACTTCGGGGTAATGTTTGAATCGAGGATGGCTATGAGCATTAACAATATTAAGAGGCTCTTCCCGCTGACCTACCAGCCCGATAAGCCCTTCTGAGAAGCCAATGCGTACCTGCTCGACTGCATCGGGATGTAGTCCGTCAGTGGCTTTAAGGATAAATTCTTGGGTGTCGTAATCGGCAAGGTAAATAGAGCATGAATCGACATCTAGGGTCTGTTTAACCCGTGAGGCTAGCCTAAACAACGCCGTATCGAGAGCAGGAATTTGATTCATTTCCTGCACGATACGCTTTAACGTGGTTAACATTGTTCCTTGCTGGCTCTGAGGGCTCACCGGTTTTTCCTTTTTTACTCGCAGTTTACTCGCTGCTTACTCCGCACACCGCAATATTGCACACCTCTTTCTTGCGTACCTGAACTTCGCATACGCTTATCCACGCCTGCGTTTCTTGCCACGTTTATGTGGCGCTGCGTTTTGGCGCTGTTGAGGCCGATGCTGCGCAGACATAACTACAGGCGAGAACTCTTTCATTACTCGTCTGTATACATCGCGCTTAAACGATACAACGTTTCTTATTGGATACCAGTAACTTACCCACCTCCAGTCATCAAATTCAGGATGACCTGTTTTAAGTACATTAACGTCTCGCTCGTTACAATCGAGCTGCAACAAGAACCATTTTTGTTTTTGCCCTATACAAACAGGGTTACTGCCTTGTCGAATTAATCTCTTCGGCAGCTTATATCTAAGCCAGTTACGGGTAACACTTAAAATAGTGACATCTTTCGGTGTCAGCCCTACTTCTTCGTGAAGCTCGCGGTACATAGCTTGTTCAGCAGATTCCCCTTCATCAATTCCGCCTTGAGGGAACTGCCATGAATGTTGACCATAACGTCTTGCCCAAAATACTTGACCCATTTTGTTGCAAATCACTATGCCCACATTCGCACGGAATCCATCGGCATCTATCACATAGACTCCCGGGCACACTATACTGTTATATGTTTTCATTCTTCCACAAACTATGCTCCAATCATAGTCTTAATATTCGTACCCGCTTTTCAAACAGGAAATTAACCATATTTATGCAGCCACCAGCGTCTCCCCCGTCATCTCCAGATAGCCTTTTAGCTCGTTGTCATGCGATAGCAGGCTTGACGCTTGGAGAGCTTGCGGACATGGCAAATGTAGCCATTCCGGCCAATTTACAACGTCATAAGGGATGGCCAGGCATGCTGATAGAGAAGTGGCTGGGCGCGAGTGCAGGTTCGAAGCCTCAGCAGGACTTTCCTGAACTTGGCATCGAACTTAAAACCATTCCCATCGACGACCATTTTTCGCCTTTAGAAACCACCTACGTCTGTTTTGCCCCGCTTTTGATGACGCCCGGCATTACATGGGAAACGTCTAACGTGCGAAACAAACTACAGCAGGTATTGTGGCTACCTATTGAAGGTGACAGAGCTATTCCGCTGGCCCATAGGCGGGTAGCAACAGGCTTTTACTGGCGACCGGATGAACACGAAGATGCGGTATTGAGACACGATTGGGAGGAACTGGTCGAGCAAATTGCGACTGGACAGGTTGAGTCGATCACCTCTCGTCAAGGCGAGGCCTTACATATTCGTCCTAAGGCGGCAAACGGGAAAGTGCTCACCGACGCGCTGGGGCCAGAAGGTCAGCGTATTAAAACCCGCCCTCGCGGCTTTTATTTACGTAAAACCTTCACCCATCAAATATTGATAAATGCATTTGGTGGCTAACGCAAACTCAACGTCTAGCACAATACTCTTGTTATCTTAGCGGCGTGGAGTTTAGGTGTTTAACCAAATACTCACTCAAGAACTTTTCTGAATTTATCCCCATGCGTTTTGCCACGGCTTCAAGTTTAGCGTCGCTGCGCAGCAGAACATTCTTGGCGTACTCTAAGCGGTAGTGGAAAATGAAACGTCTAAAGTTTTTCTTTTCAGTAAGTTGCAAGGCCAATGCGAGCGAGGTGGGGTCGATATCTGCCCCTCTACAAAACTCACTGAGGGTAAGGAAGCGAACCTTGTACGCCTTTGATTCTATGGTGTAGCGTTCTGCTTTAGAAATAATACTGCTAATTTCATAAGGCGTTGCCTTGCCTTCATCTAAGCGTTCGTAATCGAGTGGCGACGGGGACGTCCGTCGTATAAAGGTTAGTGAAAACAGTACAATTAGAATTGCCGTTCCAATCATCAGATGATGAAACCCTTCCCAAAAAGGAACAGGGAAGAAGCCGAATGTTGCGGCCGTCACAAGTAGAATACTCATAAACGCTACGCCAACCAAGCTCCCCATTACTCCGGCAAGCCTAGGCATTTTCAGGTTTTTTATATCCACCGCCTGCTCTGGTAAGTGCCTATGGTACATTTGAATATGCTCGGTAATAAGAATACCTATGAGCAACACGCTAAACCCCGTTAACAGTGATGCAATATAGGCAGGCCACAATAGCAGAGGCTGACCATGAGGAGACGATGAGAGCCATTGCTGCTTATCGTCTACGGGTATCAGGAGAATGGCGCACTGAAAAACGCCGGTCACTACTACCGGCCACCACAGCCGCTTTCGTGCCGTAGGATAAGCTAACAGCATGGGTTTTATCGCGCGGTAACAACACGTAATCGCGATAACAGCAAATACTTCTGATAACCCGTAGATACTAGCCAGCCCTGTGGCATTTGCCATACGGAGCCACTCATCCAGCATAAATACAGGCCAGCACAAAAACGCTGCCGTTAGCCAACGTCCACTGCGTAAATTGATTTTTTGAACAAACAAACGCACAAAGCCAATGACATAAATGCCAAGCAGTGCGTAAAGGAAATAGTCATTTATGGCTGAGGTCATCAGCGCCCTCCATCCTTGAGATTCGAGTTGCCTTTACCGTGCATGTTTACAGTAACCACATATACATAGAAAACAATTACCAGTAAACGTCACGTTGCATAGCCACTGTGCGAGTTCGTTCCATAATACGAATTAATGTACTGAGCTTTTCTGACGTCCATTTTCGCACCTCGTCATGAGAGTCTACTTCGGCGTCGTCTATCGACTGCTTTAACATAAGCAGCGCATTCAGCTCATCAATACCAGTGAGCAAATCTAACCACGGCGCGCGAAAATTACCCCGCTCTTCTACAAACAAGTCACCGAGCAGAAATCCACTCCATAATGTCTGCCTAAGCATCACTTCTACAGCGCTGTAATTGGCAGGCCCCATGGTTTTATTTAGCGGCATGCTTTGCTGTACAGTTTGCCAACCTTGCGACAGCCAACCTTTTGCATGATCAAGCACCGGATGGTCAAAACCCGTTGCGACTTTTTGCCACGGCTTATTCTGGATAAGACTTATGGCGTGTAGCTTAATGTCTGTGGCATCGTTGTCGAAAAACAGCTTTTCAGGCTCATGAGCCTGCATTAAGCCTGTTTGTCGTCCTTGCAAATAGCTTACTACTGCAGGATGTTTGCTGAGTGTTTTGTTAAACATGCTCTTTTTAGAGAGCAAGTAACGCAAACTTTGTAAGTCGTCTTGCCAGCCCCACTTTTGCGCATGGGTGACCAGCTTTTTATGCAGGGCTAGTAGCTCAGGGCACTGCAGAACCGGCAAGTAAAGCGATACACTTTGCAGTAACAGACGTACGCTTTTAGCAACTTCAGCCAGCATTTTTATTGAGCCACTTTCGCAAAACACATGCTCGTGGTGCTGCCAATGCGCCAATGCAGTTTGAACCGCGTGGCTAAATGCTTCTTCCGTGGTGGTTGTGTCTTCAAGCGCAAGGAAATCTGGCAGGTGTCGAACTTTAGCGTTAAAGCCGTGAAGTAATTGATATCCCTGCGCCGCTTTTGATACATCACTGAGGCGTACCGGCATGTTGTCGTTTATTAACACCGCCAACGTAAACAAACTGTTGATATCGCCTGACATCAACTCAAGCTCTATTTCGTTGATTGGGGAACTGGCTTTTTCTGTACTTGCTTCGCCACAGTCCAGCACAATCTCAACCACACTTTCACCCACACTAACCACATAGGCATTGCGAGTAAAGTGAGTGCTAAACTGTTTAGATAGACGCGTGTTTTTTGCCGCCACGTCCCAATCTTGGGGCCAAGCGCCGGCTTCAAATAGCGTGAGGTCGGGCCTTGAATTATCAAGGCTCACATTGTATTCCATGCGTTTGTGCAGACCACCGCTGACCACGCCGTTAGTCTTTAGCGTCTGTTCGTATTCACCATTGTTACCTCGAACACGAAAGCCCATTTTATTGTTTTGAAAATCGAGCTTATCTGTATCGTAATAGTCGTTCTCTAGGCGCATTTCACGATGAGAGTTAACCTGAATGCTGTTTTTTTCGAAAAGAGGAAGTACACGTTGACTAAACGCATGGTGGGCGTTGTCACCCGTTACAAATTTTAATTCTATTTCTGACATGGTTGCGCTAGGCACAGCTTATGATGCTGACACCTTACCTTTGTCGCTTACTTTTCGCAATGCTGGCGCCATGAAACAAGATGCTTTAATTAGACAAAAGTGGAACAAACTTGCCTTTATCGCGGTCAACCAATACCATCTTCACGTTTTAAATTCTAAAATTGGACTTCATATGATTCGAAAGTGGTTAGCAGCAGCCCTTATTGCATGCTCTTTTCAAGCATTTTCGCTACAAGATACCGCTGATTTAGAAGCGTCTTCTTCGCATTACATTAGAGATGACTTGTTTATCTTTATGCATACTGGACCTGGTCGTAACTACCGTATTCTAGGTTCAATTGAAGCAGGCACACCTATTACTGTGCTTACACGCGATAACGATGCTGAATTCACGCAAATTACCGACAACGAAGGTCGCGAAGGCTGGGTTGAAAGCCGCTTTGTGTCAAATACCATGTCGCAAGCCGAGCAATTGCCAATCATAAGTGAGAAGCTAGCTGAGAGCCAAAGCGCACTGCAAACAGCGCAGTCTGAAAACGCCAGGCTTCGTCAGCAACTTAACGATGCACGTCAGCAGGTATCGAAGCTTACAACAACGAGCGAGGAACAAGCCTCTGAGATAACTCGTCTTACCGCCAAAGTAGATAGCGCGAATAAAGATGAGCTGGTTACCTGGTTTACACGCGGTGGTATGGTAGCCGGTGTGGGTATATTACTGGGCGTAATGCTGACTTACCTTCCCAAGCGCAAACGCAGAAGCAGCGAGTGGATGTAGTGCTAGGCACCGAGTTTTAGTAACACGATTAAAAAAATGGCCAGCTATAAAGCTGGCCATTTTTGTATTTAACGCTTTGATTTTAAGCATTAGGGTCTGCTCAACATTTGTGAACATACCCTAGGTTTCCTGCTTATTCATCATCTTCAACTAGGGTCATCAACGATGTGTTACCACCTGACGCCGTAGTATCAATACTGATGGTTTTTTCGGTCATCAAACGCTGAATAAGGTTATCGTTATATTCTGCTGTGATAACCGGCAAAATAGCGCCTTCGCGAGATGACAGCATTGCTGTAATACGCGCAGTACGCTCTGTACCAGAGTCGACCACCACGCCAGATAAATCTTCATCCATTAGCAAGGTATCTAGATGCGCAAGACGCGCTACCTGGAATAAGCCTTTTGGTGCGCCAGTAGATTCAAACTTGTTTTGAATTTCTACTGCTTCTTCATAGAAGATTTCAGACACAACTGATACTACCGGGTTACCCGTTGATAGCGCGGTCACTATAGACAGCAACCAGTATTCGAAAGTTACTTCTTTATCGGCAAAACACACCAAGATCCCGCGAGGCTCCAAGTAAAGCTTGTTCGATTCACCTGTTGGGCCCGGCAAGGTTTGAGGCTTGGCAAGCTTGCGTTCAACACTGGTTAACTGCTGACGCGCCGTCGCAAGCGTACGGTTCAAGTCATCAGCAAGCTCGTCAACGATGTCCACTTTCGCAATTTTAGCCAGAAGCTGACGTACCATAGAAATACGGTCATTCAACGGCGTATGACGCCACTGCACTTCTACCGCTTTCGCTTTATCCATCATTACGTGCGCACGCTCGGCAATCTTTTCATCACCGACAAGCGCTGCATCAGTACCGTCTACATCATCAATGTGCGATGGCTTAGGTGTGGCACGTTCCATCATTAAACGAGGCAGATAATTAGGACCACCCGCTTTTGGGCCTGTACCAGACAATCCACGTCCACCGAATGGCTGAACGCCAACAATAGCGCCAATCATGTTGCGGTTAATGTACACGTTACCCGCGCGGCTCTTCGCTGCTAGCTCGTTGGCACGCTCTTCAATACGCGAGTGAATGCCCATAGTCAGGCCGTAACCTGTGCCATTGATTTGCTCTAGCACATTATCAAGGTCTTTCGACTTAAAGCGAACAATATGTACCACAGGACCGAACACTTCTTTTTCAAGCACATCAATGTTCTTGATTTCATATAAGGTCGGCGCAAAGAAAGTACCGTTTTCAAAGCCTGCTGGCATTTCATTGCGATAAAGCAGCTTAGCTTTATCTTCCATATACTCTTGGTGATCGGTTAGGCTCTTAAGCGCCTTCTCGTCAATTACAGGGCCCACATCGGTAGCAAGCTGCGTTGGATCACCAACGGTAAGCTCTTTCATGGCGCCGGTTAGCATTTCGATAAGGTCATCAGCAATTTCATCTTGTACGAACAATACGCGAAGCGCTGAACAGCGCTGACCGGCACTTTGGAAACCAGAGTGGATCACGTCATCAACTACCTGCTCTGGCAGTGCAGTTGAATCAACAATCATACAGTTTTGACCGCCCGTCTCTGCAATCAATGGCACCTGTTCGCCACCACGTTCTGCAAGCACTTGAGAAATTAACGTACCGGTTTGCGTTGAACCTGTGAACATTACCGCTTTAATGCGCTCGTCTGGTAGAAGGGTTTCGCCCACTTCTTTACCAGGCGATACAATAAGTTTCAGTGCGTCTTCTGGCAGCCCTACCGAGTGCATAATATCTACCGCGCGCTGCGCAATAATGCTGGTTTGTTCAGCAGGCTTAGCAATAACCGTGTTACCTGTTACAAGTGCCGCTGCCACTTGGCCTAAGAAGATGGCTAGTGGGAAGTTCCACGGGCTAATACAAAGCACAACACCACGAGGAAGTAAGCGTTGATCTTCAGCAAGCTCTTCTGCACGCGCCGCGTAGTAGCGACAGAAATCAACGGCTTCACGCACTTCATCAATACTGTCTTGCGCTACTTTACCGGCTTCACGCATACAGATAGCGATAAGCTCAGCCATGTGGCGCTCAAGCGCATCTGCCGTTCGATTAAGTATTTCAGCGCGCTCGCTTACATCGCGTTTAGACCATGCTTCAAACCCAGCTTCGGCTTCATCTAATGCCTTGCGCATATCATCAGGCGTAGCGTAATGATGATAACCTACCACGTCGTTGTGGTTAGTTGGGCTAAGTACCGCTGTCGCACCTTCCGGCACTTCACCGGTTACTTTGTAGTAATCCTGCCAGCGTTCAAGTTCGTGTTTAAGCGCCGTTACCGCATTGGTGTCGGTTAGGTCCAGACCACGGGAGTTATCGCGCTCTGGCGCATACAGCCCACGTGGGGTTTTGATTAACTTGTTATAACGTACTTTCAGGCGTTGTGTTTTTTCTACCGGATCTTCAAGCAAAGACTCAACCGGTTTTTCATCATCAACAATAGCGTTTACGAACGACGAGTTCGCGCCGTTTTCAAGAAGACGACGCACTAGATAGGCCAATAAGTCTTCGTGTTCACCTACAGGGGCATAAACACGGCACTGAATCTTATCCTGTGTTACCACCTGATCGTAAAGGGTATCGCCCATACCGTGCAGACACTGGAACTCAAAACCTTCTTTGTCGTCACCAGCAAGCTCAACAATAACAGACGCTGTGTAGGCATTGTGAGTCGCAAACTGCGGGTAAATGGTGTCGCGATACTCAAGTAGACGGTTCGCACAGGCATGGTATGACACATCTGTTGACGACTTACGGGTAAATACAGGGAACTCTTCAAGGCCCGCTTGTTGAGTAAGCTTAATCTCAGTATCCCAATAAGCGCCTTTAACTAAACGCACCATTAGCGGACGACCTACCTCTAGGGTAAGTTCACGTAAGTGCTCTATAACGTGGATTGCGCGTTTTTGGTAGGCCTGTACGGCCAAGCCAAAGCCTGTCCAACCGTTCAGGTCTTCATCGCGAAATACAGCTTCAATAATATCTAGAGAAAGCTCTAGACGGTCAGCTTCTTCCGCATCTACGGTTAAACCGATATCGTATTCTTTCGCCATCATACACAGCGCTTTCAAGCGCGGCGGAATGTCTGCCATGGCGCGTTCGCGGTGAGAAAATTCAAAGCGTGGGTGAATAGCAGAAAGCTTTACCGAGATCCCCGGTGAACGCTTAGGACCGCGTCCGTTAGCCGCTTTACCGATTACTTTTATTGCTTTTACGTATGCATCGTAGTAACGCTCAGCGTCGCGCATAGTGCGTGCGCCTTCGCCTAGCATGTCGTAAGAATATACGTACCCTTTGGTTTCTTTCTCTTTGGCGCGATCTACCGCATCTTCAATGGTTTCGCCCATAACGAACTGACGACCCATAACGCGCATCGCAATGTTCATGGCGCGGCGAATAACAGGTTCACCTAAGCGGCCAAGGGTTTGTTTTAACAAGCCAAACTGTTCTTTCTTGCGCTTGTCGGCATAGTTCACCATGTTGCCCGTAAATAACAAGCCCCACGCCGAAGCGTTAACAAATAACGACTCTGAATTCCCCAAGTGAGGTGTCCACTGTCCCTGAGACAGTTTGTCACGAATAAGCTCATCTTGAGTGGCTTTGTCTGGAACACGCAGCAAGGCTTCAGCCAAGCACATCAATACCACACCTTCTGCTGTAGATAGCGAGTATTCATTTAATAATGCGTCAACACCACCGTGCCCTTCTTGTTCGCGGCGAATTTGAAGTACCATCTTACGAGCCCGTTCCCATGCGCGGCTTCGCGCACGCGGGTTAACCTCTGCGATAGGAAGAATTTGATCCACAGCCACCGATTCACTAATGCGATAGTAATCTCTTATGCGCTGGCGTAGGGGTGAAGTTGTATGAAGCGTGTCGTTAATGAGCATTGCAACCCTTTCATAGAAATAGCTGTAATAAAAAGCGTTCCCGCCGTGTAAGACTGCCCACGGTCACATGGAAGCGGCTAAAAAACAAGCAAAGTCGGAACCTTGCGTTGACCTGTCGTACTTCTTTTAACTTTATACTTTTGGATGAAGATCACGACTGGGCCAAATTTGCGCGGATGGTAGCACACAAAATTGCCCTGCCAAGCCCCCGCTCACAAAGTTTTTCAGTTTCTCTGTCAAGCTATGTAGTCAGTGCGTTGGATGACATTTTACATGTCGCTGAATCGCCGCTGCTTTTCACTTCTCATCAAAAGAAACGACCGTCACACCTGGCTGCGAGTATTTGTCCATCTCAGAGAGCGCTTTGGGCGCTTCTTCCAGTGAAATTATCTTCCCAATGAGTGCTTGGGGATTCAGCTTTTTTGTGGCGATCATGCCAAACATGGCGTCGTATCGATACGCTTGCATACCGTGACTACCTATTACTTCAAGCTCGTGTGCAACAACCGCATCCATAGGAATAGGTGGCGTCGATTGCTCAGCTAACAGCAGACCAACTTGGACATGCTTGCCGCGCTTTCTTAGGCTGTTTACTGAATTTACACAGGTAATAGGATTTCCTAGGGCGTCAATTGACACATGCGCACCGCCTAATGAAAGGCGCTTGATTGTTGCAGACACATCCTTTTCATTCTTAGCATTAATCACTACATCAGCGCCTAACTTTTTCGCCAATGCCAATGCGTCATCTGATATATCAACAGCAATAACGTTTGCGCCAATACTCGATGCAATCATCACAGCAGATAGACCAACGCCACCGCAGCCATGAACAGCAACCCATTGCCCAGCGCTCACCTTACCTTGGTCAACCACTGCGCGAAATGATGTAGCAAAACGGCAACCCAAGCTAGCCGCAGTCACGTAGTCTATTTCTTCAGGGAGATGAACCAGATTAACGTCGCCAAAGTCAATTTCTACGTATTCTGCAAACGAGCCCCAGTGGGTAAAGCCGGGTTGTGTTTGGTTACCGCATACCTGATGATTACCCGAAGAGCACTCTGAACATCTTCCACACGCACTAATGAAAGGAACTGTAACTTTATCGCCGGCTTTGAATCGCTTTACATCGCTTCCAACGGACTCGACAACACCAGCAAATTCATGACCTGGTACATGAGGTAAGCTTATTCCATCGTCATGCCCCATCCAGCCATGCCAATCGCTGCGGCACACACCCGTGGCTTTTACACGTATCACCACCCCATGAGATTTAGGCGTGGGCTTCTTCACGTCCTGAATATTTAATTTTCCGCCAAACGTTTCAAATACTACTGCTTTCATAATTACAGCCCCTTAAAAATATGTTCAATAAACATCCACCGACAGTCGTAAAGATTACGCTAATAGTTAAGAAATAATCTTGCTTTTTGTTTGGCTTGGTCCGCTAAAGTTGCAAGGACCTTTCAAGCAATGCTAAATTAAAGAAAGAATCCGCCAAACCGGACGCAAAGAAAAGCATGGATAATGTAGATAAGAAAATTTTAGCGTTGCTTCAGCAAGACGGGAAACTGTCAAACGCCAAGCTGGCTGAAATGCTAAATATGAGTGAAACCCCTTGTTGGAGGCGTGTTAAACGTTTAGAAAACGAGGGGTACATTGAGAGTTACCAAGCAAACTTGAACAAACGCAAGTTAGGCTATGGCGTGTTGGCGTTTGTGCAACTTACCTATACTGCCCATGACTCAAAAACGACGAATGATTTTATTGATATTATCCAACGGTGCGACAATGTATTAAGTTGTCACAACACCACTGGTGGCGCTGACTTTTTGCTACAAGTTGTAGCAAAAGACTTGGACGACTACGGGCACTTTGTAGATAGTGTATTACGAAAACTACCCGGCATATCAGATATTTCATCAAGCATTTCGCTAAGAGAACTTAAGTTATCAAATCGACTCCCACTCGCTAACTGAGCGAGTGTTGAACACCTATAGATTATCCCAGCGCGACGGGCCACACATTTACGCCCGTCTCTCCACAAAGGCAATTGTGAATATTCGTGCTCTGCCTTTTCGTCTTCGCTAGGCCTGCTTATTTTAATTTAGGCTCTAAAGTAGAAATTAAAAAACCGTCTACACTATAAAAAAACAAAAATATAAATAGATAGGTATTTGCCAATGTGGTTACGAAAATTTAGTTTAATTCAACGTTTGGGCATTATTGTTGGGCTAATTACGCTGCTGTTTATATTGCTAACGGCAGTTGTATTAAACAGGCACTACGAAGCATTGAAGCAAAAGTCTTACGATGAAAACCAGCATCTTGTTGAAGTGGTTCATACCATGCTTGGTAGCTTTGAAGCGCGTACTGACATAGATGAGGCTACTGCTAAACAACAGGCGCTAGAGGCGGTAAAGGCGCTGAGGTATGACGGCAGTAACTACTTTTGGATTCAGGACCAAACGCCGTCTATGGTTATGCACCCCATAAAGCCCGCGCTAGATGGTAAGGACCTAAGAACTTTTAAAGACGGGAAAGGCAAAACCTTTTTTATTGAAATGGCGCAAAAAATCAAAGCGAACGGTGATGGTTTCGTTGATTATGTCTGGCCCCTTCCCGGCGAAGAGACCCCTACCGATAAAATTTCTTATGTGAAAGAGTTCAAGCCGTGGGGCTGGACGGTAGGTTCGGGCATATACCTTACCAATCTCGAAAAGGAATTTTCCCATCTTCGAAACCTAATTGTAGTGTTTTGTTTGGTTAGCGTCGTACTGGTTGTGGTACTGGTATATGTGATAGGCGGAAGCATTGTAAAGCCTGTTCAAGAAGTAACAGAGCGTATGAAAGATATTTCTCAGGGAGAAGGCGATTTAACGCGTTCTCTTCCAGAGAAAGGGCAAGATGAGATTACCCGTTTGGCGCGTTATTTCAATGAGTACACAGATAAAATGCGTCAGTCATTATTGGGTATTCGCGAAAATATCAGTTCACTCACACAGCAAGCAGAACTCGTGGAAACGTCTAGTCAAAATAGCAATGCGCAAGCGCAGACACAGAACGAGAACATGCTACAAGTTGCCGCAGCAATGGAGGAGATGACAACACAAATTAACGATGTCAGCAGTAATGCTGACTCTGCGGAAAAAAGTACCATTAGCGCTCGCGGCAATGTTCAAAATGGCGCAGCAGTGGTTGATAGCACGGTTAAAGACATTCGTTCACTCACATCGGATATAGAAAGTGTAAGTACCGTGGTTACGGAACTTGCTGCGCAAACAGACAGTATTGGTGCTGTATTAGACGTTATTCGCGGTATTGCAGAACAAACTAACTTACTGGCACTTAACGCCGCTATTGAGGCCGCTAGAGCAGGCGAGCAAGGGAGAGGCTTTGCGGTAGTCGCGGATGAAGTTCGCACGCTAGCAAGCCGAACCGGACAAAGTACCGATGAAATCCAAGCGATGATAGAAAAGCTGCAAAGTAATGCCAAAAGCGCAGTAGATGCAGTAAAAGTAAGCCAGTCAGCGTCAACCAAAACGGTAGACAACGCTATACAGGCGAATCAAAATCTGCAAGAAGCTGATCGCTTAATGACTGAAATTGCAGATATGAGTAGTGAAATAGCGCGGGCTACCGAGCAGCAAGCGGAAGCCGCTACCGAAGCGAATATGCGCATCAATGCACTGTCAGGTGCTGCTGATAGTAGCTTGAGAACGGCAGATGAATTAGCAGCTGCGAGCCAAGCGTTACGCGCAAGCTGTATAGCAATAATGGACATTGCGAACCGCTTTAAGCTTTAAAGCATTTTACATTTCAACGAGCCTGCTGCGCTTTGCTGCAAAGCATTGAGAAGCAGGCTCCGTTTACTGCTGCTACCACTCCATAGCTCACGGTGATTTTCTTTTAAAAAAGTAAACTTTGCCGAATTTTGCTTCTCTTACGTCAAGTTGTTTAAAAGCTCACATGGTTTAATCAATACACCTACCTTCTGCGTATGGAAGAAAAGACCTGAGTGCATTACACTCAGAGGCACCATAAGTGGCGGTTAATCGATTACTTTTTATTGAGCGATATACTAGCCACCAAAGTAGTGACTTATGCGCAATAAAAGCCAGACGCGCAAAAAATCAAGGAGTTGAATATGAGCAGTGGTTCAAAGGGTAAGCCTATTTTATTATGGGTTGTCGGTTTTTTCGTGTTGCTATTTTTGGTGTATTTCCTGTTCGCCAATACCATCATCAAATCTATTCTTGAGTCCAAGCTGGGCGAATCCTATGGAGCAGAAGTGAATATCGACGAGTTCGACCACTCTCTTTTTCCAACAACTGTTACGCTGAAAGGTATTGCACTCACCAACCCCACAAAGCCTACTCACAATCAAGTTTTTGTAGGTGAAGCTCACGCAGACGTTGAGCTGAAGCCACTGTTAGATGATCAAGTTATCGTAAACAATCTTGATTTACTGAAAGTGCAGTTCGATACACAGCGCGAGTCTGAAGGTGAAGTGTATCGCGTTCCAGAACGTTCTCTGTCATTTGACGAAATTAAAGCAAAAGCCAAAGAAGCCGTGCCTACGGTTGACGAACTTCTCGCCCGCAATCCACTAAAAACCACTGCTGCCATTGAAAATGCAAAGTCTGCCTACGAAACCTTTGGAAAAGGTTTGAAAGACGACTATAAATCTTTACCTGATAAGTCGCGCATTGAGTACTACAAAACGCAGGTAGCCCAGCTTAAAGAAACGAACTACAAAGACCCTCAAGCCTTGGTACAGGCAAAGTCTTCATTTGATAAGTTGAAAGAAGAAATGCAGGCCGACCGCGCGCTTATTAGCAATTTCACGGAAAAAGCGAGCGATGCCAAACAAGCCCTTAGTGAAAGTGTTGAAGCACTTAAGAAAGCGCCACAAGAAGATTACGTGTTGCTGAAAGGGGTAATTGCAGGTGACCAAGCGGCACTTTCTCAAGTCACTTACTTTGTGTTTGGCGACAAAGCGGCGGAATACACTGAGTACCTTATGGCAGCAATGCAAATTGTTATGCCGCTCATTCAAGGTGAAGAAAAAAGTGAAGCACCGACTGAAGTGCCGTCGATTTTGGTGAAAGAAGCCAATGTATCAGTGCTTTGGCAAAATGAATCTATCACCAGCAAATGGAACAACATTACAAACGTTCACGAAGTATTCGGTAACCCCACCACCTTTACTATTGAAGCAGCGGGCGAGTTACTAAAGTCGTTTACTTCCAGCGGTGAATTCTGGATTGACGGCGACGGTGTTGATGCCAGTCAAGTCTGGCAGCTAGCCGGCGTAAATATGTCTAACATTTCATTTAGCGGTAATGAAACACTAAATGCGGTGCTTAAATCAGCGCTGATGAAAACCAATGGATCGATGAAAGTCACTGATAACATGCTTACCGGTACGGGCGAAGTTGACCTTCAGCAGCTCGTTATGGAAGCAACTGGCACCAGTGATATCACCAGTGCTATTGCGCAGGCACTGCAAACGTTAACCAGCCTAAACATGACGATGCTGCTAGACGGCACGCTTTCAGACCCTGGCTTTAACATTAAGTCTGATCTGGATAATAAGCTGGCTAAAGCGGCGCTTTCACAGCTTACTGCCAGCCAAAAAGACAAGCTGGATGAATTAAACAACAAACTCAACAGCATGATAAGTAACGAACAATCATTGCTATCAGGCGAGCTTGTTGACGTAAACAGTATGCTTAGTGCAGCCCAAGGCGACAGTGCCGCCCTTCAGGAGCTGCTTCAAGCTCAACTTAACAACGTTGTTGAGCAGCAAAAAAGTAAGCTGTTTGATAAATTGAAAGGAAAATTGGGCCAAGGTGAATAATGCGCCTTTGACTCGACGCTGCTTCGCGGCATAATAAGACACAGCAGAGGCGAAGAGCCTCTGCTTTTTTTCCGCTTAACCACATTGTCAGGTGAATCTGTGTTGCAAGGTAAATGGCTTCCCATTGTATTGATAGTACTGCTTGGTCTATTGCAATACAGGCTATGGTTTGGAAAAAATAGTATTCCCGATTACTTCAACCGAAAACAAGAAGTTCACTCTCAAGCCCTTCAAAATGCCAACCTCGCTCAGCGCAATGCCCTACTTAAAGCTGATATTAGCGATTTAAAAATTGGTCTAGAAGCCATTGAAGAAAGAGCCCGAAATGAACTCGGTCTGATTAAAAAGGGAGAAACCTTCTACCGTATTTTGCCCGCAGATTCTAAGTGAAGAAAATGACATCGCCCCGCGTTGTTGCGGTTATCCCCGCAGCCGGAGTTGGCAGCCGAATGCAGGCTGACCGCCCAAAGCAATACCTCACCTTAAATGGTAAAACCATTCTTGAACACACGATTGACGCGCTGCTACAGCATCCGTTAATCGATGACGTGATCGTAGCGATAAGCCCAGGTGACGCGTATTTTGATCAATATCGGTTACGTGAAAAACCCATTCGCGTTGTAGATGGCGGAAAGGAACGCGCTGATAGTGTATTGAACGGGCTTATGTCACTTGGCGAGAACGATTGGGCACTGGTTCACGATGCCGCGAGGCCTTGTATAGAAGAGAGCGATATTTCCGCGCTGCTCGAATTAATGAGCAGTGATGACGTTTCTGGCGGTATTCTAGCTACCCCTGTTCGTGACACCATGAAGCGGGTCAGACCTTCGACAAATGTTATTTCTCACACTGAAGACCGAGACGGTCTTTGGCACGCTTTAACGCCGCAACTTTTTCCAGCAACATCGCTAAAACGCGCGCTTCAAAGTGGTTTATCACAAGGCGCGAATATCACAGACGAAGCCTCTGCCATGGAGCTTGAAGGCTACAAAGTTGCCATGGTAAGCGGAAGTCCGGCAAATATAAAAATAACGCATCCGGCCGATCTTCCTTTGGCAGAATTTTATCTTAAGCAAAAATTAAGCGCGCAAGGCCAGAACGCTCAAAACTACAGAGCCCAAAGCCACAGCGCAAAAAATCAAAAGGCACAATCATAATGCGAATTGGACACGGATTTGATGTACACAAGTTTGGCGGTGAAGGCCCCATCACAATAGGTGGCGTCAGTATCGACTATGAGCAAGGACTGTTAGCTCACTCAGATGGCGATGTATTACTACACGCACTGTGTGATGCAATGCTTGGTGCAGCAGCACTCGGTGATATTGGCAAGCACTTCCCTGACACAGACGACGCATACGCGGGTGCAGACAGCCGCGTGCTGCTGCGTCACGTTGTCAATGTAGTAAGGGAGAAAGGTTACCGCTTAAGTAATGCAGATATGACCATTGTGGCGCAAGCACCTAAGATGGCGCCGCATATTGCTGCTATGCGTGAGATTATTGCCCAAGACTGCAACGTATCGCTTGACGACATCAACGTAAAAGCAACGACCACTGAAAAGCTAGGCTATACAGGCCGTAAAGAAGGCATTGCCTCTCACGCCGTTGTTCTACTGGAAAAATTATGAAGCCTTTACACACTGACCACTGGCAGTACTATTTCGCAAAACCTGTATCCACCGGTATTTTTAAATTCCAAGCCGACGATTTTCAAGTTGTAGAGGATTTGGGTTATACCCCTTGTGGTGAAGGCGAGCACCAGTTTGTATTTATTGAAAAAACCAACACCAATACCGCGTTTGTCGCTGAGCAGCTAGCCCGTTTCGTTAACCTTCCATTACGCCAAATTACCTATGCTGGTCGCAAAGACAAATACGCGGTAACGCAACAGTGGTTTGGTATTCACGCGCCGGGTAAGCCTGACTTCGACTTCAGCAACTTTGAACTGGAAGGCGTTAAAGTGCTTAAGCAAATGCGTCACAATAAAAAGTTGCGAACCGGTCAGCTTAAAGGCAATCACTTTACGATTACCTTGCGCCAGGTACTGCATCCTGAGGCCATTGAAGAGCGTCTTCAAGAAATTGAAAAGCACGGTGTGCCGAACTATTACGGCGAACAACGCTTTGGCGTAATGCGCTTAAATGACATGGGTGAAGTACAACGCGGTGGAAACCTGGTAATGGCCGAGCGAATGGTAAACGGTGAAACCATCAGACACCGCAACAAACGTTCCATGGCGCTTTCTGCACTGCGCAGCTGGCTATTTAATGAAATGCTTTCTGCACGCTTAGAAAAAGACATGTTCGACAAGGTCACTCACGGCGACGCGCTGGTGCTTTCAGGTTCTAACAGCTTTTTCATCAACGAAGGTTCCGACGGCTCTGAGCAGCAGCAAGACGCACAACGTCGTTTTAATGCCAAAGACGTATGCCCTTCAGCACCGCTGTGGGGTAAAGGTGAACTTGTTACGCAAGCTGACACACTAGCACTTGAGCAATCTGTTGCAGAGCAAAATAGTGAAGTTATCGACTTTTTAAGCCAGTGCGGGTTCGAACAAGAGCGTCGCGCGATAAAAATTTGGCCTTCACAGCTTGAATGGCAGAGTAAGGGTGATACATTTACTATCTCGTTTGCGCTTCCAAGTGGCTGCTTTGCAACCTCAGTCCTTAGAGAGTGCGTTGAAACCTTGTCCCCAATTAACAGGGTGTAAAGAGTATTGAGAAAGCGTGGCGCGCAACAGACTAAATCTCGCGTGGCTGTGGATAAGAATAAAGGAAAGTACGCAACATCATGAGAGCTTCTAGAAAAGGAGACGCGTTAGCACAACTGCTTTATAACGAGGGAATACGTTCGCAAGCAGTATTGAACGCCATTGCTGGTACGCCGCGGGAAAGCTTTTTACCCGACGCGCTGAAACATAAGGCCTATCAAAATATGGCATTGCCAATAGGTCAAGGCCAAACCATTTCGCAGCCTTATATTGTTGCGAAAATGACAGAGTTGCTCCTAGATAGCCCTAATAAACCCGAGAAAGTGTTAGAAATAGGCACGGGTTCAGGTTATCAGACCGCTATACTCGCGCAGCTTTTTGCCAAAGTATTCAGTGTTGAACGTATTAAATCATTGCAGTTCCAAGCGAAACGTCGAATGAATCAGCTCGACCTTCACAATATTGCAATGAAACACGGCGATGGTTGGAAAGGTTGGGCATCCAAGGGCCCTTACGATGCCATTATTGTCACCGCCGCCGCTGCAAGTCTTCCACAGGATCTGTGCGATCAGCTTAAAGAAGGCGGGCGGTTGATTATTCCCGTAGGTAACGAGCAACAATCGTTACTGTGTATTGATAGGATTGAAGGTGAACTAAAAACATCGACCATTGAATCGGTCCGATTTGTTCCCCTTGTAGCAGGAGAGCTAATGTGAAGCTTTTTGAGCCATGTTATGACATGGCGTTACGCTGGGCGAGACATCGTCACGCAACCAAATATTTGGGCGGGTTAAGCTTCTCAGAGTCGGTTTTCTTCCCTATTCCACCTGATGTTATGCTTGCGCCAATGGCACTGTCCCAGCCTGCTAGAGCATGGCAGTTCGCTTTTATTACGACCATCGCGTCGATTTTGGGCGGTATAGCTGGCTATTGGCTTGGTTACTTTGCTTTCGATGCTTGGCTGGCTCCGCTTATCGAGAGCTGGGGGTATACCCACAAAATAGATACGGCAATGCAGTGGTTTAAAGACTACGGCGTATGGGTAGTTTTTCTTGCTGGTTTCTCACCTATCCCTTATAAAATTTTCACTGTGAGTGCTGGCTTCTTGCAAATGGCCTTCTTCCCATTTGTACTGGCATCAGCTGTTGGTCGAGGCGCACGCTTCTTTTTGGTCGCAGCACTCATGCGCTGGGGGGGCGCAGCCATGGAGCAAAAGCTAAGGCAGTATGTAGAAGTGCTTGGATGGGGAGTAGTCATCCTCGCAATATTCGCTTATTTACTATTGCGATGACATGCGTAGGCCCCACCTTCACATAGGAATTTTGTTATATATTTGTGTACTCATCGGGGGCTGTGCAGGAAGAAGTGCACCCGCTCCCGTGGTTTTATTAAATAGCCAAGTTTCAGATGGAAGCGAAGAATACACAAAAAAAACCTACAAAGTTCAACGGGGAGACACCCTCTATGCGGTGGCATGGTACACGGGAAATGACTATCGCGACTTAGCAAAATACAACCAGTTATCAGCCCCTTACACCATTTTCCCTGGTCAAGTTTTAAACGTTACGCCACCCTCGAATGTGGCTACAGCCCCCGTTATACCTAAGTCTAAGACCAATCGGTCGACAGCTCCGACCACATCAAATGTAGACAAAAGTTTGGTTGACCGCCCACAACCACAGGCGTATCGTGAAAGTGAAAAAGTTGTTAAGCCACAAAATGTTACAACTGTCAAGAAGCCGTCAAAAAGCGTCAAAAAACAAACGCCGACGAGTTTTCCAGACAAAGTACAAGAGTGGGTGTGGCCTGCAGAAGGTAAGGTAGTTGGAACCTTCAGTAAGTCAGAGTCAGGCAACAAAGGTATTGATATCGCTGGTGTTAAAGGTAGTAAAGTCTTAGCGGCAGCAGATGGAAAAGTTGTTTACTCAGGTAGCGCACTAAGGGGTTACGGTAATCTGGTTATCATTAAGCATACAGATACCTTTCTAAGTGCCTATGCCTACAACGACACTATTTTAGTCAAAGAACGAGAATGGGTTTCGGCAGGGCAGCAAATTGCAACCATGGGTGACAGCGGAACAAATTCGGTAAAACTTCATTTTGAAGTTAGGTATAGAGGGAAATCATTAGACCCTATGAAATACCTGCCAGCATTAAAATAATAAAAATAAATAATAATAATAAAAGACAAAGGAGAAACGTCATAAGGTAAACCTTGTAGCAGGAGATTCATGATGGGTAAGTCAAATAAAGCCTTAGAATCAAAACCGCAAGATGACTTAGATGTCGTCGATATGCCAGCTGATATGAAAGCTGACGAAACCTTAACCAACGACGCTGACCTAGAAAATGACGACGCCATTTTCAGTCAGGATGACCAACCTAAAAACCTAGATGCCACACAGCTTTATCTAGGCGAGATTGGTTTTTCACCGCTGCTAACCGCAGAAGAAGAAGTTTATTTTGCGCGTCGCTCACTGAAAGGCTGCGAAGCCTCTCGTAAACGTATGATTGTAAGCAACCTTCGCCTTGTTGTTAAGATTGCTCGCCGTTACAACAACCGTGGGTTGGCACTTCTAGATTTAATCGAAGAAGGTAATTTAGGACTAATTCGCGCCGTAGAGAAGTTTGATCCTGAACGTGGATTCCGCTTTTCAACATACGCCACATGGTGGATTCGCCAAACCATCGAACGCGCTATCATGAATCAAACGCGTACCATCCGTTTGCCTATACATGTAGTGAAAGAGCTGAACGTTTATTTACGTGCTTCTCGTGAACTTTCACAAAAGCTTGATCATGAGCCAACTGCAGAAGAAATTGCACTAGCGCTTGATAAGCCTGTGGAAGATGTCACTAAGATGTTGCGTTTAAACGAGCGCATTGCCTCTGTCGATACACCTATTGGTGGAGAAAATGATAAAGCACTCCTCGACATTATTGCTGACGAGAAAGAGTTTAGCCCTGAAGAGAGCTTACAAGACTCAGATATCAAAAGTAATATTGTAACCTGGCTTGAAGAACTAAACCCTAAGCAACGCGAAGTACTTGCTCGTCGTTTCGGTCTTATGGGATATGAACCTTCAACACTTGAGGATGTGGGTGCCGAAATTGGCTTAACACGTGAACGTGTTCGTCAAATTCAAGTAGAAGCACTTCGCCGTCTTCGCGATATGTTGGGTCATCAGGGTCTTTCATTAGAGAACCTGTTCGACCAAATGAAGTAGCATCTGCGCGCAACGCAAAAATAAAAATGCCAGTGTTGTGAAGCTCTCAATTTTTGAGTTTCACAACACTGGCATTTTTTTATTTTAAATTGGACCTAGTTCCAATCTCTCCGTTAGTTTCGAACGAGAGTAACGAATGTGTAAGGGTGAGGATTTTTCTCATCGGCGTCATGTTCATCACGTGATACTTCCGTCCAACTTGCTGCCGCCTCATAGTCTGGGAACTGTGTATCTCCGTCAACAGTCAAATCAATATGTGTGAGATACAAAGTGTCAGCGCTATCTAAGAACGTTTGGTAAATAGTACCGCCACCGATAATCATTATTTCATCGTTGTCGCTGTTCTCTGCGCTTAGCGCTTTGGCTACCTCAATCGCTGACTCTGGTGAATCTACTACGGTCGCGTCAGATAAGCTGTAGTCAGCATTACTCGTTATAACAATGTTTGGCCTGCCAGGTAATGCCCTTCCGATTGACTCATAGGTTTTGCGGCCCATTATGACGGCTTTGCCTAAGGTGATCGCTTTAAAGTGTTTTAAATCAGCCGGTAAGTGCCACGGCATATCATTATCTGCGCCTATAATTCTGTTTTTCGCCATAGCAGCAATCATCGCTATCTTCATTTCATTACCTATAAAGCCGTTTTTATTGTTGAACCGCGGCAGTATATCAATATCAGCGACCAAATGTGTATTGGCTCAAAGGGTATAGCTTTAACACCCAACAAATAGAAACAGTTATCATTTGCATTATTATTTTAAATTTTCTAGTGTGTATACAGGAGGTCGCGACAATGCAAATAAACTATCTATGCCCTAAACACGCAGATTGGGTTTACAACAACCCAGAACAGGCCCTACACGTAATGGCGCGCGATGAAATGCAAGGCACAATGCTTATGCAAAGCGGTCAGTTCAGTGAAGCAATTCCATACCTTGGCTGTGCGTTTGATATCGCCGTTATTCTGCTTGAGGTAGACGGCGGTGAGAACAGCGCAATGACAGCTAAGATTATGGGCTTAACAAGCTTGCTTGAAGAGACATACTTTCATCTGAAACTGCCTCACCACCGAAACGCCATTGTCGACAGAGCTCATACTGTCATCAGCGCCTCGAACAACATCGTGAACAGCAATGTACCACTGCGCTTCGCCGTGTAGTTGCACCGATACTTATGCGCCTAACTACTTCACCTTACTTTTACTAACGCTTTAGGAGAATTCATGAAAGTTAACCTTAAACGCTCAGCTCTAATGCTATACGCCGCTGTATTTAGTTCAGGCGCATTCGCTCATGCAGGACACGATCATGAACACTGGACTAGCGGTGTTATGCATGCTCTGTTTTACGCGTCGCTTGTAGGCTGTGCAGCTGCGTGTGGCTTTGCGGCTTACAAATACTTCAACGCTAAAAAGCGCTCAGCAAAGTAAGGGGGTACAAATTATGATTCATCAATTACTCTCAAAACTTCATGCCGTTAGCCCCTTCCCTGCGGTTAGCGCACATTGCGACATTCCTTGCAAAATTTACGATCCGTTTTCGGCGCAGTTGGCTGCGTTGAGTGTTATTCGCTTCGTAGACCTACTTAACGAATTGACCGAAAAAGAGACACTTACGTTTGCAGATCAAGCGCAAATGAGCCGCTTAGTAGCAGAAAAGGAAACCCATGCAGAGAAAGTAAAGCAAGAAGTCAGGGTAATATGGGGCGATTACTTTAAAGCCCCTCAGTTTGAGAAGTTTCCAGATACTAACGAGCTGGTACATAAAATCATGCTGGCCGGTTCCGGGTGTAAGCAACACGTCAGCAGAGAAAAAGCTGAAGAGCTGCTTTCGTTAGTGAATGAATTTGCAGAGCGTTTCTGGGCAACCAAAGATGTCGCAACCAAAAAAGCAACTTGCCCCTATCCACCTTCTGAAGAAGTGGTTTATCCCGACCTCTAAATGTTTAAAATTATGCGGGTTACGGGGAGCAGCATGTTGCCTTCTCTAAGTGACGGTGATTTTGTCTGTGCAATGAGATGGCCTTTTAGGTGGCTGCGTAGCGGGCAAATCGTGGTTGTTAAAAGCAGCACTTACGGCGTAATTATCAAAAGGGTAGACCAAGTTAACACCGACGGAACGTTTACTTTAACGGGCGATAACAAGGCCCACTCTGTAAGCCAAGGGGCCATGGGTAAGTTTACTCGCGCTCAATTGCTGGGAAAGGTTATCTATCATACCAGTGAGTAAGCCAGCACGATGAGGGTGCATTAGCCTAACCGCGTTACTTACAAAAAAGCTCGCACGTTGTCTTTGCAACTATGCGAGCTTTTTGGTGTTCTAATTTGCTTTAGAGCACTGGTTATCAGTAATTGTTTCGAAATTGACTGTCACTCAGCGATTGTTTCTCAACGACGATACTCAACTTCCACGTCGTAATCGTCTTCGTCCCAGTCGTCATCATCTAGGTCGTCTTCAAACTCATCATGAGCTTCAAGTGTATTCTTGTGGTAAGTGTCCCACTTAAATTCCACTTCTTTCTTCTCTTCTTCCTCTTCCAATTCAGCTGGAAGGGTTTCAATGAAGTCCATAATGTCGTTACACAAAGGATCTAGGTTCATCTTTTGGAACGCAGAGATTTGATAAACTGGGCCTTCCCAATCTAACGCATCGATCACGTGCTGACAGCGTTCTTCAGCTTCTTCTTCAAGCAGTAAATCGACTTTATTAAATACTAACCAACGAGGCTTTTCTGCCAATTTAGGGCTGTATTTTTCAAGCTCTTCAATGATCGCTTTTGCGTGCTCGGCAGGATCCGTTTCATCAACAGGGAAAATATCTACCACGTGAAGCAAGATACGGCAGCGCTCTAAGTGTTTTAAGAAGCGTATACCTAGGCCAGCACCATCGGCAGCACCTTCAATCAAACCAGGAATATCCGCAACAACGAAGCTTCGCTGTGAATCTTGACGAACCACCCCTAAGTTAGGCACCAGGGTTGTAAACGGATAATCAGCCACTTTAGGCTTAGCTGCTGATACAGAGCGGATAAAGGTCGATTTACCTGCGTTAGGCATACCAAGTAAGCCAACATCGGCTAGAAGCATAAGCTCTAGCTTAAGGTTGCGAATTTCACCTGGTGTACCATTGGTTTTTTGGCGTGGGGCACGGTTCGTACTGCTTTTAAAGCGGGCGTTACCTAAACCGTGAAAACCACCTTGTGCCACTTTAAGCTTTTGACCATGACGGGTTAAGTCGCCTAACACTTCGCCAGTATCACTATCAGTAGCACGCGTGCCAACAGGCACCATTACGGTGAGGTCTTTACCTTTCTTACCAATACAGTTGCCGCCTTGACCATTTTGGCCACGCTCAGCACGGTGAAAGCGCTCAAAGCGATAATCGATCAATGTATTTAGGTTTTCATCGGCCTGTAAAAATACACTGCCGCCGTCACCACCGTCGCCACCGTCTGGGCCACCTTTAGGTACGTATTTTTCCCTTCTAAAGCCAATTGTACCGTTGCCGCCGTCACCGGCTTCAACGCGAATTTCAGCTTCATCTACAAATTTCATTTATCACTCCGGGCTGTAATGCCGTGGGTTATTAACTTATTTAATGCGAATACTAAGTTTACACCAAATTGCGCATCGGCGCTTTTGAGTCTACTCAGCATTCTAAAAAATTGAGAAGTAAAACCTTGCTCAGCGCTAATTCATTTTCAGAATATAATCGCTATTAACATAAGAACAGAAAAAGAAAGAAAGGTTTCACAAAACAAAAAACCCCGCAAGCGCGGGGTTTTTCTAAGCCTGTTCGGCGAGAAGCTTACGCGCTTACTCAGCTACGATGCTTACAAATTTACGGTTCTTCGGTCCTTTAACGTCGAACTGAACTTTACCGTCTTTTAGTGCAAACAACGTGTGGTCTTTACCGATACCCATGTTGTCACCAGCGTGGAAACGAGTACCACGTTGACGAACAATGATGTTACCAGCAAGAACAGATTCACCACCAAAGCGCTTAACACCTAGGCGTTTACTTTCTGAATCACGACCGTTTTTGGTACTACCACCAGCTTTTTTGTGTGCCATGTGTTCGTGCTCCTATTATGCGTTGATACCAGTGATTTTCACTTCTGTGAACCACTGACGGTGACCCGCTTGCTTACGAGAGTGCTTACGACGACGGAACTTAACGATTTTTACTTTATCGCCACGACCGTGTGTAACAACCTCAGCAGTCACCTTACCACCAGCAACGATTGGTGTGCCGATTTTTACGTCGTCACCGTTGCTTACCATTAAAACTTTGTCAAATTCAACCGTTTCGCCTGGGGCTACTTCGATTTTTTCAAGACGAACGGTTTGGCCTTCGGCCACACGGTGTTGTTTACCGCCACTTTGGAAAACCGCGTACATAGTTAACTCCGCTCTGCGTCCACTGACGCTTCAATTCAAAAAACAGGGCGCGAATTGTACGTGAAACATCCGTAAATCACAACCCCGATTCGCAGAAAAATAGATTATTTTTCCAACATGGGGCGAATTATGCCCCAATTGCGTATTTGATGCAGCTTCAAATGCCCAAAAACCGTTAAAAATTCACAAATTTTTTTGAAAAAACAGTAAAAATTTTTAGGTCGTATTAAATCAAAATGGAAATATTGATAGGTCAAATTACATAGAAATGCGATCCAAACAGCGCAAGTTCACGCGAGCGAGATCGGCAAACGATCCTTAAATATGCATTGCGATCAGACTGCGATCGAGCTGTTGGATCCCACGAATAGGATCGTTTTTACGATTACTACTTCCCCACTTTGTATCTGTGATTTGGGGCAATGCTACTCCCCTAATTGAGAAACAAAGTTGCTCTTAAACACTTCGTTTTCTTCATACAAACGTCAAAAAATAGCGACTTAACAGGAAAAATTATCGAGAGCACCTATAATTGCATGTGATCGCATGATTAAGGGGGCGTACATGCGGCAAACCGCTAAACACGGAACAGAATTTATATGAAGAATGCAGCCCCACCTTTTTCACATCTGGTTTAACCGTATTTGAGGAATTACACGTAAATGCGTTAAGCCGTCATTTTTTAAGACAATTTGGTGGATAGTACAGATGATTAAGGTACAATCGCCACCAATAATTGCCCAAGACGTAAGAGTAAGTATTTATTGCCATGCCTATGGATATAGATCAAATCCGCGCCCTGTCTAATGATGATATGCAGGCGGTCAACCAGCTGATTCAACAACAAGTCGACTCTGATGTTGCCCTAATTAATCAGCTTGGTTTTTACATTGTAAACAGTGGCGGCAAACGATTACGCCCACTTCTTACCGTGTTAAGTGCGCGGGCTATGGGAATAGACAACAACGATCACCATACCCTTGCGGCGATTGTTGAATTTATTCATACCGCTACCCTATTGCATGACGATGTGGTTGACGAGTCGACCATGCGCAGAGGGCGGGAAACGGCCAATGCCATTTTTGGCAATCAGGCATCAGTATTAGTGGGTGACTTTCTTTACACCCGCTCTTTCCAAATGATGGTGAGCCTTAAACGCATGCGCGTTATGGAGATACTGTCTGAAGCCACAAACCAAATTGCTGAAGGTGAAGTGTTACAGCTGATGAACTGTAACGATCCCAGCACCACAGAAGCACGTTACTTTGATGTTATTTACGGTAAAACGGCGCGTTTGTTTGAAGCTGCTACGCAGTTAGCGGCTGTGCTGACCGACCAAAATGAGCACATTGAACACGCTATGCAAGAATACGGCAAGCACCTAGGCACAGCCTTTCAGCTAGCTGACGATATACTTGACTACATGGCTGACAGCGAAGAAATGGGCAAGAATGCGGGCGACGACTTAGCTGAAGGTAAGCCTACTCTGCCATTACTTTACGCTATGTGGCACGCAAGAAATGACGACGACAAAGCGCTTATTCAAGAAGCTATTGAACAAAGCAATGGCCTACCACACTTGACGCGGATTCAAGGCATTATGGAAGAAACCGGTGCTTTGGACTACACACGTGAATGTGCGCAAAAAGAAGTACAAATGGCCATTAACAGCTTAAACGCTATTGAAGATTCTGAATATAAAGAGGCGTTAATCGCGCTGGCACATATTTCAATTGAGCGTACAAGCTAACTAGCGATAGATAACTAATTGTCGATAAGTGATATGAAAAGGCGTGTTGTAAGCAACACGCTTTTTTTTATTGGCAATTACCAATTACGAAAACTAGCTAATTATTAAAAAGCTAGCCTTCGAGCATGAAACCTATCATCCCCACTAAAAAACCAAGAATACCGCCAAGCGGAGGAAGCCAATGGTTTTCCAAACGAATTTGCGGTGCAATATCCTGAAACACCGAATAGAGAATTCCACCTGCGGCAAACAGCATTATACCGCTCATTACAACGGGGAACTGCGCTAGATAATAAAAGCCTAACAAGCTAAACAAGGGGCCAAGTAGCGCCATTAATACAAAGATAATAATGAGTTTGGTACTGCGCTGCTTGTTCTTTGGCAACATTTCCCTATACGCATTAAACCCTTCTGGTAAGTTTTGAACTGCAATCAGTAGGCCTAATAACATGGTACCTCCGCCCAACGCTGCCGTAGTACCAAGTGCGATAGACTCAGGCACAAAATCACTGAGCATGGCAGCTAACTGGCTGCCTGCGGTTTTCTTTTTCGCTAGATAAATATCAAGGGCCATGAAAGCTAAGGCACCGCCAACGAAGCACATTATGGCCGCAAATACCGATACGTCTTTTATGCCTTCAGGTACGAGCACAAGTCCCACCGCCGAAATTAGCGCTCCTGCTCCTAACGCTAAAATGCCATGGCGTAAATCTTTTTCTAGCCACTTAGGTTGAATGCCTTGATAAGTCGCTAAAATAGCGCCTGCGGGCATAGCAAGACCCGCCACCGTTGCCATTATTAATAAACCTACAATATCGCCTTGTGGCATAACGACTCCTTTCTAACCATTACTTGTATATCTTCCTATTGATTACTACACACAGCACCATTGGTTTACAAATAATACCAGTCCGCATAGATAATTACCCACTCAACGAGAGTTAAAATGTTCGTAATCGCGGCGTGTTACCGCAGGTATAGTGGTTCTACATCGAGGTGACGCAACAAATAGAACGTACATTTTAAAAGCGCGTAACGAAAAAGAGCAGCTTAAGGCTGCTCTTTGCATTTATAACGATGGGTTGTGTTGGCTATACACAAAAAGTCGATTAATTTAAGTCCAAATCTCGGGTCATGTTCTCGTTCTTATCGCGATGCACAATAATGTTGTCTTCAATGCGAATGCCACCAAACGGTTTGTATGCATCAATGGTATCCCAGTTAATGTACTTAGACGCAGGCGTCGCTTTAAGGTCGCGCAGTAGACTATCGATGAAGTACAGGCCCGGCTCAATAGTGAACACTTGACGCGCTTCTACCATACGCGTGCAGCGTAAGAACGGGTGATCATCAGGAGCAGGCTTAGGCGTGCCTCTGTCATCATTAACCAATCCGCCCACATCGTGTACCTGCAGCCCCAAGAAATGGCCAATGCCATGTGGGAAGAACGTGCGTGTAATACCCATTTCCACGATTTCTGGCGGCGTTAGGTTCACCATGCCGGTATCGTGAAGAATTTGCGCAATACCATCGTGGGCTAACAAGTGAATGTCTGTGTAGGCTACACCCGGCTTTAACGAATCGACTAAGGTCAGCGTTACCTTATCTACCGCTTGAATGAGGTCGCGGAACATCGCTGAATTATGAACACCTTCTTGAGCGTAAGTACGTGTAATATCTGCCGCATAGCCTTGATAATTTGCACCCGCATCAATCAGAAACGAACGTGATTCTTTTGGCGCTACGGTATCACACTGCATGTAATGCAGAATTGAAGCATGCTCGTTAAGTGCCACAATACTGGTATATGGTACGTCGTTGTCACCTTGTCGACTTGCTGCAGCATAGGCAAGATTGATATCAAACTCGCTTTTGCCTTCACGGAAGGCTTGCTCAGCGGCCTTATGACCTGCCACCGCCAGCTTGTTAGCTTCACGCATGCAGTCAAGTTCATAGTCGGTTTTATAAGCACGTTGATAGTGCAAATAATGCAACACGCGGTCTGGATTTACATTGTCAAAACCCAACGCTTTTGCCACTTCAATATATTCGCCTACATAGGCAAAACGGCTTTTATCGTAAGGCAGAAATTTCTCTACCGCATCGGCCTGTTGAAGTAGTTTAATGTCGAAGCTGTCAGTCCAAAAGTCATTTGGCTCTGGTGGCACTTTGTGCCAGAAATCTTCAGGGCGATAGAAAATAAGCGTAGGCTTGTCTATACCGTTTACCACCAGCCAACAGTTAGGGTTATCAATAACAGGCACCCATGCTTTGAACTGCGGGTTTACCTTAAATGGGTAGTGATTATCGTCCAAGAAAAGACGTTTGCCCTGCCCTGAGTGAATAACTAGTCCGTCTAGCCCTTCTCGCTGTAATGCTTCGCGAGTTCTAGCTTGAAGCTCTTCGATATGCTGTTGGTAGGTTGCTTTATGTTGCGACATAGCCCCTCTTATCTTTTTAGTCGTTAGTTAGCTACTAGTGTATCACGAGGCCAGCATGACATGCATACTGGCTCAGACCGCTGTGCTGTTGTATACGTTAAGTTTCCCATACTGGTAAAATAATAACGTAATGAAAGGCGTACCCGTATACGCCTAACCTTTGATAGCTATCGCGGTGCCAGTTGCAGTGTACCTGTTACCGGATGTGTACTTACTGCATCTGCCGATGGGATCATATCGCGGGTAAGTTGAGGGAAGATATTCTCGTTTCCACCTAACTGCTGGTCGTAAATATGTTGATACGCCATCACCGCCTTCACGTAAGCACGGGTTTCTTTGTAGGGAATATTCTCAATCCAAATATCCACGGGCAGCGCTTCATTAGCAGGTAACCATTCCAACACTTTGCGCCAACCAGCGTTATAAGATGCGGACACCAGCACAGGGTTATTGTTTAACTTGTCCATTAAATAACGCAGGTACTGCACGCCGTATTCAACGTTATCGTCTACCTGAAAAAGTGTGCTACGACTTACTTTCTCTTTTGCTACATAACGCGCTGTTCCCGGCATAAGCTGCATGAGTCCTGCCGCTCCCACCGAAGAGATAGCATCGCTTCTAAACGAACTTTCGCGGCGTGCAATAGCCATAGCCAGCGACTTTGAAATGCTGTATGCCTGCGACTTTTCGCTGAATACATCGTTAAAGGCCAGTGGGAATCGGCGCTCGACATCATCCCAATAGCCACTTCGCGCAAAACTGGTAATAGCTTGATCGTACAAGCCCCACTCATACGCCAAAATGCCCGCATCGGTCACTTTCGATTCGGGTAAATGTGACAGTAAATAAAACCACTCTCGGCGCGCTTCTGTGGTTCTGTCTAACCTGAAAAATTCAACAGAGCGCATGGTGGCAGGGGTTTTCGCCACACTGGCAATAGCTGCCGTGTCTCTTGGCGCTGGCGTGTGTGCAAGCGACGGAATTTCGCCTATGTGCGCACTTGCCATAAAGCCATAATAATGACGTTCTTGAGAAAGCTCTTTATAAAGCACCGTAGCCTGCATAGTTTGACCAAGCGCTTCTAAAGCACGGGCTTTCCAATAGCGATAGTTTTCTTCTTGCTGCAAACTGGCAGGAGCGCTATCAATAACATTAACCACTTCCTGCCACTTTTTCGTGCGAAGCAAATGGGAAATATGCCAAAGCTTTACATCTTCACTGGCACCCTGCACATCAGCAAGTTCAAGCCAATGATGCGCTTGAGGAAGGCGGTCTAGCGTGTAGCTAAGCGCTATTGCTCTTCGCATAACGTGCTGCTGCGCTGGCGAGAACACGTTTTTGTCGTTGTAGCGGTTAAATACCGTGCCGGCTAAGTCAGGGTTTCGCCAAGCAAGTTTCTCGACCGCCCATACAATTACCTCAGCTTCATGCGATGCATTTTTTAGTGGAAAGAGCGCCGTTCTATTTACTCGGCTGGTGTCTCGGGTTACCGATAGCCACGCGTCAGCCAGGTATTGCTTATCACCGGGAAGTTGGCGCTTAAGATAAGAGATAATGCTTCGGTTATCTTCTTTCGCGGCAATCTCTATGCGCTTGATCACCATTTCGGGTGTCATCATGCCCGCTTTTTTCCACTTAGCAAAAAGCGGATCGCATTCATCCGGTTGCGACTGCCCGTGAAGCCATAAGGCGTCGACTTCGGACAAAATAGCTTGTTCGCTTTCACCTTCTTTTAAACGGTAATTAAGCGCAATACAGGTTAGCCTTGCGCCCATACCTGGGCGATAATTGTCTAAAAAAGTGCTGCGATAATCGTTCTTAGCAAGGTAATTAAGCCATTTATAACGCACACCGTAGCTTACCGGCTGACCATTGAAATCTTCCAGAAACTGCTTAACCTCGCGCTTTGTTCTTATTGACATCGTGCGCTCTAGCTTGAGTCTAAGCAGATAAGGATAAAGTGGATAATGCGCCAGTTCATAAATGTCGTTATCGAGGCGCTGAACGCTTCGCTTCGAATACGTTAACAGCTTTTTTTCAACTTCCAGATAACGAGCGCGATCCTTTTCGAAAATATCTTCGGGTAGTGTTAAAGGCTGTGTAGCCCATGCGCCGATAGAGAAAAATGAAGAGAGCGAGCAAACAAATGCCCCCACAACGGTGGCGAACAATTTATTGTTTTTTGTCAGCGAGCGCTGACCTAACCACGAACTAAAATAAAAACCAGACACAATAGAACTCCTACCCTGCTCTACACTCGAACGCTTATGAGCGCTGGCAAATTTGCCGAATCGAGCTGATTGTAAAATGTTGCTGAAAAAGCAGCATTGCGACTGATCCACTACGTTCGTTTGATAAACGAAGGGAAGATTTCAGCCTGGCTCCTTGCCAAAGAAGATGTTGTGCCAGCTGTCGTTAGCTATGCTTTACACACATAGTTGACATGATTGTAGATTATTCTTTTGCTGGATTGGCGCTTTGCGTCAATAACGCTCATTATACAACCACCAATGGCGAAATGAAGCTTGAATTCGATATTTACACTTGAATTTAAGTCATCCGACCACTACCTTAGACAAATTGAAACGCTTGTTTGATTTTTTGTTGAAATTTTGTGTGGCTTTGTAAAGAATCTAGCCACCCTAACGCGTTAGTGAATGCATACGACCCTACAAATTAGTTGGATTACTTCACTAACATCCTGGCCAATGCCGAAGGAGATGATAATGATATACACAGGCAAAAGTCTTTCCGTCAGCCTGTTAGAAGACGGCTTTGCTGAGCTGGTATTCGACGCCCAAGGTTCAGTAAACAAGTTCGACCGCCAAACGGTGAGTGAACTTGACGAAGCAACTCAAGCCCTACTTGCTAAAGGCGATGTTAAAGGCTTAGTGGTACGCAGTGCAAAACCTGCATTTATCGTGGGTGCTGATATCACCGAGTTCACTGGCCTATTCGCCATGGACGATGCAGAAGTACTACAGTGGGTTGCCAATACATCACAAGTATTCGACCGCTTCGAAGACCTACCTTTCCCTACCATCGCTGCAGTTAACGGCTTCGCTCTAGGTGGCGGCTGTGAGATGGCATTGGCGTGTGACATGCGTATTGCAGACACTACTGCTTCAATTGGTTTGCCAGAAGTTAAACTAGGCCTAATGCCTGGTTTTGGTGGTACGGTTCGTTTACCTCGTCTTATTGGTGCAGACAATGCCCTTGAGTGGATGACCACTGGCCGTGACAGAAAAGGGGCGAAAGCTCTTGCTGAAGGCGCGGTTGACGCAGTTGTAGCACCAGAAGCACTTGTTGAAGGCGCACTTTCAATGGTGAAAGACGCTGCAGAAGGCAAGTTTGATTGGCAAGCGCGTCGTGCGGTTAAGAAAGCCCCACTACAGCTAAACAAAAACGAAGCTATGATGAGCTTCTCTACTGCTCAAGCCATGGTATTTGCACAAGCTGGTAAACATTACCCAGCACCGCACAAAATGGTTGAGACAGTACAAAAAGCAGCGGGTCTAGACCGTGACGGCGCACTTAAGCTTGAAAACGAAGGCTTTGTAGCGCTTGCGAAAACCGACGCTGCGAAAGCACAAATTGGTATTTTCCTTGCCGACCAGCTAGTTAAGAGCAAAGGTAAGAAGCAAGCGAAAGCGGCGACCAAGCAATCTAAGCTTAACGCTGTACTAGGTGCAGGCATCATGGGTGGCGGTATTGCATACCAAAGCGCTGTGAAAGGCACACCGGTAGTCATGAAAGACATTAACCAAGGTGCACTAGACCTTGGCCTTTCAGAAGCGGCAAAAATTCTTGGCAAAGGCATGAAGCGCGGTAAAGTTGATGCGACTAAAATGGCGCAAACACTTAACGCTATCACCCCTACCCTTGAATACAGCACGCTTAAAGATGCAGACCTTGTTATTGAAGCGGTTGTAGAAAACCCGAAAGTAAAAGGTATTGTACTTAAAGAAGTAGAAGACAATGTAGCGGACGACGCTATCATCTGTTCAAACACCTCTACTATCTCTATCAACCAGCTAGCTGAAAGCCTAGACAAGCCAGAGCGCTTCTGTGGTATGCACTTCTTCAACCCTGTGCACCGCATGCCGCTTGTTGAAATTATTCGTGGCGAAAAAACCTCTGAAGAAACCATCAATGCAGTAGTAGCCGCTACCCTTAAAATGGGCAAAACCCCAATTGTGGTTAACGACTGCCCAGGGTTCTTGGTAAACCGCGTATTGTTCCCATACTTTGCAGGCTTCAGTAAGCTACTTATCGACGGCGCTGACTTTGTAGCGGTTGATAAGGTAATGGAAAAAATCTTCGGCTGGCCTATGGGCCCTGCTTACCTAATGGACGTTGTGGGTATCGACACGGGCGATCACGCAGCAGACGTAATGGCAGCGGGCATTCCAGAGCGTATGGCACGTCTGGACAATGACCCGGTAACACTGTTCTACAAAGAAGAGCGTTTAGGTCAGAAGAACGGTAAAGGTTTTTACAACTACGGTGTTGATAAGCGCGGCAAGCCGTCTAAAACACCTGCTGAAGAAGCATATGCCCTAATGGCGCCACACGTAGCTGAGAAGACAGACTTTGAAGCAGACGACATTATTGCACGCCTTATGATCCCTATGGCAAACGAAGCAATTCGCTGCCTAGAAGAAGGCATTGTAGACAGCGCAGCTGAAGCAGATATGGCGCTACTTTACGGCTTAGGTTTCCCTCCATTCCGCGGTGGTATTTTCCGTTGGATTGAAACCATTGGCTTGGCGAACTTTGTTGCTATGGCAGACAAGTACGCTGAACTTGGTCCTATTTATCAGATCTCAGACGGCGTTCGTGAAATGGCCGCTTCTGGTAAATCCTATTTCGCATAAGACCCGGAGGAAAAACTAATGAAAGAAGTGGTCGTAATCGATTGCGTACGTACCCCTATGGGTCGTTCAAAAAACGGTGTTTTCAGAAATGTGCGTGCAGAAGACTTATCTGCTGCGCTAATGACCGCGCTACTAGAGCGTAACCCTGGCGTAAACCCAGCGGAAATTGAAGACATCATTTGGGGCTGTGTTCAGCAAACTAAAGAACAAGGCTTCAACGTTGCACGTAACGCGCAACTACTAACACAAATTCCACGCACGACTGGCGCGGTAACGGTAAACCGCTTATGCGGTTCATCAATGCAAGCCCTTCACGATGCAACAAGCGGCATCATGAGCGGCCGTGGTGACATTTACATGATTGGTGGTGTTGAGCACATGGGTCACGTACCGATGAACTACAACATCGACTTCCACCCTGGTCTTGCTAAGTACACCGCGAAAGCGTCGGGTATGATGGGTATGACAGCCGAGCTACTTGGCCGTCAAAACGGTATTACTCGTGAGCAACAAGACGCATTCGGTGCGCGTTCGCACCAGCTAGCGCACAAAGCACACCTTGAAGGCCGCTGGGCTAACGAGATTGTGCCTGTTGAAGGTCACGACGCAAACGGCGTATTAAAGCTAATCGACTACGATGAAGTAGTACGCCCAGAAAGCACGGCTGAGAGCATGGCGGCACTTCGCCCAGTATTCGACCCAGTAAACGGTACAGTGACTGCGGGTACGTCTTCTGCGCTGTCTGACGGTGCATCAGGTATGCTACTTATGTCAGCAGACCGTGCGAAAGAGCTAGGCCTAACACCTCGTGCGAAAATTCGCGCAATGGCTGTGGCTGGTTGTGATGCAGCAATTATGGGTTACGGCCCAGTTCCAGCAACACAGAAAGCCCTTAAGCGCGCTGGCCTAACTATGGACGATATTGAACTTGCTGAGTTTAACGAAGCGTTCGCAGCACAGGCACTATCTTGTATTAAGCAGCTTGGTTGGATGGACCACCTAGATACTAAGATTAACCTTAACGGTGGTGCTATTGCACTTGGTCACCCGCTAGGTTGTTCTGGTTCTCGTATCTCGGGTACGCTTATCAACCTAATGGAATCACAAGACGTAAGCCTAGGCTTAGCGACTATGTGTATTGGTTTAGGCCAAGGTATTGCTACCGTATTTGAACGTGTATAAGCGTTTAAATAAGTGCTTTTAAAGCTAAATTTTGAAAAGGGCCTTCGGGCCCTTTTTTGTTGGTTTTAATTACTTTTCAGATTACTTCAAAACACGAGATAAAGGACTTACCACACCCTGCGCACCTTGCTGGAGTACGTGAGTATAAATTTGTGTGGTCTTTACGTCTGAATGACCTAACTGTGTTTGCACCGTTCTAATATCAGCGCCCGATTGCAGCAAATGCGTTGCAAAAGAGTGGCGCAGCGTATGAGGCGTAACTTTCTTTTTGATGTCACAAGTTTTTGCCGTGTTTCGTATTGCCTTTTGTATACTCGATTCATCAATATGATGTCGTCGCACTCTTTTGCTTTCAGGATCGACAGATAATCGAAAAGAGGGAAATAAATAATGCCAGCCTAACTCTCTGGGCGCGTTTTTGTATTTCAAACGTAATCGGTGAGGTAGATAAACGCCTGCGTACTTTGGATTTTCTAAATCGGCCGCCAAGAAGTTTTCTACCATAGCGACTTGTCGTGTAAGACCCGGTTTTAATTCCGCAGCCAACGTTACAATGCGATGTTTACCGCCTTTCCCATCCCAAATGCGAATAGCGTTGTAGTCAAAATCAATGTCTTTAACTCGTAGTCTAACCGCTTCCATTAGCCGCAAACCACTTCCGTACAATAAAGATATTGGTAACTTTAGGTTGGCAGGAATTTGCTCAAAAAGAGAAACGACCTCTTCCTGCGTTAATACAACTGGAAGCTTGGCTTGCCTACGACTTGAAACAAAGTTGAGTTCGCATGAAAGTGGGCGCTCTAATATATCGCGATATAAGAACGCCAATGCATTTAACGCACTCGCCTGAGTGGCTGGCGCCACATTTTTAGCGTTAACTAGGTGAGACAGAAACACTTCAACTTCTTTGTCTCCCATTTCAGATGGGTGCTTATTATTATTGAAGCGGATAAAGCTAATTATCCATTTACTATAGAGTTCAATCGAACGCTTCGCATAGCGACGGTTTTGCATGCGCTCTATCACCATTTGCATGGACATTGATTTCATTTTTTTGATTTTAATTACTGTAAATAAAAACAGAATTGCGGTTTTTGACTCGTCCGTAAAATAAAAGGAAAGATTCCGTACTTAAGTACAGTATTTTCAGATACTAAGTGTAGGTTATTGATGGAAGTGTATTTACGTGCGAAAGTGGCAAAACTATAAATGTGATATATGGAAACTATCCACCTTGCATAAAGGGTTTTTTCCTTACACTAAATTGTTATATGCCTAAGGGACTAATGTGACTACCGCCTATTTTATAGTTGGCTCTGCTTGTCTACACTTGGTCTTAGCATTTGTTAATGCTATTGGTATCAGAGGTGCGTTTTTTAAAAAACGAAGCTCCATGACCCTTTGCTTAATAATTAATTGGCTAATCCCTGTCGTAGGACCAACCATTACATATTTTATTGTTAGAAGTTCTTTTTCTCACACGTCGCCCGGCACACCCGTTGCAGATCAATCCGGAAGTAACGGAATATACACGGGGGCTGAAGGACGAAGCGATGATTGATTTTATGCCCGTTGGCTTGGCTATTTTGAAACGGCATATAACAACCCAATCAACACACTCACTGCGTTCGTTGGGACGCCTACACGCGGGGCGGCTTCGCCATTATGCCCCACATGTCTGCGCCCGTTATTGGAAAGTTATAAGGCGTCAGCCTAAACTGCGTTTGGCTTTATAAAAACCCCAGTGTAACTGCCCTCACCTGTTTTCATTAGCATCGCTCTGGCTTGTGGTAGGTTTAAATCCGCCGCTTTCAATTCAAAGGTTGCGCATTAGGCGCTTTAACGCCAAGTTATTATTCAACGTCAACAAGCGCCAATGCGTTAGACAGTTCAAATGGCGGCTAGCTTCAGTCAGGTCAAAACCATCACTGCTCAGTCGTTCTACTTGTCTGTGTTAACAATCAATCGTATGCTGGCTTTAACAGTTTTTAAAAAGACCAAAGGAACTGGCATTGCTTATAACAAGGCGCTTAAGACCACTCCCTTCGGTCGCTCGGACGCATTTACGCGGGGCGGCTTCGCCATTATGCCCCACGCAACTGCGCCGCTTAGCTTAATGTTATACGCCGTAGAATATGGATACTCTGAAAAAATTAAATAAGTCTTGGATATCACATCTTGAAGGCATTGAAATTATCATTCTCCCTTCAGGCATAGTGATAGCATTTTTACTAGCTTATTTGGATATTTTGGAATTGCCGATTGGTGCAGGGCTTACTTTCATTTCAAGCTTCACTTCTGCTATTTTGCATCATCTTGCGGTTTACAATCTCGTTCATTGCCCCAAGTGTGGTGAAAATTTGGCAAAGTTTAAAAACGGCAAAAATATCCCGATCAATCAGTTGTATATTGGGTTCGCAAAATGTTCGCCCTGCAAGCACTGCGGATGGGCTGCGAGTAAAGGCGTATAACAAACGCCTCAACAAGGACGCAAAAAGCTTGGCTTGCGTCACTTCGTTCCTAATTTTAGCCAAGCATTTTGCGCCTGTTAGGCGGGCGTTAAACCCTTATTCAGCATCAAGTCTCTTTAATGCTTTTTTGTAAGCCTCATTTCTCTCGCGTTTTCCCACTGCTAGCACTGTAACTACAACTACGTCATCAAGTACCTGATACACCAACCTATATCCTGATTGACGTAATTTTATTTTATAAACATTATCGGCACCTAACACTCTATCTGGGGCTACGTGCGGTGTTTTTAATCTCTCTGCTAACTTCTTTTTCAGTTGTTGCTGCAAAGTGCTACCTAGTTTATTCCATTCTTTTAGGGCGCTTCTTTTAAACTCTAATTTATAGGTCATCCAAATTCACCGAAACGCTTTCTTCACCTTGCCTTTCACTAACAAGCTGTAGTAGTTCCAGATCCTCCAAACGATCCATCATTTTTTCGTAAATCTCAGCCGGGACACAGTAGAATGCGGGTTCATTCCTATTTAATATAGCGACAGGATCGCCATATGCACTGCTCGCAACTTTCATAGGGTTTGCTTTTAGCTCTGTAATACTTGCAGCAACTTCCGCCAAAACTCTCGCCGCCATAATGGTCTCCTAAAAGGTCTTTAATTAGGTCATTTTAGGCTATCATTGTTGATTTAACAAGCGCATAAACTCGCTCACTACGTTCGCTGGGACAAAAATACGTAGGCTCCCAGCGCTTCGCTTGGTATTGTAGCCTACATATTTTTGCACGTTATGCGGGTGTTAAGTGCCAAGTGGACAGTTATGAATCCAGTGTCTTTTTTAGAAAAGCTTCGCGAACAATATATCGCTACTGAAGATGACGACTTGCTTTTCACCGACAAAGAATGTGCTCTTGGCAGCACTATTTATCGGTTGAATTGCTGGAAGGATTTTCATGGCAAAGATAGCGTTGTTGTTTTTGAACTAAAGGAAAAAGGGTTGCTAATCTCTACGAGTACCTGTTTAGGCCTTCGATACTCCGAAACACAATACCTTTTGCTTTTAAGTGAACAGCAATTGTGGGATATAGGTATTCCCTAGCATGGCACCTAACAAAAAAATTAAGTTCGCCCGCTGCGCGGGCTGGGACGCATACACGCGGGGCGGCTTCGCCATTATGCCCCACATGTCTGCGCCCGTTATTGGAAAGTTATGTGTCAAAGGTAAATCAAGATAAGAAGGATTTTTAACTATGAAACTAGGAACTAAAATTGGTTTGTCATTCAGCTTTATTGGCTGTGCTTTCGGCGCTTATTTCGGTCTGTCACCTGTTTACTCACAATTACAGTCTGGTGTTTTATCTGGTCAAGAAGCCGGGCTAGCATTCTCTCTTCGAATAAGCATGCCACATAACAAGCCAATAAACTCACTCACTACGTTCGCTGGGACGCATACACGCAGGGCGGCTTCGCCATTGTGCCCTACGTGCCTGCGCCCGTTATTGAAAAGTTATAAGCAAGGGGTCAGAGTTGCACTTTAAATTTGATGAAAAAGCTTACAAAGCCTATCACAAAATATTATTGCCAAGTCTTTGGCTCTGGGCTCTCATAATTTTTATTATTCATAAAGAATTTGGTCTAAATACAGTTTTTGTCATTATTTTTGCAGTACCTGCTTTTGCATACTCAGCTTCTCACCTTAGATTTTGGAATAGAACATTGAAGGAAAAGAAGCAAGAAAAAATTATTGTTAGCAAAGGGGTTTTTAAGTTTGAGAACGAAATTGCTGGTTATAAAATCGCTAAACCATTGGGTGATATTGTAAGTGTAAAAACTTCCAATTTTCTTTTCATTCCAAGAGTTTCAATTAACTTTAAGAATAATGAAGTTTTAAGTTTAAGTTGGGTCCAAAATCGAGATGGTTTGGTCAACAAGCTTCGGTCGTAAAGCCTTGCTTATAACAAGGCGCTTAAGGCGGTCGCTCCGCTCCCTGGGACGGTAACGCTGCGCAGCTTCGCTATTTTCGCGCAGCATTACCGCCCATTAGCTTAACGTTATACACCTAGGGATATTCGTGAAGTTATTAATTATTCTTGCGCTATTAGTGGTATTCACGCTTCAAAGTTTTAAGGTGTTACCTGCTCCAATCGACGTCGATGAGTTGCTCTATGATGCGACCATATTGATAACCAAAAAGGAGTTTTCTCAAGCTTACGAGACTTACCTGAGTATTATAACCTTAGAACCAAGCCTTACTTACAGTCAGAAAGTTAACGCATACTATGGTTTGCTTCAGTTAAGTTATGTTCTAAGAACCGAAGAATCAGCAGTAAAATATGGTGGTAATCTAATTCGCTTATTATCTAAAAATCCCAAGTACAGTAAGATGCATCATCGAGTTTTACAAAGATTGTGCGTATCCCAAGATTGGGAAATATATAGGCACAGGTTTTCAAAGATCTGCGCAGACTAGTTGTATAACAAGCGCATTAACACTCGCTTCGCTCGCTAGGGACAAAAACACGTAGGCTCCCTGCGCTTCGCTTGGTATTGTAGCCTACGTGTTTTTGCCCGTTATGCGGGTGTTATAAGGCGTCAGCCTTAACTGCGTTTGGCTTTATACAAATCCTAGTGCAACTGCCCTCTCCTGTTTTCATTAGCATCCCTCTGGCTTGTGGTAGGTTTTATTCCGCCGCTCTCAATTCAAAGGTGGTGTAATAGGCGCTTAATCTCCAAATCCTTATTTTCAGCCAGCAAGCGCCATTACACTCGGTAGCTCAGATGGCGGCTAGCTTCTGCCAAATCAAAACCATCAGTCCACTGTCGTTCTACTTGTTTGTGTTAACAATCAATCGTATGCTGGCATCAACAGTTTTTAAAAGACCAAAGGAACTGGCTCTGCTTATAACAAGGCGCTTAAGACCATTCCCTTCGGTCGCTCGGACGCATTTACGCGGGGCGGCTTCGCCATTATGCCCCACGCAAATGCGCCGCTTAGCTTAATGTTAGCTTTCATCATGTTTGCCATCTTAATTATTTCAACACTGTTACTATTGTTTAGCTATTTAAGCTATAGAGAAAATACTCACCCACTCTGGAGCGAGTATGTCGCTGTAAGTGAAAAGATACCCAAACCACACGGCAAGCCCAACTCAATAGAAATGGTCTTTTATTGGAAAAATTGCCCTTCTTATAAATATTCGACCGAGAAAGATTATTGGAACTCTATGGCTATACACTGTTTCAAAGAAGGTTTGCTAGTAAAACGATCATTTTTCCTTTTTTGGCGTGAACCAATTTTTATAAGTTGGTCCAGAATTGAAGAAAAACACAATTTTAGAGCGTGGATAGCTAAAAGGCGGGCCCTGCAAATCAAGAATACTTCCCTTTATTTCAGCATCACAGAAAGCTCTTATCAACAGTGCGGTAAAATGGTAAAAGATGAAAGCTAACAAAACGCTCAAGCCGTTCCCTACGGTCACTGGGACGCTTTCACGCGGGGCGGCTCCGCCATTATGCCCCACGTGCCAGCGCCCCTTAGCTTAAAGTTATGTTTCATGGAGGAATTTTGGATAATCAATTAAAAAATAAAGCTTTGAAAAGTATTCTTTCTTCGATAGAGAATCCAGAAAAACACGCATTAAAACTAAAAAGGAAAAGTTTGCTTTTGACTGGTATATCATGGCTTGGGCTTATGATTGTTTTCTTGTTGCACTTCCAAGGTTCTACTGGATTGTACTTATTGGCTATATCAGCTTTTTCTGGAATTGCTTATGGTTTTGTAATCTACCTAGATTCTGCACGTAAGCAATGGCAATTCATAATTCCACATATTGATATCGAGTCGGTTAAAAAGGAAGTTTTGAGTGACGAAACATAACAAGCAAATTAAGTCACTCACTCCGTTCGCTGGGACGCAAACATGTGGGCTGCTCACTTCGTTCGGATTTTAGCCCACATGCCTGCGCCCCTTATTTAAAAGTTATGTCTCAGAAGGAATTGATAAATGCGGTTAATTTTTTATTACTTCTATTAGTCAATTTTGGCTGTCTTGCCTCATCCTGCATAGTAACCGATGAAATGCGCGAACAGTTCAATTCCAAACATGCCGAAGATGTTACTATTGATACAACCCTTAGAGATTCAAACTTCTTTGTAACTATTAAATTACCAGAGAGCATTGAAGGTCAAAGTTCTTATTCAGTATTGCTGGTATCAGACAGCCTTGAAGAACCAACATTCATCTTCCCTCTAGACTTGTATGAGGAAGATAACCAAACAAAGGCATGGTATGAAATAGATGCGGGACTTGTGAGAAAGCACTTCGTAGTGGTCAGCTTAAATGACTATTGTGCTCCGAGCATATTCAAGGAAGTTTTTTACCAATGAGACATAACAAAAAGATTAAGTTCGCCCGCTGCGCGGGCTGGGACGCAAACATGTGGGCTGCTCACTTCGTTCGGACTTTAGCCCACATGCCTGCGCCCCTTATTTAAAAGTTATACGCAATAAGGATGTTGTTGAAATATGAAATGCCCTAGAACTAGAACCCCTCTTAAAAAAGTGAGTGTAGGAAAAGTTCCTGTATATATCAGTGAAGCTTGTGGTGGCGTGCTTTTCGAAAACCAAACGCTAAAAAGTTTTGAATGCCCAAATGACAAACGGGGCAAGGCTTTAGCAACCCATTTAAGTCAATTCCATAGTGAACTTGCTGATCTGAAAGAAAGAGTAAGCTGCCCTTTATGCATTGATACAGTTATGCTCCGTAGGTTTTACAGCCCATTGCACGCAGTAGAAATAGACGAATGCCCTGGATGCGGAGCAATTTGGCTAGATACTGGTGAACTTGAAAAACTTCAGTCACTAATGCTTAGCGAAAAAGATCGCGCAATTCTTCGTCATGAGTTAATGAAAGAGCACGAGCCAATAGAAATTAAAGGAGCTCCTCACAAACATGACAACTGGAACCGCCGTAGCGATAAGATAGATGCACTTTTTGACATTGCTTCATATATCACCAGGGGGTGGTAGTATCACTGCGTATAACAACACGCTATTGTCACTCACTTCGTTCGCTGGGACGCATACACGGGGCCGCTTCGCGATTATAGCCCCGTGCCTGCGCCCCAAAGCTTAAAGTTATGCATCAAGGTAGATTATGAATCGAATGCCCCTTTCAAAAGAACCAGTCGACCAATCTTTACTTATGAAAATGGCCTACACCGATTCATTCTCTCTAGGTATAGCGTCTACGTGTTTCGGTAGCGCTATCTATGAAATAAGGCCTGAAAGCGTAATCTGGGGTTTCTTTGGGTTAGTATTTCTATATTTTTTCATTAGCGATTACGCCAGTGAAAATGAAATTTCAGTTCTTAGAAAGAACATCCAATGGTTTAATACATACTCTTTTATTACTGTTGCATCTGCGGCACTTGTTGGTTTTTTTACATCTTTCGAAACTATCAATTTTCTTACTCTACTTTCTCTTTTTTCAGTAATGATTAACGCTTGCTTAGTTCGACCTTTTATCACAGTTAAGCTCTACAAAAAGAACTACACTAGGTTGTTTGGGGTAATAGATGCATAACAAAACGCTCAAGTCGCATCCCGCTGCGCGGGCTGCTGGGACAAATATACAATGCGGCTTCGCCATTTTCGCATTGTACATTTGCCCCTTAGCTTAGTGTTATGTTCTACGGAGAAACTAAATTAAAGCGAAGTTTGTACTACCTCTCATATCAGTGTTAGCGTTGTTGCCCTGTTACTTCTCATTTATCGGTATCCATGGCTTCATAAATAACCCTGATAGTCCGGGTAGACAGGAATATCTCTATTTAATTGGGCTATCAGTTGTTCAATGCGCTTTGCTATTTCTGGTGTTTTTGCTCTTTATTTATCTTTTGCGAAAGCAGGTCAGCTTTAAATTGCTATCATTTTGTCTAGTGCCATTCTTTTTTTCTGCTGCATCGGGGTTTTTTGCACACTTAAATGGTATTCCATGGTAGCGACCGAACATAACAAACCACTCAAGACTCTCGCTTCGCTCGTTGGGACGCTAACACATGGGCTGCGTCACTTCGTTCCTAATTTTAGCCCATGTGTTATCGCCCCTTAGTGGGAAGTTATACGAATAAGTGAAAAACTAGAAAATCACTGGTAGTCTTAAAACTCTATTGAAATAAGGAAGTTCTATGAAAAGTCGTACAAAGATAGCTTTATCAACAATCGCGTTCACTACTGTAATTAGCTTTCAGTCGTTCATCCTGTACCAACAAAATCAAGCCAATAATACTCTCCAGGTCAAAGTAGATAGGCTTCAGAGCCAGGTCGAGCAAACAAGCAAAGCTAATCAAGATCTCCTTTCAAAAATAGAAAGGTTAGAAAATAATTTAGAGCTAAAACCTCGTAGCCTACTTTCTATGAATTAATTGGCCATTCGTATAACAACCCAATCAACACACTCACTGCGTTCGCTGGGACGCATACACGTGGGGCGGCTTCGCCACTATGCCCCACATGTCTGCGCCCGTTATTGGAAAGTTAGCCACTAAAAAGGATTTTCCATGGATACAGGTTTTCTAATTCTTTTAATATCCTGCTTGAGCGGCTTGATATACTTAATCATTGGCTATCTACTTACCTTTAAGCAAAAAGCGGATGTACTCAACGGCATCGACTTTTCTAAAATTGCCGACTTACCTGCTTTCTGCAAATACGTGGGTAATAGCTTTTTATTATCTGGTACTGTACAAATCTTAGTTGGGGTATTGGCTTACTTAGCTTATTTAAACCTTATGCTGTACATGGCTATTTTTATTCTCTTCTCGACTTTGCCAATTGTTAATGTCGTTAAAGCTATGCGTAAGTTTCAAAAAAGTGCTTCGTAAGCAAAGCGTGGCAAACAAGCCAATCAACACACTCACTTCGTTTGCTGGGACGCATACACGCGGGGCGGCTGCGCCATTATGCCCCACATGCCTGCGCCCGTTATTGGAAAGTTATATGCTTCTAGGAAATTGAAAAAGGAATTTTAATGAATAAACAAAGCAACGCCTTTCATCCAGTCACTAAGGCATTCGCACTGATAGGTGCGTTTATTTGTGGCTTTTTTGCAGTAACACAATTTATTTCAAGCTTATTTGCGTTACCAGACATAATTGCTGTATTGCTTGGCTGTGCTAAGGCAGTTTTAATTGCACTACTCTCTTGGGGTTTTTGGAATGCAGGCAAACATAGTAAAAACCCTTTTCAAATAAACCCATTCAGTGGGCCAAGATAACGAGCACTGAATTCAAGGTTGTTTATGCACGCATATAACAAAAAAAGTAAGTCACTCACTTCGTTCGCTGGGACGCATACACGTGGGCTGCTTCGCATTTTAGCCCACGCGCCTGCGCCCCTTATTTAAAAGTTAAGCATCATGATAGATCAGCAATACATCAATAAATATGCAGAATGCATGGAGGAGATCAAGAAGCGAACCGAAGTGATTCGGGCATTTCTTGATGGCCGCTGCAATGCCCTTTATAAACAAACAACAGCTGAATCTATTTGTCTTCAAGTACGAAAAATACTTGAGCTTATAGCTTTGGCATCACTTGTAGCCAATAAAGAGGAATATGCAAAAGTCCGGGCTAACTTTTCTAAAGATTGGCACGCCAAAAGAATCCTGAAAAGTGTTGAGGAAATAAACCCAAAATTTTACCCGTCTCCAAGCACTCAGATTATTGATAAGGTCACGGGAAAGGTTTTAGAAGTAAAGGCTATCAAGTCAGGCTTTCTCACCAGAAAAGACTTTGAAAACATCTACGACCGATGCGGGGGGTTACTGCACGCTCAAAACCCTTTTGCTGCCACCAAGGATATAGACAACTTCTTAAAAATAGTTCCTTCTTGGTTAGAGAAGATCAAGACCCTGCTAAACCACCATCAAGCCCAGCTAGTACAAGACGATCTTCAGTTTTGGGTGGTTATGCAATCTAAAACGGAGGGCAGAGTCCAGGTTACCCTTTTTCAGCGAGTTAGTGAAAATGCTTAACAAGTCAATCAACTACGCGCCTACGGCGCCGGACGCAGCAAAGCTGCGCCGGTTATTGAGGCGTTAGGTGCCTGTTCAAACTAATAAGGATGTTATGAAAAATAGAATTATATTTACGACCTCACTGCTCTGCCTTTCTCTTGCAGCTTGTAGCAAGCAAGCTCAGATGAAAACTAATTTCTTTATTCAACAAAACAGCATTTCTGAATTCACTATTCCGGATCTCTTAGAAGACCTAGATTCGTTACCAAACCAAATAAATGGCTGCGATGTTAGTCATCATAAAGCAACAGATGAACTGTTTGTGCAGTGCTCTAAAAAAGGGTTCAATTATACAAATAAGCAAGTCAGTTCAGCACTCTCAGGAGCCCTCGGCTTCAGCAGCACAGAGCAATTCGGGCAATATAATTTTAGATGGAAGGCGGGTGCAGCTTCTTGTTCAATTGCAATAGAAGAAGATAATGATATTTTTGAGCTTTGGTGTGGCAAAGGCACCTAACAAGCCAATTAACACACTCACTTCGTTCGCTGGGACGCATACACGCGGGGCGGCTTCGCCATTATGCCCCACAGTCTGCGCCCGTTATTGGAAAGTTAGGTAACTATCATGCTTGATCTCACGAGCAGTAATTTTAGGCTCAGGGACCTGAGAAAAATTATTGAGCCATTTCTTCATGAAGTCGAATGGCAGCAAGAAACGGGCAATAGCGAGTGGATTCACATTGAAAACACTTCATTGCTCAAAAATTGGGTTTTAAATTTACCAATCAAATCTAGCGAATCAGTTATTGTTACTGACAAATCGTGGTCTAAATCTGCTATACATGATTGGCAGTTTGTCAGTGCGAACTTATTAGGTTTAAAAGAAGATCGTTTTTCTCTTTTTATTTCCCAGCACAAGTTGTGGGTTATAGAAGTTAACCTCATAGGTGTCGCTCGGTTTGGTTTTTGGCGGTAGGTTACCTAACAATCTGCTGTAGTCGCCCGCAAGCGGGCTGGGACGCAAATACATGTGCTGCGTCACTTCGCTCCTATTTTAGCCCATGTATTTCCGCCCCTAAGCAGGGCGTTATGTGAACTCACTAAGGAAGGTTTTATGAACTACAAGAATGCACTTTTACCGCTCTGTTTTTTGTCCACCGGAGCACTTGCTGCCAGTAACTACGCGTCGGTAGAATTAACGCATTTGGAGCCAACAAAAACTGAGAGCATTTGGCTTAGAGAGAAGCAATTCATGCCTCGCTATCCTGTTGAGCTAGCAATGAAAGGTGTAGCTGGCTGCGGAATCTTTAAAGTTATAGTCGATGAAAGCGGTGCAACAGAAAGTATCAGTCTCATAAGTTCAGTTCCTAAAAAAGTTATTTCTAGGCCAGCGACTAAAGTGATTAAAGATTGGGAATGGACGTTGGCAAACGACAAATCCCCTATCCGCGAAGAAAAGCTATTGAGACTAGATTTCTGTATGGGTGGTAGTACAGAGAATGAATCTATTTCAAAGTGTAAGCAACAGGCAACTATGGCGTGCGAATAGCGTTGACATAACAAGCGCATTAACGCTCGCTGTGCTCGCTAGGGACAAAAACACGTAGGCTCCCTGCGCTTCGCTTGGTATTGTAGCCTACGTATTTTTGCCCGTTATGCGGGTGTTATACACAAGGAAACATCAGTGGTCGTAATATACGGAATAAATCAACATCTCAATCCAATTAAAGCTGCACTTTCAGATGTAATACACCATTGCATGCAGTCAGTTCTTGGTATGCCCGAAGACAAACGAGCACATAGATTTGTGCCTCTAGAAAAAGACAACTTTTATTATCCTGGTGGAAGAAGCGATGCTTATACGGTAATCGAAATCAATTTGATGAAAGGTCGCAAGCCGGATACGCAAAAGCAACTTATTAAAACGCTTTTCAAAGAAATAGAGTCCGCCATTTGTATTGAGCCAATCGACGTAGAAATCACCATCAAAGAGCAAGAAAAATATCAGTGGGGTTTTAGAGGAGTTACAGGCGACGAGGCGGTCGATTTAAAGTACAAAGTAAATGTATAACAAAAAAATTAAGTCGCCTGCTGCGCAGGCTGGGACGCATACACGTGGGGCGGCTTCGCCATTATGCCCCACATGCCTGCGCCCCTTATTTAAAAGTTAGGGCCTCTATGAAAATTGCACACCCCCAATCTATTGACAGACTGCCTACAAGAAGAGAAAGGATATTAGCGATTTTTCTCGGATTCATATGCTCTACTATTACGGGCGCCGTTTCATTTTTGGGAATTCATCAGACATATAAAGGTGAACTAGAAGCTCTTGATTACACATTTTACTATTTGTTGTTTTCACTTAGTGTTTGGGCATTAATTAGAGCTGTTTTTACAAAAGCGGCAAAGCCAAGTGCTATTTCATTTATGGCTATAGGTGGAATTCTAACCTTTTTTTCTATTGTAATTCTGTTTTTAGCAATAATTGAAAATACTAAATTCGAACCAAAAGGAATCATAGGCTGTTTAGTTATTTTATTGGTTGGAGCGTTAACTTTAGTATATGGTTTCACTAAACGAAAACGGCCCTAACAAACCACTCAAAGCTCTCGCTTCGCTCGCTGGGACGCTAACACATGGGCTGCGTCACTTCGTTCCTAATTTTAGCCAAGCATTTTGCGCCTGTTAGGCGGGCGTTATGTGCTCAAGGAGATGTTGAATGAGGCCAGACTATTCAAATTACTCTAAGGCAGAATTAGAAGAAGCTTTAAGTTCTATCGATAAAGAAAGATACCCCAAACGACTCGAGGTTATTCTGTACGAATTGCAGAAAAGAAATGAGTTAGAACCTGAAACGCATAAAGTGAATCAAGGTGATGAATTTGGACTCGGAAAGCAGATTTTTGTATGTATTGGTGCCACTGCTATATTTGTCTATGGTATTTATGCATTAATAAATGGTGCTGTTCAATACAAAGGCAGTGTTTACGAAAGAGAAACCGACCCACTTTTCTTTTATCTCTTTGTTGGCTTTGTGTTAGGAACTGGTGTCTACTGTTTCAATTACGTTATAAGATATAGGATTAAACGTGCTAAGAGCACCTAACAAGGCGCTATTGTCGCTCACGCCGTTCGCTGGGACGCTAACACGGTGCGGCTTCGCCATTATACCCCACATGCCTGCGCCCCTTATTTAAAAGTTATAAGGCTAGAAGGATGTTCAGACACATACTAATCTGTAGTTTCCAGTCTTCTCTATTTGTCACATTAAGTTTGACTATTTTAAGCTTGCCATATGGCAGTGCAGCCTTCATCTTTGGAGCTTTAGCATTTCCCATTGCATTTGTTATGGGCTCAATATTAGCTTATCCACTCATAAAGCTATGGCTTAAAAACGCTTGGTCAAGTAAGTTTAGTTTTCTAGTATTTTTATGTATTGGATTAATTCTTGGTTGCGCAACACCAATCGTATTGTTTAGCAAAAACTTGGCATCAATAGACATTCAATCATTTTTGTTTTTAAGTATTTATGGTGGGCTAGGTGTGGTCGGTTCTTTGTGGTCTTGGCATTATGTTCGTAGAAACATCGCCTTATAACAAAACGCTCAAGCCACTCCCTCCGGTCGCTGGGACGCATTTACGCGGGGCGGCTTCGCCATTATGCCCCACGTACCTGCGCCCCTTAGCTTAATGTTATATGCTTAATTTAAAACAGGAGTTTTTATATGAAAAAAAGAGATAGATTCGCAACTGGTATATGGAGATTCGTAGTTGGTTTAATCGGCTTATCCATTGCCGCACTGATGTTCCAAACAAAAACTGAAGACTTCACGTTTTTTAAGGTCGTTGCAACTGGTGGGATACTATTTTTATTTATTGGGTACGCCTTGGGCTTCGATAAACAAATGCAGAATTTCATTCTGGGCATCGGCAAAAAAATTAAGAAGCATCAGGCTTAAAAATGTGACTCCATTTTCAAGTGTAAAGGTGGCACATAACAAAACGCTTAAGTCGCATCCCGCTGCGCGGGCTGCTAGGACAAAAACACAATGCGGCTGCGCGATTATCGCATTGTGCTTTTGCCCCTTAGCCTAGTGTTAGGTGCTTAACAGACAGATGCAAGCCAAATTAACAAATCAAAAATTAGGTAGTGCACTCAATATTACCTGGGTTGTTTTTTGTATAGTCTTTTGCTGTCTATTTTACCTTGTACAAACCGGTCAATTAACCAAAACCCTTTTTAATGGTTTCATTTATCTCTCTTGCTCACTCATCTGTTTAATTCACCTGTTAACAGCCGTTTTCTTTGGCGAAGTCGCGATCCGAGGTAGTGTGTTAAGCAAAAGAGACCACCCTTTTTTCTTTGCAGTCTTTATGGCACTAATATTTACCGCAATGTTAATGTTCGGGGTTATGGCATTAAACATTTACATATATGTTTTGTGAGCAAATAAATTCAAGGTTGTTTGGGCACGCACCTAACAACTCAATAAACTCGCTCACTTCGTTCGCTGGGACGCATACACGCGGGGCGGCTTCGCCATTATGCCCCACATGTCTGCGCCCGTTATTGAAAAGTTAGACGGCACGGAAATTAAAGTGACTACTGTAGTTGTTACGGATATCTTTGGTAAAACTCCCGCTCTTGAAGAATTGGCAAATGCCATCTGTAAGAACCACATCATTGTTGACCCGTATGACGGTCAAAATAAGATGTTTCACACTGAAAGTGATGCATATGAGTATTTCTCCTCCAATATTGGCTTAGAAAATTACAGCAAGCATTTGATTAACTCGCTAACCAAATTGGATTCTTCTGTAAATCTCGTGGGTTTTAGCGTTGGTGCTGCTGCCATTTGGAACCTCTCAGGAAGTTTAGGGCCTTCGCATATAAACAAAGCTATATGCTTTTACGGGTCTCAAATAAGAAACAATCGAAAAGTTGTTCCATTATTTCCAGTCACTCTTGTTTTCCCAAAAACAGAGAAACACTTTTCAGTATCACAATTAATCTCAGAATTGCACACCACACAAAGAACCAAAATTAGACAGGTGCCTTACTTTCATGGTTTTATGAATAAGTGTTCTACGAACTTCGACTTGCAAGGCTACGAAAGTGAGCTTCGAACTCTTGCGGCTAATGCCATCTAACAAAAAAATTAAGTACGCCCGCTGCGCGGGCTGGGACGCAAACATGTGGGCTGCTCACTTCGTTCGGATTTTAGCCCACATGTCTGCGCCCATTATTGGAAAGTTATGCGCCAAAGCGTAAAGGATTTACATCCATACTTTTATGAAGAATTCTTATAACCAGAATTTCTTGGTTACCAGTTTGCTTGTAGAAAATAACGTGACTACCTTGCGGAAACTTTCTGTATCCGTCTCTTACTTCGTCGCAGCTTTTTCCGATATCAGGATTTTCAGACAACATCCAAAATGAATCATCGAACTGTTTTAGGTATACATTACGCTGTTCCCGCCCCCATTTCCGCTGTGTAAATAAAGCGATATCTTTTAAATCGGATTTTGCGAGTATAGTTAACTTAAATGGTTTCACTCTTTTAATTCACCATCTAGTTCTGATATCAGGTTCTCAAGGTCGTATTCAGCTTCGCCGCTTTCTTCACCTGCTACAAGTAATTGACGCAAAGTGTTTAATTTGGTCTCCTGTGTTTCTAGCAAGCGAAGAGCTGAACGAATCACTTCGCTCGCTGAGCCATATCGACCAGTTTGAATTTGGCTAGCAATAAAGCCATCAAAATGGTCACCAAGGGTAATGCTGGTATTTTTAGCCATTTGCTTTCTCCAAGTACCAATATATACCTAATTATGGTATTCTCGCACTGTAAGTCAATAGCGCATAACAAACGCATTAACACTCGCTCCGCTCGCTAGGGACAAAAACACGTAGGCTCCCTGCGCTTCGCTTGGTATTGTAGTCTACGTATTTTGCCCGTTATGCGGGTATTATAATTTAGGGGTAATTTTAATGAAAAGGGCGTTTCTTACAGTTATCACGGTTAGCCTAATCTTATCTAGCAACTATACGATTGCGAAGACTCTCAAAAGTACAGAGTATGAATTTATTGGACACTGGAGTTTCAGTAAGGCAGAAACAATTGAAAGCTTTGAAAATTCAGAAATGAATGAAGAAGAAGTTCATAAATTCTCAAAGATATTAAAAAATCAGGAAATAGTAATATCTGACGGCCTATATTCTGTTTATCCAAGTAGAGGAAACCCCATAAGAACTCATTTCTCGCTAATAACTCCACCGGATGATGAAGGCTGCTTTGTCCTTCAATTTGAAGACACAAGAATACCTCTGGATATACAACAAAATACATTCTGTATCAGAGAGGGGAAACTTCTATTGCCCGCTCTAAAGGGCGCAGAGGAAGTCTATAATAGAAAATTATAACAAACACATTAAGTCGCTTCGCTGGGACAAAAACACGTAGGCTCCCTTCGCTTCGCTCAGTATTATAGCCTACGTACTTTTGCCCGTTATGCGGGCTATGTGACTCAGGATATTCATGGATAGAAACACTAAAAAAGCACTGAGATGGGATTCTGGTTACAGAACTAAACCAATCAAACCAGACAAAAGCTTCCTTTTCAAGTGGCAAGTATTCTATGGCGTATGCGTGCCTCGACTGCAAAACCTCTTTTCAACGCAGCTTTCCTGGTGCTCCATGCGATTATCCATTGCACGGCCAGTGTGTTTCTTGTGGTGGTGTTACTTATAATTTAGGCCGGCATTTCAAAGCACCAAAAAAGTCGGATGTTGCCCAATGGAAAAAGGTGGCATATCTCGTCCACCATGGTTTCTATTTTCAAAAAATCAGGCTTATCAAAAATAGCTATTTCAGCGTTTCTTACCCTTCAACGTTGGCAGAAGCAAAAGTGTTTGTTAAAAAGTATAAAAAGCATGCTCTTATTTAGGGTAAAGTCACATAACAAAAAAATTATGTCGCCCGCAGGCGGGCTGGGACACAAACAGTCAGGCGGCTTCGCCATTATCGCCTGCCTGTTTGTGCCACATATTTAAGTGTTGGTATGACTCCCTTTGTCAACCCTGAACGAGTATTTTCCTGACACTCTTTCAGCCCATGATTAGCTTTGTTTCCCACTCATTATAAATTGAGCTAACGCACCGGATGAGGCAGTAATGTCGTCGGTTATCATGCTGGTATTCGTGGATTATTCATTAATTTAATGAACAGCGCCTACCTTACTCACTCCGCCGTGGCCACCTTCTCATCAGTCTAGGCTCGTGGATCAATAACCGTTAAGTTATTGCCATCATAACACCCTCGTAGGTTGTGCCACATTCCGCGGCCTGATCCGAATGCGTTAGCTCAAACTCGTTTATCATGCAGGTACTCTACTTAACCGTAATTTTGGATTAACCGGTGTAAGTACCACTTCTTTTGCGATAGCCCAGATGTATGCCGCCATTTCTCTGGCTATCGCGGTAATGATTAAATTGTAGTGTTTACCCTTTTTACTCATGCGCTGATAGCGTTTGCACAGACGCAATTGCGCTTTCCAAGCAATATCGACGATGTCTTTGGGTAAGCCTTCTTGCCTTAACTGTAACTCGGTAGAGACATTCGCTGGATACCGGTAGCTGTGCGCACCTTCAATCAGCAAACGCCGTGCTCGGCCATTTCCCGCTTTAGTAATAGCACCTAAGTGACGCTTTCCGCCTGATGATTGTTCGCTGGGGACTAAACCTAAATATGCCATGAGTTTTCTTGGATGGTCGAAGCGGTTTAAATCGCCAAGCTCTGCTACCACGCCAACAGCAATGAGCAATCGAACGGCTTTCACTACCGGATACTAACGCCATTGGTGCACATGATGGGTTAACTCATTGTCGAGCCTTTCCAGTCGCCGGATGCGCTCTTCTATAGTTTGTAGTTGATCCTGCAAGACTATTTGCTAGGCCGTGTGAGGCAATGTTAATTCAGTGGGCCAGCGAAGGTGCATCTTCGACCAGTTGGCAATGCCTTCATAACGTATGTTGTTGCGCAAAAGTAACGCTTTAAGCTGGTACTTGGCTTCTTTTAAATCCTTCATTGCGGCTTCTCGAGCTCGGGATAAATCCCTCATAGCTTCATCCTCCGGCTCGAGCACATAGATAGTTGTAAGGTCTTCAGACTTTAGCGACCTAACGAGCTTAAGAGCATCTCGACGGTCGGTCTTAACTCGCTCTCCTGGCTTTTTTGGGAATAAGAGACGGAGCTACGACATAGCAACAGTGTCCTAGACTGGTAATAAGGCGATATATCCAATAACCACACGGTCCAGCTTCATAAACAACGTGAAGTGTTGCGCCGGGATATTTAGATTCAAACTGACGAACCAGCTTTTTGACACTGACCTTAGACGAGGAAATACGGCCATAATGAACAGGCACAGCCCCACGCTGTTCTTCGCAATAAGCAACCTCATGAAACTCTTTATGCGTATCCAACCCGATAAAAATCATGCTATGTTTGTTCATGCTAGCCTCCAAATGATTTAGTATTGAACAAACTAATTATGGCACTGGCTTTCAGCTAACCCACGAAAATGCGGAGGCTAGCATTTCACAGAGAGTCATTGTGTCTACCCGCTACTTGTAAATCCAGCCTTTCACTTCTCTTTTTTAGTGGTAATATCAAATCATACCCAATGGGAGTTATTTTATGTCTGATGCATTAAGAGTGATGCTTGAAAATATCGAGCAACTCAGTACTAAAGAGAAAGCACTTGCTGCCCACTGTCTTTTAACAGCTATGGATACCAAGATTGATAGCGATGTGGAATCCGAGTGGGTAAAACTTGCAGAATCTCGCAGCGCAGAGCTAGAGTCTGGTGCGGTAAAAAGCATTAGTTGGGAAGAGATAGAAAAGGATCTTAATTAAAAAATGCTAACTGTTTCCTTTCACCCAGAGGTTAAAAGGGAAATAAAAGAGTCGTTTGATTGGTATCAAGAACAATCTTTGGGGTTGGGTCGCGAATTTACTCAAGAACTAAAGGAAGCCATCGATTAAGTTAGCTCTTTGCCATCGGCATGGACAAAAATGGGGCAAACTCATCGACGCTTTGTCTTAAGCAGGTTCCCATACTCTATTATTTATAAAATTATCGAAAACAGGGAGATTAGTGTGGTAGCTATTATGCACAACCACCGAAAACCTGGGTATTGGCACGAACGTGGCTAACAATACGCTCAAGCCACTCCCTCCGGTCGCTGGGACGCTGCCATGTGGGCTGACTCGCTTCGTTCGGATTATAGCCCACAGGCTAGCGCCCCTTAGCTTAAAGTAGAGTTAAATGCCACAAGGAAGGTACATGTTTAAACTTTTATGGTCTTTTATTTTAATTATTTCTCTATCATTCGTGCCAGCGCAGGGTGGTGAAACAACAGTCGATTTGAACGAAAACACAGTAATTTATCACGGTAAATTATCGCCATCAGCAAATCAGAAACTTCTCTCATTTCTGGAAAATAGTGAAAATAAGGTTGAATGGCTGTCTATAACGTCCGAAGGCGGTGAAATCAATCATGGAATGGATCTTGGCAATATTGTTCATAACTATGATTTGAAGCTTGAGGTCAATGAGTATTGTCTCTCATCATGCGCCAATTACGTTTTTTCTGCAGCAAACCATCACAGGATCTCGAATCACGCAGTTATTGGTTTCCATGGTGGTACAACCGGAATGGAGAAAGAAATAACATCGTTTATTGATGCTCTTCCAGAGGAAGAGCGGGAATCAACAAAGAAGAACTTAGAGAAATATATGAAGTCAGCTGTAATTCGTGAGCGAAACTTCTTCAAAAAAATTGGTGTGGACCAGCGAATAACAACACTAGGGCAATCTTCCGAATATAAAGAGTTCGCCGAGAAAGAAGACTTTATCGGCTGGTACTATTCACTCGAAGGGCTTGCTACGCTGGGCGTTTCTAACATTGATGTAGTAAACCCTCCTTGGTCATATCAACATTTGAGCGAAAAAACTAAGTTTTTCAAAGTCAGAGTAGGCGGCATTTAACATTGGGTTATGTCAGCCCATATGAATACGAAGCAAAATACGCTTAACATGGACGTCCACTTTTAATGTGGAAGACCAATGCTTTTCAGAAAGTTCATCAATAAGGAATGTTATGAATCTAAATGCAACATTTTGGGGCAAGCACTCTTCATCCTCGCGTTAGTTGTAATTTTTTTAACATCAAATTTGCTAAAGGAAAGGCTGACAATATCGTGTTGGTTGTCATTTACGCCGTCTTGCTCAACTTCTTGATCCCGCCTGTTGGGTGGTTTTATTGTTACCGATGGGCAAATAAATAATTGCCTAGAACAAATATCATCCTCTTTGTAGCTAGTTTTTTTTACTAAAGTGAGGTGTGAAAGGTGTTAATTTGTACACATATAACAAGCCAATGAGCACGTTCGCTGCGACGTTAGCTACAGAACTTTGTAGATCAGTTAAGGTCAAAGTTTGAGACAGAAAAATACGTTAAAAGGAATTACCATGAACAAAAAAGCTTTTTTTATTGGCTCAGCCACTTTGCTATCTTCACTGTTAGCCTTTCAATCATTTAGTAACCCAGCTCCCTTAAATTCAGTCCAAAAATGCGCATCTCTACTCCCAAGCGGCTACAACTTTTCCATGACCATAAATGCTAAGATAGATACGACAGCTGACAAACCAGTAGTGTCAGGCATTCTAGATTTAACAGACGGTACCGAAATACTCCCCCCAGAATTAAGTTCAAAAGTAGAGCCTTTCAAACAATGCGTAGTAAAGCTGATGAAATAGACAACATGGCTCAGGTAACCACAAGCCATGTGCTTTCAAAATAGATGTTGGCCTTACAAATCAGCCAAGTTCGTCTCACGACTGTATCTTCCCTAGGGAAGATACAATGTTAAGTCGTTATTTACCTTTGGAAACTATCTAACGGGATATTTATGAAAAGCAAAGATGTAAAGGTAAAAGTCAGAATAGCCAAGTTATTGCTTTCATTTTGCTTTGTAGCCTGGGGAGTCACTTGGGTTTATGCATTTATTGCAGATGAATGGGGGGCTAATCGCAGGATTTTTTAAAGGCTTAGTACTTGGAGGCTGTCTCGCTGTCATTCCCGCTTCATATGCGATTTATTCATTAACACAAACTAAGTTACCAACATTCAAAATAGTACTCGGTATATCACTAACTTGGTTGTTTATTGTGTGCAGTTTATATTTGGTTTAACAGGCCGTAGTCTACCAAGTTTCTTTCACAGGGTTGTGATTAGCCAAATCAATCTAAGAGGGATTTATGCAGACTGCGCTAATTATTGTAATTCCAGTAGTTGTTGTTTTGCTGATTATTGGAATTCTAAAGCTCAAACCGTTGTTCAGTTATATGGCAATTTTTGGCTTAGGAGTACTGTCTTCATTCGTAGTGGAGTTCTTTTTTTGCTCTGGCCTGCAAACACAGTGTGAAGCAGATGCGTTAAATATGGTGGGCTTTTTCTTCCACTCTTTTTATGTGATAGCAATTTGTTCAGTTTTTTACGCTATTATGCCTCACGCTTCAAAACAAAAATCGCAGTAAATGTCTTAACAAAAAGACGATTAAGACTATAGTGTGTAATTCAGAAAATTTGATTCTATAGGCTGTAGTTCAAGTAAATAAAAAATAATTCGTTGAAATCAATGGATATTGAAACGAGTAGAGGTTAGATGTCTACATTCGGTGAACTTGGTGCAGCCCTTGTAATTAAAAACCAAAAGATAAGGAGTTCTTTTAACATGAGCTTTTGGCAAATCATTATTTTTATCGTGCTTTTCAGCCTTACACTTCTACCAGCGTTAATTGCCTTAACATCCAAAAAAGCTAAAGGCATACACAAGTTAGCATGGGGGGCCATTTCCCTTTTCTTTTCGTGGTTGGGGTTTTTAATCTATTACTTCTTTGCAATTAGAGGTATGAGCAAGCAAAGTACATAACGAATCGTTGTTACGCTACACTTTATTATGCCCTTTATTAGACGTTATACGGTGATAGGAATTTAGATAACATGAAGATTAAATTGATAGTAATCTTGTCAATATGCGTAATCTCAACAGGGTGCGCTTCAACTTCTGATAGGGCTGCAAGAGACTTTCTTGATGGGGCTAGCGCCAGTGCTGAAAAAAGACAGCGAGAAGAATCTACTAACCGATACAGCAAAAAGCGTGACCACAAAAACGATGCTATAGAAGATACGGTGTCTGGAGCACTTACCGCGCTTTTTAGAGGCTTGTTTAGCTCTGAAAGCGACGATAACTAGTGAAAGATAGTTTCCTAGCATGGCGTGCGAGTAGCGCTCTAATGCCCTTTTCAAAGAGCATTGATTGCTTACCAGCAGTATTTCAAAAGAGGTCTGCCCGTTGGAATTAAAAACCATTGGTTTGTTTGTTATTACTGCACTTGCTGAAATCGTTGGATGCTATCTGCCCTATTTATGGTTGAAAGAAGATAAGTCCATATGGTTGTTAGTACCAGCGGCTATATCGCTCGCGCTTTTTGCTTGGCTGTTATCACTTCACCCGACCGCTGCCGGGCGCGTATACGCCGCTTACGGTGGTGTTTACATTTTCATGGCTATTATGTGGCTTTGGCTTGTTGATGGAGTGAAGCCAACGTTATGGGACTTGGTGGGCACCTTTGTCGCTATGATTGGTATGGCGATAATTATGTTCGCACCAAGAAGTCATGGATAAAAGTCTTGCTTGCAATAAATAACGAAGAAAACGCGATGAAGATTACCTTTATTCCAAGTACGAACCTACCAAGGGCTGCTGAGTTTACCTTTAATAACATGCGCGATTATTACGCTCAGTTTGCGCCTGATTGGGACGTCGACAAAGTGCTTGGGGTTACCGCAGAGCTCATTAATTACGACATTCAAGTAGACAGCGAAACGGTGGGGGTTATGCGCCTTCAATACGACGGTAGCACCTGTATATTGCGCGACCTTCAGGTCATACCCAGCGCCCAAAACAAAGGCATAGGTAGTGCTGCCATTGAAGAAGCAGAAAGACTAGCGTTAGGGGCCAATACTAACTCGCTTGACTTACGAGTATTCAAAGTTAGCCCTGCCGTTTCGCTTTATAAAAAAGTGGGATTTATCATTAAAAGTGAAGACGACCGCTTTTTTAACATGACTAAACCCTTAAGCACTTAACAAACAGGCTTGTACCGCCGTCTATTCAGAATATACCTAAAGGCCAAAGCACATGAAGATTATTATTGATGATCTCACCGGAGGAGAAGTGCTAGCGCTTTTAGAAGAGCATTTGTCTGATATGTATGCTACATCGCCACCTGAGAGCGTACATGCATTAAATGTTGAAGCACTAAAAGCTTCGAACATTACTTTTTTTAGTGGCTGGAAGCAGCAACAGCTTGCGGGCTGCGTCGCTATTAAAACCCTTGATACACATAGCGCCGAGCTAAAATCTATGCGCACAGCCAAGCCGTTTAGAGGATGCGGTGTAGCGTCTCAGTTATTACTTTTTGCCCTAGAACATGCGAAAATGAAAGGGTTTAGTTCGGTAAGTTTAGAAACAGGAACGCAAGACTACTTTTTAGCGGCCAGAACCCTATACAAAAAGTTTGGTTTTGTTGATTGCGGTCCATTTGGCAGTTACTCAATCGATCCCAACAGCCACTTTATGACCCGAGCGCTTTAATTTAGTACTTTAAGAGAATTCCACATGTCGTTACCTCCTTGCCCGCATTGCCAATCAGAATATGTATACGAAGATCAGCCTCTACTTATTTGCCCTGAATGTGGACACGAGTGGAACCCGAACGAGGTAGAAGAGGAAGTCTCAGCAAAAGACTTCAACGGAACACCGTTAGTAGCCGGCGACAAAATTACGTTAGCAAAAGATTTGAAGGTAAAAGGCAGTTCATTGGTACTTAAAATTGGTACCAAAGCCGTTATCCGTCATGTGAAAGATGCCAAAGACCACCAGCTAGATTGTAAAGTAGATGGTGCTGGCGAAATGATGCTAACTGCACAATTTGTTAAAAAGGCATAGACGGCCTTTATTGAAAAGCTGTTACTCCTCTCGGTGCGCTTGCCTTGTTGTTGTTTAGCAAGCGCGCTAGCTATCCCCTGCTATTTCCTGTTAAAAGTTTGCGACTTCGTTGGTAATGGTTTCAGTAAGCAAGCTAATCGCTTTCGATGACACTTTCTGAGGGTTAACTAAACAAACACCCACATGCCCAAGCTCGGGTAAACTTTCTGAATTAGATAAAACGTGTAGACCAGGTGGCACTGAACTCTTTGCAAGAACGGTTATGCCCAGCCCTTCGTTAATCGCCGTTTGTATGCCATTTAAGTCAGCAATGGTATACACCACCTGCCACGGTTTTTTGATAGCCGATAACAGATTGGTTGCTCGCTTGCGGTAAATACATGGCGACGGCGCAGCAATAATAGGCAGTTTAACAGGCACGCTATTTACAAAGCGCTGACTCCCCACCCATACCAGTTGATCTGAAATGATGTAGCCGTCTTGCTGAGGATCTGGTGTTTCTTGTAGCGAAAGAATTAAATCTAACTGACTTTTAAGCGGCTCACTAAGTAAGTCTTTACTTAGCGCACAATGCACCTCTAGCGATATTTCCGGATAGGTTTGCGTGAACCGCCGAATAATTTTAGGCATAAGCGTTGTACTAAATTCGCTGGGAATGCCTAACCGAATATTTCCCGTAACCTGCGGCTTGCCGAATTCGGCCATAGCCTGATCGTTAAGAGCCACTATCTTTTCACCATACGACAATAAGCGACTACCAGCGCCAGTCAGTGCCAAGCGGTTTTTGTCGCGGGAAAATAGCTTTTCCCCAATCATTTCTTCTAGTTTTTTTATCTGTAAGCTAATGGCAGGCTGTGTGCGCTGAAGCTGCTCGGCACATTGAGTGTAGCTACCCGTCTGTGCAATAAGCACGAACGAACGCAGAAAATCTATCGATAAGTTTTTCATTACTTTGCTGTACACCTCTCTATTAGCTTTGCCTGCTGTTTTGCCTTACTGATGCCAAACTTGCTCACAAGGCCATTTAATAAAATTATAATGCCATATTTTTATTAATTTTATTTATTCTTTTTACACTCCTAGTATCAGATACAAAATAATGACATTTAGGAGCCAGCATGAACCCACTTAACCAGCACCTTCACGATCAAGACCCAGATATCGCAGCATTTATTGCGCAAGAAAACAAACGCCAAGAACATCACATTGAACTGATTGCATCGGAGAACTACACCAGCAAAGCGGTTATGCAGGCGCAAGGCAGTCAGCTAACTAATAAGTATGCAGAAGGCTATCCGGGCAAGCGCTATTACGGTGGCTGCGAGGCGGTGGACAAAGTAGAACAGCTTGCTATCGACAGAGCTAAAGCATTGTTTGAAGCTGACTATGTGAATGTGCAGCCTCACTCTGGCTCTCAAGCGAATACTGCAGTTTATATGGCGCTATTAAACCCTGGCGATACCATTCTTGGGTTGAGCCTTGATCACGGTGGGCACCTCACACACGGTGCAAAGCCTAACTTCTCGGGAAAACTATACAACGCGATTCAGTATGGCTTGAACACAGAAACTGGCGAAATTGACTATGACCAAGTAGAAGTCCTGGCTCAAGAGCACAAACCAAAAATGATTGTAGCGGGCTTTTCTGCTTACTCTCGCGTGGTCGACTGGCAGAAGTTTAGAGACATCGCTGATAGCGTAGGCGCGTATTTACTCGTAGATATGGCACATGTTGCAGGCCTTGTTGCGGCCGGTGTTTATCCCTCGCCAATTAACGCGGCTCACGTGGTTACTACTACTACCCATAAAACACTGCGTGGCCCTCGTGGCGGGCTTATTATGTGTAAGTCAAACCCCGAGCTTGAAAAGAAATTCAATTCATTAATTTTCCCTGGCATTCAGGGTGGCCCACTTATGCACGTTATTGCCGCAAAAGCGGTAGCGCTTAAAGAAGCCATGACAGCAGAGTTCCGCGCTTATCAAAAGCAGGTAGTCATTAATGCACAAGCTATGGCTGATGTATTTATGAAGCGTGGCTTCGACGTAGTATCTAATGGAACCGACAACCACATGTTCCTGCTAAGTCTTGTAAGTAAAGGAATGACGGGGAAAGAAGCCGACGCGATATTAAATAGCGTGAATATAACGGTAAATAAGAACACAGTACCCAACGATCCGCAGTCGCCATTCGTTACAAGTGGTATTCGAATTGGCACACCTGCGGTCACTTCACGCAATTTTAGTGAAGAAGACTGTGCTCAATTAGCCCATTGGATTTGTGATGTGTTAACAGCGCCAGAAGACAATGCAGTAGTACAGCAAGTGATAGATAAAGTGGCAACGCTAACAGCGGCTCGCCCCGTTTATACTAAGTAAAACCTAGTACTATACCGAGCGAACTCGTGCGTTGCAGGTAGCCACCATTACCCGCCACACGAGTTTGGCTCGTTCATTAAACTGCACTATTCCCACTCCCCAAGCGTCTTCCATGGCGCCTTGCCACACGCTACACGTTTCAATGGTATCGCCGTACAAAGGAGCTAACGATAAGCTAATGCGTAGCGACTCCAACCATTCCCTAAATAATGGGTCCTGATTACCTGCTTCACGCATTTGAGAAAGCTGTAGCGAAGCCTGTTGCTTAATACCTTGAAGCCTTTTGTAGATTTCGCGAGGGTCTTCTTGCTGCCCCAAAAGATGAAGTTCGCGCTCAATGTCGTAAGCATTGTGCCAGTGGATAGTTTGCTGCGGTTCTTTTGAACAGCCCCACATTGCCGCACTCACAAGCGAAAGCAGCATGATACGCTTACCCCATAATAAAAGGGTGGAAGGAAATAGTTTTTTGCCACGCACCAAGCTGCGAACTCCTCAAACGATGTCATCTACAGTATAGATGAGTATTGCGCTTGGGCTCGCATAGGTGCGCGTAATTAAACTAATTTACTAAGGCGAGACTTGCGAAGCACCTAAAGTGCTCTGCGCTCTCGTTACGGTAGGAAGTGGCTAGCTAAACCACTTCCACCATATAAACACCATTAGAAACCCAAATAGATAGATTAGGCCTAAATAGCTAAGCAGCTTCACTACCACGTTTGGTGCGGCGTCTTGATGAAGCTTGGTTTGTGCCACAAGCTTATGGTTAAGCCAAGCAAACATTGGAGTAGTAACAAAGGCCAGCGTCATCGCAAAGCCTAACATTGCCAATAGCGCAGATTTAAAGAACAACACAATAATAAAACTCGCCACTGCCATAAACAGCAACACCGGCGTTACCAGCGTATTTCGTGCGTTTTTGTCTTTGTTAAAAAGAAGCGCTATTGCTTCAGCAACCACCCTCGCATAACCATCGTAAACGGTTAGCGCCGAACCAAATATGCACAAAAATGCAACCAGTGCGATAAGCCAATGCGCCCACTGTCCAATGGTTGATGAGTACATACTAATTAGCTGATGGGAAAAGCCGATACCGCTGGTACTTAGCTCTGTACCGCTGCCATACAAAATTAATGCACCTAAGCCCAAAAACAACAATGCGAGTAGCACCGTCACTGCATAACCTAAATTAAAATCGAAAAGGGCCGACTTTGGTGTTACGGCTTGCCCCTTGCACTGCCGCTTTAACCAAAGTGAAGTAATGGACGATATTTCAATAGGTGCGGGCATCCACCCCATTGTGACGACTAAAAAGCCTAATGTAGCGAGCGTCCAAGGCGAAGGCGGTGCCACGGCAGGTGCTGGTGAAGCAGAATAATTGCTTAATGCCACCACGAATACGGCTACAGTCGCCACCACAAGCACGCCCATTATGCCTTTGGCGATATTGTCCAATCCTTCAAAATGGCCAGCGAGTAGAATGATTAAAATAAGTGCCAAAACCACTGAAGCTGACAACGTTATGGCGATATCGAAAGGAATAAAATACGACAATAAGCTTGCAGCAAACAACAACAGCGCTGCAGCATTGACCACCGACGCAATGGTATTCAAACCCAAGGCAATGGCCAAATATCGTCGTCCCATTCCCAAGTACCCTTGCTGAAGGGTTTGTTTTGTACTGATGGTGTAGCTAACACCTGCTCTAAAGAATGGGTATTTGAGTAAGTTAACTACCAATATAAGCAGCGCTAACTGCCAACCAAACTTCGCCCCCGCTTGAGTTGATGCTACTAAGTGACTACCGCCTACCGCCGCTGTTGCCATAAGCACACCCGGGCCGAGTAATTTTAATAGTGCAATACAACGGGCAAAAAACGATGTTTCAGCTGAATACGACAAGGCAACCTCTAAATGGGCATTTCAAAATAGCCGTTAACCATATCAGTAATATAATAAACAGAAAAGAGAGTACGCGCTCATCTGCAAGGCTTGTAGTGTAAGCAGCTGTACCCAGTTTACGCGGGCTATTTAGCCGGAGATTTTAAAAGGTATACAAAGCGCCAGTGAATAAAAAGGCGCTGTTGTCGCTGTAATCTCCACGCGCAAAACCCTCTCCTTTTTTGAGGTAGGCTCCACCTAGCACTAATCGCAACTCGGGTCGCACTTGATAACGCCAGCGAGCTTCCACTTGATGGCCAATGAAACTGTCCACGTCTTGAGGTGCTTTTTGGTACCACATGGCTTTGTAACCAAGCATAATATTGTGCGCTTTTGCTGGCTTAGACACGCTTCGAAGCCCCACTGCTTTTAGGTTTCTACGTGGCATAGCCTGATATACATCAGTAGGTCCGAAATCAAAACGTCGCACGCCGTATAAGGTATCAAAGTCAGAGATTGTGTCATCGCTTGTGTCGTTGTCGCCACTGATATAGTCAACTTCAGCTCTAAGAAAGGTGTTGTCTGTAATCTGTTTCCCAACATAACCAAACAGCATATATGCACGAACGTCTTTCTCGTCTGTATCGTTAGCAGATGCGGTTTGAAAAGAAGTTCCCGTTTGCCCCACCACCTCTATATTTGTTATCAGGCCATTATCGAAAGGCTGGGTATAGTCCACACTCAATGTGTACAGATCACGGTTTCTGGTGGCAAGCGCTTCACTATCGTCTTCTTTTAACCAGTAGCTTTGCAGCTTGACGTTGTTGTCTTTTGACGCAGCGTACACACCAAATAATTTTCGTTCGCTAAAGCTTTTGTCGAACGCGCGTTCGTTCCCGTCCAGACTTTCACTGTCAGTAGGAAAGCGAGATACCGGCAGCACGTACACGCCATGTGCTTGCCAATCTGCAACTCTTGCTTCCACCACAATTCCATCATAGCTATTGGTGGCATTGCGATAGGCTGTTTTGGCCAATAGCCTGCGACTACCGTAGTCGAGCTCCATACGCCCTACCTTTATCGCAGACACTTCGTATAAGCTAGATTCTCGTTCAGGTTTGTAGGTGATAAAAAACTGTGTAGGCTCTAGTGTATTAACCTGATTGGCCGTTAGCGTTGGATCGTTTTCGTCAAGAAATACTCGCGAGTCACGTATTTCGATCGTTGCCGCGAGGTTTTGATAACTTACCGTAGAATTCACGATAAAGCGTGTTGAAAGACGCTGATTACTTTGTTCTCGTGCAGCTGATGATGTTGGAAATATAGGGTTATTCAACGACTCGTAGCGCACTCTAAACGAGCCAGAGACATCAAAGGCTATTTCATCACTCGACGCATTGGCTAGCGGGGAAATAACAACGAGTATTAGCAGAAGGCATGTGCTCAACAGCGAGCGAAAACGACCACGCCCGTAAAGTCGCACAAATAAAGGGCTGCGCATTAGGAAATAACCATTACATCAGTATTATGTGCACTGAAGTATATAGATTATTTTTATTATCGCACTGCCCTTTTAGTTTAATTTACTATGCCTTTGGCGTTTAGCCAGCGGGGCTTTTATATAGCCCCTTAGGCCTGAAACGCCAGCTAACGTCTGTCAAAATTCACTTTTTTCTGCGGATGCTGATAGTAGCCTTCTTTTAGAAGGCGTTTAAAGCGGGTCAGTTTTCCGTCCAGCGTTAACTCTTCTAACCCTTTATTAAATAGCGACAGAATAAGCTGACTGTCACTTTCGCCTTTATGCACTAACAGATGCGTGGTTACAGTTGAGATAAACGGCTTAATGGGCATCACATCTCTGCGGTCGCCACTATCGAAATCACGCTGAAGCAAGTACCATCCTGTTAACTCATCAATGGGAAAAACGTCAATTTTACCGTCAATCAGCGCCTGTAAATTATCTTTATCTGTGGCACTTTCCACAACATTACTGCTGCTTTTAATGTAAGCGGCAAGTTCATCGTTGTATAAATACCCTTCTGTTACGCCCATCTTTAGGTCTTTTAAGTCGCTTAATTCAGCCCAAGTATCAGGGCCCTTTTCAGCATTAACATAAAACACCAAGCTTTCCGCACTAATAGGGTTACTGTGGAAAAACTCACTTTCCCGGGCGCGCACAAAATTGCCGTATGAGATGGCGTCGTATTCGCCTTTCAGCGTTGCTTCAAGCGCTTCTTCCCAGGGTAAAGATACAAACTCAACCACAACGCCCGTCTCTAAAAACGCATCAGCGATTATGTGATTGATATAACCGTCGTGCTGCATATCAGTTGACGTATAAGGGGCATACTCTGTGGTCGCTATTCGCAGTTTCATCCACGCATGGGCAAAACTTTGCATTGGAACTAGCGCTAGTATAAATGTCGCTATTAATAGTAATCGCATGTCAAAGTCCTGTTAGTGATTAGAAGTAAATACCAAGGTTTATGTTCAGGCGGTGGGTAGTTTCTTGTCTACCACCTAAGTCGAGTCCCACGCCCGGACCGCCTGAGAACCACATGTTTTTGCCTTGGATACTATCTACATATACAAACAGTTTATCCCAGCCAAAGCTACAGCCGTTTATCCACTGGGACGAGTTTTTCCCTTCACTTCCTTCACCTTCTGCCACGCTGTACTCTGAGTAACAAGTAAGTGATTCTATGTGAGTAAACTTATAAGGCACAGAGTACACAAGGTTTGCTGAATAGGTTTTACCGTCGGCCGCGGCTAAGAACGGGAAGGTGAAAGAGGATAGCGCTATGCGATCGTCTGCTTGCCCTTCTGGTGCAGCCAAATCGTATTCATAATCGATATACTGCAGTTCGACTTTTAGGTCGCCTTGGGTATGGCGCATATGCACGGCATAGGCATTCATATCACCATCGTCCAGGGTATCCAGGTTTAAGATGTTGCCGTATTGGTAAGACACGCCAATATCGGTAGTGCCTCCGCGAATAAAGTTTGCCGTGTAGTTAGCACGTAAATTGTATTGGCCGTCTTCTTTATTTCGATATTCACCGTCGTCCGCCACGTCGAACGAATAGCGCCCAAACTCAGCGGCATCGTTGTACTCGTCGTTCATAAAATAGGCGGCTTGAAAATCCCAGTTACCCCAATCATGGTTTATTTTCACCCCAGCATCGTAATCATCTTCGAAGCCAAGATAATAATTTACCGAGAACCAAAAGTTGTTACTGGCAAAGGGCTGCAAACCAAACGGTGTTTGGGTTATACCTGCTGTAATCTCGGTTTGCTCATCGAAATGATAAGTCAGGTCGGCGAACCTTACTGTGTCGAAGTCTGTGTTTTCGTACCATCGATATTCGGCTTTATAGCTAAATTGATCTGACTCACCCGACACGCCAAGTTTGAATGATTCAAATTCGAAACCATCTCTAAACTCGGGAATTTGCCAGTCTTGATGCCCGTAGTTAACCCTAACATGACCGCTTAAATTAAAGGGAAGTTCGTCGGCATTTGCGAAGCTTGAGGTGCACGAGGCTATTGAAACTAAAGAAAATGCGGATAGTAGCTTGTTCATTACTGTTCCTGTATTGAATTTTTGGCGGGAACCCTTTGCTAAAAAATGCCTCTAAGAAACATGAGGGGCGTTCAAGCGCTTAGGTGTATCGCGCACCAAAATAAATCCTTCAGTACTAACAATACTGAGCAAACCTTAAAAAAAGATCATTTGTTAAGGTCAGACTTCTGTGAAGTGACTCATGCAAATTAATCGCCCCCCGCAAGGCGACGGCATTTAAACATTGGTCCTTTATTGTGGAAAGTGAAGTGCTAAGTATGCGCGGTAGATGCGGAAAGTTTTGCTGTGAACGTCAGGTCTACTCTACTAATTGGTCGCCACTTGAACAGTGAATAGGAGAATATGTGAACATAGCGTGCCAGCTTTACGACTACATCGAAATTGCCTGTATGTATGAGCTTGAAGTGAGCGTGGTATTAAAAGACGGGAATACGATAAACGGTACAGCACTGACCACAGTTATCGATAAACACAACGACGTGGCCACAGAGTGTATTCAAATGTCCATCGACAAAACCAAGCAAAATATTGCGCTTAATGAAATCGCTCAACTTCATGCAATAACTGACAACCCGCATTTCAGCTCAGTCAGCTTTTAGGTAGTATGCGCAGCTAACTTAGCTTAACTTTCAAAGTGATCCTGATTTATGACGCAAAACCTCTCGGCCATTACTTTTTTTGTAGACGACTACGACAGTGCCGTTGAATACTTCACCACGGTTTTAAACTTTACCTTAACCGAAGACAAAGTAACCGGCGAAAACTCGCGTTTTGTTCTGGTAACCCCACCACACAGTGCTACGAGCCTGTTGTTGGCGCAAGCAAAAAATGACACAGAAAGGGCACTCATTGGCAGCCAAGCCGCCGATAAAGTATTTTTAATTTTGAATACTGACGACTTCTGGCGCGACTTCAATGCCATGCAAAGCAAAGGGGTGGCATTTTTAGAAACCCCTCGGGAAGAAGTGTATGGTACGGTAGCCATCTTTAGAGATAAGTTTGGCAATAAGTGGGATTTGATCCAAACCACCTAATTGCACTTTATATAAGTGCGCCTTGTCGTTGCGATATTTTTTGCGGCAAGGTTTTAAATGAATAGTGTAAGGAAGTAGAGGAGAAGTAGCACGTGCAGGCCATGAAGCGTTCCATTATTGCTGATGTTGTTGCAATAGCGGCAATAGCACTGTTGATCACTACGACGTTTTATTGGATAGAAGCAAGGCGCGAAGTCATAATTCTCTGCGATAATTTTACGCCTGGCGTATCGAAAAAAAGTGTCGAACGCCAGCTAGATACTGCAAACTTATTGTTGTGGGATACAGAGTTTGTTGCAAATGGCAGCAAAATTGAAGCATATAGCCCTCTACACTTAGGCATTATGAAATGCAGTGTAGAGTTTAATAAGCAAGATACCGTTGTATTCTCTATTGTTGAGTAATCAAAATCCCTAGCAGCTTCCTCTACTTTTTGCGTTTTATGTGAACCAGCTTGGTGCAACGTTTACATCGACGCAACACCCTATTCACCGGTGCGCTAAAAGTCGTAAAGGCAAACTTACCTTCCGCCATTTATCGCACCGAGTTAACTTTTCATCTCGCTGTAACCTACTGTGTTGTAAACGTATAATTACGCTGTGTCTTCTTAACGCAAACTTTTTCTTATGCAAAAAACAAAACACAGTGTCATCGAGGATGTTTTCGCCCTGATAAGCGCCGGCTTGTTTGTTGCTTTTGGCGTATATTTATTTCAGTCTCAAGACTTAATGGTAGGTGGCGCGGCAGGCTTAGCGCTATTAGGTACTTATGCCGTAGATATGGACTTCGGCTTGCTATTCTTTCTGATTAACTTACCGTTTTACACCCTAGCTTGGACGCAAATTAGCAAGCGTTTCACCATTAACACCTTTATATCCGTCACCACGGTTTCTGTACTAACCGAGCAAATTCCAGCGTTTGTGGATATTAGCCACGTAAACCCATTTTTTGCGGCGGTATTTGGCGGTATTTTAATTGGTGTAGGTATGCTGATGATGTTTCGTCATAGCTCAAGCCTTGGTGGCGTTGGTATTATGGCGTTCTATTTACAACAGCGTTTCAATATTAGAGCCGGTACATTCCAGCTAACCGTCGATAGCTGTATATTACTTAGTGCTCTGTTTTTCATCGCTTGGCCTTTAGTGCTGATTTCAATTTTAGCGGCATTTTGTTTGAACATGGTTATTTCGCTTAACCATAGACCAGAGCGTTACTTCCCAGTGCAAGGCGAATCTGAATCAAAAAAGGCAAACGCTGAGTCAAACAACGCCGATACCAATCACATGGAAAAACGTGCTGAAAACAGCCTAGAACAGTGCTTAGACAGCGAGCTTCGCGCACAAAACAGCTAAATTTATTCAGCCAGTCTTTGCCATTCGGTCATAAATTTTCGCTGTTACTCCCCTCAAAAAGAGACAGCAGCGATGATTAGGGCAACAAATAAAAAGCCCGGTTAGGCACAACCTAACCGGGCTTTCTTGTATCTTTTATTTGTATTCCTAGACGCCTACAACAAACCTATTGCTTCTTCTGAACAGGTCTTGACGGTCGACTTACTACTCCACGGTTCACTCTTGGACGAGAAAACGAAGTACGCATACAAACCTCACTTATGAGTTGTTGCTCAGCACAGTTGGAGGCGAAACATTCACCGCAATCCCGCAACCAAGCCGATACAGTATAGGCTCAAAATGGGGGTAAAAGTCTCATTCTTTTAATGAATAGTGCTTTATTAAAACTTATATAAAGATTGGCCAAATTGGCACTGCTTTGAAAGTTAAAGGTATTTTACAATGCGCGGCACCCGTTGAGAAACGCGGGTCATTAATTCGTAGTCGATAGTGTCAGCATTAGCCGCAACTTCCTGAATTGGCACATTCTGCCCCCAGAGTTCAACTTCATCGCCCACCGCGACGTTGTCGATATGAGTTACATCGATTGTGATCATGTCCATAGAAACGCGGCCAGCTAAATAGGCGCGTTTACCTCTAATCATTACCGGCGTACCGTTTTTGCAGTGCCTTGGATAGCCATCGGCATAACCAATGCCAACGGTTGCAATTTTGCTGGGCTTACTTGCTACCCAGGTTTGACCATAACCAATTCCCTCTCCTGCCGGTATGGTTCGTACCGCTAATACACTGGAGCGAAGTGTCATGGCAGGGTAGATTTCAATGTCGAGATTTTGTGAGGTAGAAACGGCACCACCATAAACCCCCACACCTAAACGGTTCCAAGCATTTCGACTTGCAGGCCAGTTTACCGTGGCGGGAGAATTAGCCACGCTGGTTGGCAAGCCCAATTTACTCGCTACTTGTTTGAACGCATCGATTTGCGTGTTGGTAAAGTTATTATCTACATCGTCAGCGCACGCAAAGTGCGTAGCAATAACCGTTTGCTCGCTAAGTAAATGATTGTACTTATCAGCAATCCCTTCGATATCGGAAAGGGCAAAACCCAACCGGTGCATGCCGCTATCCACTTTAAGCCAAATATGCGGGCGCTGCTGTTCGGGGCAGCTTTCTAACCACGTAAGCTGTTCTTCGCAGTGCATAACTAATATACAGTTATGCTGAAATGCCATTTGGCACTCTTTTGCCTGATGTGCCCCTTCTAACACCACAATAGGCGCAGAAATTCCCGCGTCGCGAAGCGCAATGGCTTCTTCAATTATTGCTACGGCAAAACGCGAAGAAACATGCTGAAGAATGCGCGCTACATTTACTGCTCCATGACCATAAGCGTCGGCCTTTACTACCGCCATAGACTGACTTGAGGGCGCTAAAGCAGCAAGGGCTTTAAAATTATGTAAAAGGGCATCAGCATGAATGATAGCTTGCGTTTGTCGGCTCACAGAAAAACACGTTCCTTAAATGTTTAATGAGAAAGAATATCGAAAGCCAAAGTGTACCACGAGAAACGTATTAGCTGCGCAGGATTAATAATGAAAAACGTACCATCTAACGCAAGGTTTCTTATGGCATAAAATACCGTTATGCTTTGCGCTAGCTCATTATCACAATTTCGTTGCCCCAAGGTTTTTAATGTCTTCGCACAATTCTTCTACTTCAGAATCATCCGCCAACGCCAGTATTAAAAATACAGTCAGTACTGACAATGAAGCGGCAGGTAATAAACCCACCGTTAACGAATTAGCCCAGTCACTGAATAAAATTGTGTCCGAAGGCAGAAACCCAGACACCCTCGATATAGACACGCTAAGCACGGAAGGCATTCTTGCCCGCATTAACAACGAAGACGCGAAAGTGGCAAACGCAGTTACCTCGCAAATTCCGCCAATTGGAAAAGCGGTGGATGCTGCAACCATTAGCATTAAAAATGGTGGCAGGCTTATTTATATAGGCGCGGGGACCAGCGGCAGGCTGGGCATACTTGATGCGGTAGAGTGCCGCCCCACGTTTAGCGTGCCTGATGAACTGGTTGTTGGCGTGATAGCTGGCGGTGAAAAAGCCATTCAGCACGCCGTAGAAGGTGCAGAAGATGACGTCGACGCGGGGCGTGCTGATCTTCTAGCGCTGTCCTTAAACCACAACGATACCGTTATTGGTATTTCGGCAAGCGGTCGTACACCCTATGTAAGTGGCGCACTGGAATATGCCCGTTCGCTTGGCTGCTTTACTGGCGCTATTGCATGTAGCCCTAACGCCGATATTTTTACCCATGCTGATGTAGCTATATGCCCAGTTGTTGGTCCTGAGGCACTTACTGGCAGTACGCGCATGAAGTCGGGTACGGCGCAAAAGCTAATTCTTAATATGATTAGCACCAGCACAATGATTAAGCTGGGGAAAACCTATCAAAACTTAATGGTAGATGTGAATGCCACTAACGAAAAACTAAAAGCCCGTGCGCTTCGCATAGTTATGCAGGCTACGGACTGCAGTGAAAATGCTGCTTTAGCAGCGCTTAGTGCGTGTAACAACAAAGCTAAAGTTGCTATTTTAATGGTATTAACGGGGCAATCTGCCGAGCAGGCCGCCGCTCAATTAGATGCTAGCGGTGGGTATTTACGTTCCGCCGTGAATAAAAGCGAATAACCACGGTAGCCTAATGCTATGAAAGTTTTAACTTCGGTCACATTGAACAAGGTTTTTAGACGCCTAACGTCGAGCGCATTCATTGCAATACTATCTTCAGCACTAATTAGCTTATCGCTTAACGGCTGTGCACAGCAAAGCTTATCTACACATGTATATACAAGTGATACAGGTGGCAACGCGAAGCATCCTACACTAATAGAAAAGCAGCCTGTATCAAGCACTAAGCCGTTTACTGTAGGCGCTGAACGCTATTCGAAATACCTGCCCTTGCTAGCAGGTAAACGGGTTAGTTTGGTGGTAAACCAAAGCGCGTTGGTTTCGAGCCACAGCGCATTGCCTTCTAGCACGATTGAGCCTGAAGAGCGCGAATCGAGCAACAGCTTGGCTGCACAAAAAAATAAGATAAAGACAAGCCAGCGCAATCAGCATCTGCTTGATGCCCTTCTTCAACGCAGTGTTAATGTTGTAAGTATTATGTCGCCGGAGCACGGATTTAGAGGAGACAAAGGCGCCGGCGAAAAAGTAGATAGCAATATTGATGCTAAAACCGGTATACCTATTCACTCCCTTTACGGCGCAACCAAAAAGCCTACCCCCGACATGTTGGATGGCATCGATGTGATTGTTTTCGATATTCAGGATGTAGGCGTACGCTTTTATACCTATTTAAGCACCTTGCACTATGTGTTGGAGGCGGCCTTTGCGCGTAATATCGACGTTATCGTGTTAGATAGGCCAAATCCTAACGGCCGTTATGTTGACGGCCCAGTACTTCAATCTGAATTTTCGTCGTTCATTGGCATGCATCCTATTCCCGTCTTACACGGTATGACCTTGGGCGAACTTGCTCAAATGATTGTGGGGGAACAGTGGTTAGATATTGACGTGAGCAGTTATGACAACGCTAAGCTTACCGTTGTCCCAGTGCAGGATTATCAACGCACTGCACATTATTCATTGCCCGTAGCCCCTAGCCCTAATCTGCCAAACGATTTATCGATACTCCTTTACCCAACGCTGTGCTTTTTTGAGGGCACCGACGTGAGTATAGGTCGCGGCACTGACTTTCCCTTCCAACTTATTGGCCACCCGTTTGTTGAATTTGGTAAAACCGAGATACCGGTAAATGCAAATAGCGCAGCGCCCCACCCTAAACATGAAAATACTCTGCTAAGTGCACATGTCTTTTCTTATGCTGATCCAACGATCTTTGAAGGCTCTGACTCTAAGCAAACAACTCACAAGCGCTCACCAATTAGTGGCTTAGATATCGCTACATTGATAGATGCCTATTCTCGTTTTTCTGAATATAACAAGATGATCAGCGCCAGTAATGCCTCTGAAGAAACCTTCTTTACTCGCCCAGATTTCTTCGACAAATTAGCGGGCACTGATGCACTACGAATTCAAATTCAGACTGGCAAAACGCCTACAGAAATTCGCCAAAGTTGGCAGAAAGATTTAAATAAATTTAGAGAAAGACGAAAGGCCTATTTGCTTTACGACGACACGGATTGATCGACAGATAAACACCTTTAGCTTTGAGAATTTGAGGTATCATATCAAGGTAAATGTGGAGGAAGTGTTAGCGATACTAAACTTACCACATAATGTGTAAGTAAATACTCACACCCGCATAGCCCCAGATTTAATGGAAGCTAAAAAAGTTAGTAAAAACTAACCTTCTTCATTTTTTGTTTTTACCAAAGCTGCGAGCTGAGCTTCAGCGGTGGCTTTTTGATGTTTAAGCTCATCTCTGTTTTCGCCGTCACTCTCAGCGATTTTTGCATCAATATCGGCGATCGTCTGCATCAGCGTTTCTTTACTTTTTTCTTTTTGCTCTGCCTCTTCAGCCTTGTCAAAAATAACGTCTTCAGGAGATGCTTCTTCTTGCTTAGTGTGTGCAGGCGATTTAGCTATCATTTTCAAACCGTCAGGCTGGGGGCGTTGGTTCATAAAGCTAGGAGAAACAATTTCAATATCGGCATTATGCAAAGCGTCGAGTACGGCTTTGTGAAGCCTTGAGCGCGCGCTCAGCAAACTCTTCACTTCAGTTAGTAGACCTGAAATGCGATAACTTACTGAAAAGTCGCCTAACCCAACCACTTGTACAAATGGCTCTGACAGCTGGGCATTTTCAGCTGCAACAAGTAAGTGCTTTTCAATAATGCTGTGATGTATATCGTAACCTAAGCTGATATCTACACTAACAATTGCGCCAGACGCTCTGGTCACAGAAACGGGCGAATTCACCATCAGCGTATTGGCAAAGGCAATAAGCTCTCTGCTCTCAGTCTGAATCTCCACATCGAGCAAGCCCATTTCGGTAACGCGACCGCTGTAGCCTTCTACCTTGATAAAGTCACCCACTTTAAACGGACGATTTACACGAAGTACGATCCCCGCCATCAAATTCCCTACCATGGTGGTAGAAGAAAAGGCAATCACACCTGATATAAGTACGCCGATAAGTGCAATGACCTGATTTCTAGTACTCTCACTTACAGGGAGCGTCATCGCAATTACGACAGATCCAATGATAGTAAGTACCAACATTCCTACTTGGCGAGGTAACTTCTGCTCACTAGTAAGATGGCTCTGCTTGGCTAGCAGAAGGTAGTGCAGTGCAATGAGCACACTTATTACCAATACAATAGCGACAAGGAGCGGAACAAAAGGGAACAACGCACTTAATACCGTATCGACTAATGACGTTTGCGTAGCGCCTGATGTATTTGTTGTATTCACGATAACTCCTTTTAAAATGGCTTTTGAAATGGCTTTTGAAATGACTTTTGGCTTAGCTCTTTGTTCGCACTTAAATGGGCAATATCTTTGGTTTTGGTCTCTGCTTTCGCGTGGCCACCTATTTCAACGAAACAGGTGAACGTCCCTCAGCGAGCGCGCTACCAAGTAATACATCAACCAATGCATTAAGACTATAGCTCGTAACGTGCTGATTTTCTTTGTCACTTTGCTGTGTAATGTTCACCGCATAACTAAATGTAGCAATAGCAACATCGGCTAGCTCTTTCACGTCATGCGCTTTATATGGCATGCGCAGTGGAGCAAAGACCACGGTTTTATTCTGTGCTTTCGCAGCAACCATTATTTTTTTGCTAAATGCCATCACCTCAGTCTCGCTTGCGCGTCGTTTCACATGCTCAGGTAAATCAACTCCTCCTAATTCATAGTTAGCATGTAGCGGACTAATATTACCAACCACTAGCACGTCAGCTTGTTTTAGTAGATTCATTGCTAATTGGGTTTTAGGTAACGCAGTTAACGGCAAACACGCAAACTCCAGAGTCTTATTGTTGAAGTTGGAACGTGCGCGTGTAAGCGCGGCTTCAAATGCTAAACATCTTGCTGCGTCTGGCATAAGCGCCAACCAGCGATTTGAAGTTATTGGCAACTCATCCTTCCCGAAGAGTACAGAAACTGACGATTTAGAAAGCGCTTTCTCAATTTGAATTCCTCTGTTTTTCAAACTGTTAGGGTTATTCATTGAAGCATTTTCTTTCGCTTCATTGAGCCACCATGACATGGGCTTGGAAATAAAACTTTGCAAAGCAAAGCGCTGTTTTGCCTTAATAATACGATTATGAGACGCTTTCAAAAAAGCGCTTTCCGACATTCGATTTGCTGCATTATCCAAAAGTAACGCGAACTTTTTTATGTCGTCTTGGTTTCTTATGGTGAACGGCATAAGCGCAATATCAGCACCTGAGCTGAATGCACTGACTAATGCTTCTTCATGGGAGAAAAACTGAGTAATACCTGCCATGTCTAACGCGTCAGTAACGATAAGGCCTTGATATCCTAATTGGTTGCGAAGCAAATTGCTTAGTATCTTCTTCGACAAAGTAGCAGGAACTATTTGTGACTTACCATGCTTATCAATAATTGTCGTATCGTCTAAAGACGGGTACTGAATGTGTGCACTCATTACCATTGCAGGAGGCGTTGCACTATTAATGATATTCGCAAAAGGAAGGATGTCACCCGCCATAGCTTGCGCTTTGCTATGCGTTACTTGCGGCAAGCCACTGTGGCTATCTACATGGGTATCACCATGGCCTGGAAAATGTTTGATAGCACTCATTACACCTGTACTTTGCATAGCACTGACAAATGTCTGCCCGAGTGCGGCTACCTGCTCTGGGTTTTCCGAAAAGCTGCGTACGTTAATAACGGGGTTCTTCGGCTCGCTATTTACATCAACCGACGGCGCAAAATTGGTGTTTATTCCCAGCGGTAAAAGCGTTTGCCCAATATGCGATGCCACACTTTGCGCAAATGCGCTGCCTCGCTGATGAAAAGTGGCGCCAATGGCCATGTTACCCGCAAACGGCGAGAGCATGTCTGAAGGCAACCTTGCTACTCTGCCCCCTTCTTGATCGACAGCAATAAACAACGGCTGACGACCTGCTTTTACCATATGCTGCTGCATGGTGTAATTGAGCGTAATTAACTGCTCGGTATTTTGAATGTTCTCTGAAAACAAAATAACACCGCCGATGTTGTGCGTACTAAGCACATTTAAAAGTGACGGTGGAATTACGGTCATGGGCGTACGGCAGCGCGAAGACGGCGTATTGTCTTCACAGAAATAGCGAAAATCCAAAATGATTTTTTGCCCGAGCATGTTTTTTACAGCGCGAATTGTTTCGGCATCAGCGCTGGGCTTAGGATTATTCGAAGCGTTAGCACTTTCAGATTGCGCGGTTGCGCTAGCAGTAAACAGTGAAGCACTTAATAAAATGAGTATGCCTGACAAGATAGCGCTAAGGCCCATCAATGAAGCACGTTTTTTACAAATAACTTGCTGGAATAACAATGTTTATCTAATCCTTGGTAACACGAAGCACAATACGGTACGCTAGCATAAATGAGAGAAGCATGTTCGCCAACTTTGAACTGCAATCACACATTCTCTTACGCAAATAGACATACCTATAGGGCAAGTAGAGCGTAGTAACTTATCAAAGCTCAACAAGTCCTAGGCACACATAAATTTAAGTTTGGAAAGAAGTATGGATTGGATGTCAGTCATCCCCCCTCTTGTGGCTATTGCCGTCGTCTTTTGGAAAAAAGAAGTCATACTCGCATTAGCGCTGGCTGTTTTGTGCGCGGAAGCGTTAATTTTGATAAATGCTGATATCGCTAGCAGCTATATGGCGCCCATTAATGCCATAGAGCGCGTGGTTGATACCGCCGCGAGTCCTGGCAATACACGGGTGCTTATTTTCTCTGTACTAGTGGGCGCGTTGCTCGCATTTATACGTGACTCTGGCGGAGTAACGGCAACGGTCAACTTTCTAGTAAACAAAGGGGTAGCGAAGAGTCGCAAACAAGTTGGCGGCTTGACCATGTTCACTGGCATCGCTGTATTCATAGAATCAAACTTAAGTGTGCTCACTGCCGGCATATTCGCCCGAGGTCTGTTTGACCGTTTCGGCATGAGCCGCGCGCGCTTAGCCTACATCATCGACTCCACCAGCGCGCCCGTTTGCATTTTGATTTTATTGAACGGCTGGGGGGCATTTATACTCAGCCTGCTCGATGCATACGAGCTACCAGCTTCGTCAGCCTCAATTTTATGGGGCAGCGTATTTTTTAACTTTTACGCTATCTTCACCTTACTTATTGTGGCCTACACTATTTCCGCTGACAAAGTGCACGGCCCCATGGTTGAGGAAGAAAAAGCACTCACGCATGTAGAGGTTAACCAAACTACGGAACCTGCCACCAAGGCACGTTTTATGTTGGTACCGCTAATAATAATGGTATTAAGCATGGTTGGCTTCATGTTCTGGACAGGTAATGGGGTATTGTCTGAAGGCAGCGGGAGCAAATCTGTACTTTACGCTACTGCTTTAGCCACTGCCATTGCCTATGGCCTGCTCTTAATCCACAAACGTTTTACCCACAAGGAAGCGGTAGAAATTGGTTTTAAAGGGATGGGTGAACTACTTCCTCTAGTAACCATAGTGTTACTGTCGTTAACCTTAGGCAATAGCCTTAAGGTGCTTGGAACGGGCGTGTTTGTCGCGGGCATAGTGGGAGAGTATCTTCCTTTAGTGCTTATTGTTCCCATGCTATTTATTGCCGGAGCGATCATGTCGTTTACCACAGGCACGTCATGGGGCACATTCGCCATCCTAATTCCTATTGGTGTGCCGTTGATTCAAAGTTTAGGGTTACCCCCTTCACTGGTCATTGGCGCTATTTTGGGGGGCGGCATATTTGGTGATCACTGTTCACCTATTTCCGACACTACTGCCGTATCTTCGCTAGCAGCAGGTACTGACGTATTAACGCACGTTAAAACTCAGTTTCCCTACGCACTATTTGCGGGCGCACTTACGCTTATTGCCTATTTTGTAGCAAGCTTGATCATGCTTGGTTAATGCCGTTGATTAAAGCTTGCTGGAAGTCAGTTGCTAATCGCAAAGGTTTAGCAATGTCTGTAACAAGGAGTTTGTAATGAAAAAGCGGATAGCTAACGTCGGGTTTATCTCGGTAATAGTGGCATTTATTTCAGTAGTGGCAGCATGTTCCCATGCGCCAAATCCCCCTGTTGATAGTGCTAGCAACAATACAGTAGGGCTTAGCCAACAGGCCGTTGCCATGCCTGACAGCTACAGTGCCGATGCTGCAATGCAGGTACTCCAAGAAGGTGGTAACGCAATTGACGCTGCTATTACGGCACAGTTTGTCTTGGCTGTTACTCTACCTGAGGCGGGCAACGTAGGCGGTGGCGGCTTTATGACAATAAAGTTTGAAGATAACACCGACTTTTTAGATTACCGTGAAATGGCACCTGAAAATGCGCATCGCGATATGTATCTTGACGAGCAAGGTGACGTAAAACCGTACGAGTCTTTGTTTGGGGCTAAAGCGTCTGGCATTCCTGGTACCGTTGCTGGTATGTGGGCCGCGCATAAAAAATACGGCACATTGGATTGGGAGCGTCTACTCGCACCAGCCGTTGATTTGGCCGAGCAAGGTTTTGTGGTTCACGAGAAGCTGGCCAATAACATTGATCACTATATTGAGCGTACCAAAGAAGCAGCTATCAATAACAACTTTAGCGAGTATTTTGCACACGCTAAAGCAGGCACTACCTTCAAACAGCCAGAGCTAGCGAAAACGCTTAAAGCGATTCAGCAACAGGGAAAGGATGGCTTTTATAAAGGCGATGTAGCAAAGCATATTGTTGATTTTATGCAGCAAAACGGCGGACTTATTACCTATGAAGACTTACTGGCTTACAAAGCAGTGTGGCGCAAACCTCTTCACCTAAACTGGCAAGGTTATGAGCTGGTGACCGCACCTCCTCCAAGCTCTGGTGGTGTTGCCGTTGCCCAGTGGATCGGCATGCTAGAAGCCTATGACGCAACGCACGATTTGCCAGCGCAAAACAGTACTGAATACATTCACGTTATGTCAGAAATTGGTAAGCGCGTGTTTGCCGATCGCGCTGAATACATGGGCGATCCTGATTTTGTTAGTGTTCCGGTAAAAGCGCTCACTGACGCTAACTATATTACTCAACGCGCAGCAGATATTCAGCCTACCAGTATTTCTGATACCCCAAGCGTTAAGCCTGGTTTAAAAGAAAGCGAAGATACAACACACTTCTCTATTATGGACAGATGGGGTAACGCTGTTGCTAATACAACGACCATCAACCTTACTTTTGGTAGCGGTGTTGTTGTAACTGGTGCTGGCTTTTTGTTGAATGATGAAATGGACGATTTTAGTGCTAAGCCTGGCGTGCCTAACTTCTTCGGCGCAGTGGGTGGTGAGGCGAATGCTATTGAACCTTACAAGCGCATGCTGTCGTCTATGACGCCAACGCTGGTCACTAAAGACGACCAAGTGGTTCTGGTAACAGGCTCTCCTGGCGGCACTACCATTATTTCGTCGGTAACTCAGTCGCTATTGAATGCCCTGCTTTACGATATGAGCGCTGAAGAAGCCGTGAACTCACCACGTTTTCATCACCAGCTATTGCCCAAAGACACCATTCGTATGCACGACGGGTTTACAGAGGCAACGGTAAATGAGCTTAAAGCAATGGGCTATACCATAGATAACCGTCGCTTTGGTGATGTACATTTAATTAAGCGTACTAAAGAGGGTGTAGAAGCCGCATCTGAAAAAAGCGGACGAGGTAAGAGCCTAGTACAACCATATTAGTACAGCCTTATCAGCACAGGGCTGTTAGCTGAGCCACATTAGTGGAGCTTTGGGGGCTCAGCGTTATTAGTTCAGCCTTGAACAAAGTACAAGCTGAAAACTACAACAACAGCGTGGCGTCGATAGGCACGTACTTAGACGCCACTTTTTGAATACTTTCAGCCGTTAATGCAGGAACACCGTACACCGTTACGGTTTTCCCTTTTGCTTTAAGGGCGTTTACAAGAATATCGAAATCGCCGTCGCCCGACACCAAAATGATCTCATCAACATCGTCGGCGTGTTCAAGTGCATCTACTGTTATACCTACATCCCAGTCACCTTTCGCCGAGCCGTCAGCACGTTGAATGAAAGGCTTTAACTTTACTTCAAATCCAATAGCACGAAGAATGTTTTGAAATTCACGCTGCTTGCTGTCACCCCTGTCTATGGCGTATGCGAAAGCATGGGCTATATCCAAGTTGTAGGTAAGTTCACGCCAAAACTGGTTGTAATTAAAGTTGCGTTTGTACGCCTGACGGCAGGTGTAATACACATTTTGTACGTCTACCAGCACTAATGCTTTATTCAAAACCACCCTCTTCTTCGGTTTACTCGGTTATTGTTTTCTGATGTTATAGCCTTTTGATAATAAAACCAAAAAACCTGATGATGAAATTTATGCGCAAAGCGCACAACTACCTGGGCTTAATACTGTTCATTCAAATTGGTCTATGGTTCTTAAGTGGTCTGGTTATGGCGTGGTTACCTATCGATGAAGTAAGAGGCAACCACTTAAAACACGCCGTCACTACGTCGTGGCACAACGTTACGGTTACCCCTTCAGACATTTTGCGCCACCACAGTAGCGCTGCCGTACTTTCACTTACTCACCGTATAAATGAAGTAGACCATGCTGACCCAAACACGCTCAATGCTATTCCTGTTTATCATGTCGTGGATGACAACATTGCCTATCGCTACAGCGCATTAACAGGTGAAGCTTTGCAAACCATGCAAGAAAGCGCTATTCGTAAAGCAGCAAAAGGGCAATACGCAGGTACTGGCGATATTGGTGAGACCCAGCTATTAAGCGTGTTACCTCAAGAAGTGCAAAACCTGTCTGCGCCATTATGGCAGGTAAACTTCGATGACGACCTTAATTCGCGGTTTTATATCGACCCAAACACAGGCAGTGTTCTGCGCGTACGTACCGACACATGGCGGCTGTTTGATTTTATGTGGATGCTGCACATAATGGATTATAAGGACAGAAGTAACTTTAACACGCCGTTGTTAATTGCTTTTTCGGGCAGCGCCTTTTTGTTCACCCTTACAGGTGTTGCGCTTTTATATAAGCGCTTCAAACCAAAAAAGAAGAAGCGCTAGCCTAGTATCAGGCAGCTCTTTGATGTACGGCAAAGAGCAACTGCCCCCATTATTATGAAGCGAAAAGCTGAGAAATATCGGCGAACGCTTTGAACTCTAAGGCGTTGCCGAAAGGGTCTTTGAAAAACATAGTGGCTTGTTCGCCCGGCTTTCCTTTAAAACGAATATAAGGTGCGATAACAAACTCGGTATCGGCAGCCTCTAATTTACTTGCCAGTGCTTGCCAATCGTCCATGGTTAGCACAACGCCAAAGTGCGGCACCGGCACAGCATGATCGTCTACCCCGTTATAGGCAGGCGGCGACGGCATAGCCTCTACACAATGGGTCACTAATTGATGGCCAAAGAAGTTCCAATCTATCCACTGGGTATCACTGCGGCCCTTTTCACAACCCAACAACTCACCGTAAAACGCTTCTGCGTCGGTTAAATTAGTGACCGGAATGGCAAGATGAAAAGGTTGAACCATGGAAACTCCTGTTATAAAAACTTCTTAAGCAACGACAGCTTAAACTTAGAAAACGGCGCATAACGGAAGAACACGTCAAGGGCGAATGAACGTTTCATTACCGTTTTAATATGGCTGAATGTATCAAAACCTGCTTGGCCATGATAGCTACCCATGCCGCTATTTCCTACGCCACCAAACGGTAACTCAGGGTTAGTCATAAACAGCATAGTGTCGTTAGTACACACACTGCCTGAACTGGTTTTGCTGATAATATTATCAAGCACATCATCCTTATCACTAAATGCATAAAGTGCGAGTGGCTTAGGCCTGCTGTTCACGAACTTAATGCCCGCCTCCATGTTGTCAACAGTGATAATAGGTAGAATAGGGCCGAAGATCTCTTCTTTCATTAGCGGGCTATCTAGCGATGGCTCCAGTACAAGGGTAGGCGCCATTGCTGGACGAGATTCATCTAGCTCGCCGCCATACACCACATTGACGTTTTCAAGGTAATTTTCAAGACGCTTTAAGTGACGATGATTAACGATATTGCCGTAATCTCGTGACGATAAAGGTGCTTTGCCGTATTGCTTTTTCAGCTCTTTTTTAACCGCATCGATAAGCTTTTGCTCAAAGCCCTTTTCAACAATGACATAGTCAGGCGCAATACAAGTTTGGCCCGCATTCATCCATTTACCCCACACTAAACGGCGCGCTGTGACAGCAATGTTTGTGTTTTTATCAACAAAACAGGGACTCTTACCGCCAAGCTCAAGGGTTACTGGCGTTAAATGTTTGGCCGCGGCGCTCATGACAATTTTGCCCACCACTTCACCACCGGTGTAAAAAATATGGTCCCATTTGCAGGCAAGTAGCGCCGTCGCTTCATCTTTACCGCCTTCTATTACGGCAACGCATGAATTATCCATATATTGGGGGATAAGCTTAGCCACCAGCGACGAGGTTTCTTCAGCCAATTCAGAGGGTTTCAATACCGCACAGTTGCCCGCTGCAATAGCGGCGATATAAGGGGCAAGCAATAACTGAAGCGGATAATTCCACGCTCCGATAATAAGCACAGTGCCAAGCGGCTCAGGCTTGCGAAAGCTCTTACCTGGCCATGCCACCATGGGCGTTGATACTTTGCGTGGCTTTGCCCATTTATCCAAATGCTTAAGCGTATGCTTGATATCAGAAAGCAGAAACCCTTGTTCCGCTACCATGGCTTCGGTCTTACATTTGCCCAGGTCATTTTTAAGGGCCTGCAAAATGTCGTGCTGGTTGTCTTTCAGTAAAGTTTCTAATGCCTTTAACTGGCTTTTACGCCACTCCAAGGACTGGGTTTTCCCTGTATCGAAACTGTCGTTAAGCTTGTGAACAACGTCAACGAAACACACGCCAGTTTCCACTGCGTGAAGAGAAGGTCTATTTGGCATAAGAAGGCTCCGATAGCATAACACCCACTGCAACAATTTTATGGCTCATCTTAAGATTGTTGTCGGGCAAAGCAGCGCAATAATTAACTGATACTATCTTATATTAATAGAGATGTTCGAAGACAACGCAACTAAATTGTTAATTAATGTTTAATGAGCTCGTATTTTAGGTGCAAGTGGCTGACGTAACACTTAAGAAGTATAAACAGTTAACGTTGAAGCAATAACAAGATTATATAAAAGTAAGAGGTCGAAAAATTACAAACAAAAAAGCCCAGTGACACTGGGCTTTTAAACATATTTAATGTGAAACTATTACGCGTCGTAAGGGCTGCGTAAAACGATAGTTTCGTTTCTGTCTGGACCTGTTGAAACGATATCAACCGGCACACCTGTTAGCTCTTCAAGACGCTTAATGTAGTTTTTCGCAGCTTGTGGAAGCGCTTCAAACTCAGTTACACCAAAAGTGTTGTCTGTCCAACCCGGCATTTCTTCATAAACAGGCGTCACTTTTTCGTAACCGTCAGCCGCCATAGGAGGAACATCTTTCACGTTACCGTCTGCATCTTTGTAGCCTACACAAATTTGAAGGCTTTCAAGACCGTCTAGTACGTCAAGCTTAGTTAAGCAGAAACCTGTAATAGAGTTGATTTGTACTGCGCGTTTCATCGCAACTGCATCGAACCAACCCGTGCGGCGCTTACGACCTGTGGTCGCGCCAAACTCGTGACCTTTAACACCTAAGTGTTGGCCTACTTCACATTCTAGTTCAGTAGGGAAAGGGCCTGAGCCTACACGCGTAGTGTATGCTTTAACAATACCCAGTACGTAATCTAGCTTAAGTGGGCCAAAGCCAGCACCCGTTGCTACACCACCAACGGTAGTGTTTGACGACGTAACATAAGGATAAGTACCGTGATCGATGTCTAGAAGTGTACCTTGTGCACCTTCAAACATAATAGGCAAGCCAGCATTGTGTGCTTTGTCTAGTTCGTCAGTTACATCAACAACCATTGCTTTAAGAATGTCAGCAACTTCCATTGCACCTTTTAAGGTTTCGTCAAAGTCTACTGCTTCTTCGCCATAGTACTGCGTAAGCGTGAAGTTATGCACGTCTAGCACTTCTTTCAGCTTTGCTGCGAAGTCTTCTGCATTAAACAAGTCGCCAACGCGTAATCCACGACGGGCTACTTTATCTTCATACGCTGGACCGATACCACGACCCGTTGTACCAATTGCTTTTGCGCCGCGGGCTTTTTCGCGCGCTACGTCTAGTGCAATGTGATAAGGAAGAATAAGCGGACAAGCTTCACTAATCTTTAATCGCTCGCGCACTGGAACGCCACGCTCTTCAAGCATAGTCATTTCTTTCATTAGTGCGTCAGGGCTAAGCACAACACCGTTACCAATAATACAGGTAACATTATCGCGTAGGATGCCTGATGGGATTAAGTGAAGTACGGTTTTTTCACCGTCGATTACTAGAGTGTGACCTGCATTGTGTCCGCCTTGGTAACGAACAACATATTTTGCGCGATCAGTGAGTAGGTCTACGACCTTGCCTTTACCCTCGTCACCCCATTGAGTGCCGAGTACCACAACGTTCTTTGCCATGAATCATATGTGTAAGAAAATTAGGCGGGGATTCTACAAAATTCTAGGGCAAGGATCATCTCTTTTTCGAACAAAAATACGACTATTTTATTTTTATTTTTGAAATCACAAAGATGACCCACTGCCGCTCGAGCCTTTTTGAAATAAGGCTTGGCTTCTTATTTTTCAGCACAAACATTCTAAGACGCTAATTTTTAAAGCTTTCTAAACATTACCCGGTAAAAAAGCTGAACAGACGGTCTATCGCAGTCTGCACTACGCCCATTTATATAACGTTTTGCTATTATTCGCGGGCATTGGATGCTTAAAAGCTAATGAGGTATTCAAAGGGCTGAAAATATACCTCTGAATGTTGAATACAGGTTTAAGAGCACACTTTTCAGTCAACGGTAAAGTCGCGCTCCTTTTCGTACTATGTATTATGGTAAAGCGTGTGGCAGTGTTTGATGAGGTCCGTTTTCACACCGCTTCACGCCTCTTAATGTCTAGATCTGGGCGCTAACTCAACTGAAATAAAACAGCAGTAGTGCGCCTATTATCACAAGGGTTCCGCCAATTTGACGCAGTTGATTGCTGGGCTGTTGGCTTATCTGAAGTAAATAATTGCGCCATTTATTAGGAAAAAGAAGCGGCCCTATTCCTTCTATAATAAGTACCAACGCTAAAGCGGGTAGTAGCCACTCCATAAAACTATCCTTAAATAAGTGTGACGTTAATATTTACGTATGTTTAAAGCAACGACTTACGCTTTCTGATTCAGTGCGGTTAAATCAATGTACTCAGAGGTGTGGTACAGACCAAAACCAAACCGTAAGCGGTTTCCTCTAAAATCGGTAAGGATATGGTGCTCTTTAAGCGCTGAAGCAAGGGCTTTTGTTTCATCGGCACTATCTAATTCAAAGGTAAGGAAATGCCCTCGGTTTGCTTCATCACTTACTGCTAGATGTTTTTCGTTTAGCAAGGGATGGTTGCAGGTAGCAAGTTTCTCTAGAAATGTGCGCTGCATGCCCATTACGTATTCGTTAACTGTAGCGACATCAATGCCATTGTCGTCGAACATGCGAAGCACGGCTCTTAATCTGTAGAGCGCGGTAAAATCCATGGTCGCACCAGCAAAGCGCATTCCATCTAGACTATATTGAACGCTGTCTTTGCCGCCAACCTTGCGAGGCTTATCTAGCTCGCCAAACTCTGCAAACCAGCCTGTATATGCGGGTCTTAGCTCACAGCCCACGGGTACGTGCGCAAAACATGCCCCCTCTCCTGCCTGAGCATATTTGTAACTACCGGCAAGATAAAAGGCTCGGTTGGCAATGTTCGCTATATCGGTAGGCTTTGCCATAAACCCGTGATAGCCATCAACCACAATAAGGGTATTGTCGTTAGTTACGCTATTTACGATATCTGTGACATCGTTCACCACGTATCCGGAATTAAAAAACACCTGACTAAAGAAAACCAGCTCGGGATCGTGTTCGGCGATGGCAGCCTTAAAGCGCGACGCAAACGTATCGTAGGGTTTAGTAGGTACGGTAATAAGTTCTATCGCACCCTGCTCTTGCATCCTAGTCGCTTGGCGCTGAAAACTGTGAAACTCGCTGTCTGTCGACACTACTTTATAAGGCGCAGCACTATCGATGCAGCTCATTACGCGATAAAGCAGCTCATGGGTATTGGGCGCAAAAACGATTTGCTGTGGTGCTCCAGTGTTCAGTATGTTGCTAATGCGCTGCTGTAGCTCTGGCACCAAAGTTTGGAAGAAATATCCCCACTTTTCGTCAACATACTTAGCGCTGTCATCCCAGTAGTTGAGCATTGCATCACGCGTGCAGTCGGGCCAAAAGTAGTGGCTGTGACATGCATAATGCTGTTTACCTTTGTTCGCATTAAGAAAACCCGTATAAAAATGCTGATATGCCATGCTCTATTGCCCAATATAAAAACTGCGTAAACCCTATCAAATTTCCACCGTTTTCGCATGAATCTGCGCCTGCAACAAAACATTTATTTACAAATTAAGTGTAAATTGTTTTGCCCAAATCGACGTGCTTAGTGATATTTCTTATATAAACACAATCACAGCAAATTTTAAGAACTCTGCTATACCCTATAGAGGCAAGATGTTTTTGTTAGCCGAGTTAGCAAGCTCCGTCTGTTCCACGCAGACAAACATTAAAGGTATTTTATGCGTTTTCCTAAATACGGAAATTATTCATTGGATGTCTCAGGTAACGTACTTGAGGTGTTTGCAACCGGGGCGTGGAACCTGAAAACGACAGAGTTTTTTATAGAAGAAATGCATGAACTTATCGCTAAGTTCGACAATAAGCCTTGGGCTGCCCTAATGGACGGACGCCGCTGGGTGCTGTCTACGCCTGAATGCCAAACCCGTTTAGCAGAAGCAATAAAGGTGAACATTTCGCGAGGGCTTACACGCTCAGCTTACGTGCTGGATACCGGAATGGTTAGGCGGGCCCAATTAGAACGAACCCACCCTTCTAAGCACCGTGACGCTGAATCAGCTAACTACGAGCGCGATTATTTTCAAAAGTATTTCGAAGCACTTAATTGGCTGCACAAAGAGGGGTTCTCCCCCATTCTCACGCCTAAATAAATACAGCAATCGCAGTAGAAATACACACGGTGACACTCGTCAGCATGCGTTCTCGTTCACCTGCAAGTACCAGCACGAACCTCGTACAGTCAATTTATCAAAGTCAGACTCGACTCATTGTTCCCTACGACAGCCGCTAAAATGCTGACGTTGTTAGTACAATAAGCTGTAAACTTTTCGGCGGTATTCCGACTTCAACGGGTCGCCGTCGGCAAGCGCATTCACCATATCCATCATCAGCTTTCTGGCGTCGCCAAACCCAAGTTCTTTCTTTAACACACTATAAAGAAGCTCTAGTGCATCTTGTGCTTTGTTCGCTTGCTGCAACTGTACCGCTAAATCAACTTTAAGCTGCAAGTCGTCTGGGTTCGCTTCTACCGCTGCTTGAAGCTGACGAATTTCAGGAGTGTCGGCGGCTTGTTCTGCCAATTCAATTTTTCCCGCTAAGCTCTTATAGCGAGAGTCTTGATCAACCAACTTAATTTCTTCCAATAACGCTTTGGCTGTATCGATAGATCCGGTCTCGATATAGCAATCAATAAGCATATATTTAGCGTTTACGTTATCTGGGTTAAGCGCTAGGGCTTCTTTAGCTGCGGGCAGTGCCTCTGCATAATCACCTTGCTGAATCGCTTTGCCAGCAGTGGCAAGTAGATCGTCTTCAGGATTAGGCAAATATTTAGCGAGCATTTCGCGAATTTGCTGCTCAGGTTGCACACCCGCAAAGCCGTCAACAGGCTGACCATTTTGCACCACCATCACCGTTGGTAGACTTCTAATACCAAACTGTGCAGCGACTTCTTGCTGGGCTTCGCAGTCTACTTTAGCCAGGATCAAGTGCTGGCTATATTCACCCGCCAGCTTTTCCAAAATAGGCATAAGGTCTTTACAGGGCTCGCACCAATCTGCCCAAAAATCAATTAGCACCAGCTTATCTTGCGACGCTTCAATGATGATTTGTTGAAAGTTTTCTACCGTAATATCTACGATGGTTGCTTGGCTATTCGCAACGAGATTTTCCATAACGCAGGCCTTTAATTTCTTGTATTGAGAGGAATATGGGGCAGACGGCCTGAAATTACAAGGTTAAGGTAGGCTATCTTTAGTCACCGCGCCTTGCACTAGGAAGCGCCTCTTAATTCGCCACTTTGTTGGATCTGCGCCAGTGAACACGCATGTTTGCAAAAACTCATTCTCTTTTTGTCGTATTCACGACAATCTATTTCAGAATAGAATGTTAACGTAGTGTAAACTACTGCTACTAAGTCACTCTACTTCTATAAAATACATGCTTATGGCCGAGAGGGTTTTATGTCTACACAAACAAGCGCTGACACGCATTTTGCTTCATTCAAAGAGTTTTACCCGTTTTATTTAAATGAACATAGAGATAGTACATGCCGCACGCTTCATTTTATCGGCTCGTGGCTGGTTCTCGGCGTTATAGCACTAGCAGTATTTATGGCTAGCTGGTCGCTACTGTGGTTTATTCCGCTAGTAGGTTACGGTTTCGCTTGGGTAGGTCATTTCTTCTTTGAGAAAAATCGCCCTGCGACATTTAAACACCCGCTTTACAGCCTAATGGGCGACTGGGTCATGTTTAAAGATATTCTTGTGGGCAAAATTAGCCTTAAAGGCGAATAAAGCTCAAATGACTTAAAGGGCGGCCAGCCCTCTATTAATAATGACAACTGCCATTGCTAGCGCCCTGCGTTGTTAAACGTTGCGCTTAATGTTGGATATGTAATTTTAACGGACAATCCAGCCTCTTCACCGCACGCGCTTTACATAAAAGAAACGAAAGCGATATGGTTAGAGACAACGTTCGCAGGTTGCTACATTTGCGTTAGGATTTACGCTAAGCACACGACAGCGAACATTCTACCTATCGCGCTCAGCGCAAAAAACAATAACAAAAGGAACAACCATGTTTGCGTCTCGTTTCGCCTTTCGACCAGTACGAAAAGGCTTATGTGTTACCTCGACTGCATTATCACTATTGGTTTTAGGTATAAGTCAGGCCAATGCAGTGCAGGAATCTGCCTCTGATTCGACTAGCTTAAATGCGCTGACATACGATGACACCTTTAACTTAGAATTTGTGGCCAACCCACAGTTTCTTAATAAGGATACGGTAATTTATTCTCGTCAGAGCATGGATGTCATGACTGACGGAAGACAAAGCCGACTTTGGCAAGTAAATATTAAATCCGGTGAGCATCGCCCGTTTATTGGTGTAGATGAAAACTTGTCACAGGCTACCTTATCGCCCAACGGCAAAATGGTGGCATATACAAAATCGGTCAACGGCCGCGCACAAATCCATCTCTATTACTTAGATACCATGCAGTCTGTGCGCTTGACCAACATCAGCGAAGCACCTCGTCAGTTAACCTGGTCTCATGACAGCAAAACCTTAGCCTTCACCCAGTTTACCGAAGAAAAGCAAAAGCCATTGTTTACCGGCATGCCGAGCAAGCCTAAAGGAGCAAAGTGGGCTGACCAAGGCACCTATATTGATGCGGTGCAGTATAGAGGTGACGGAAGAGGCTACTTGCGTGAAGGCTTTGACCAGATATTTGTTCTGCCTGTTGAAGGCGGTACGCCGCGTCAGTTAACAACTGGAAAATTCCCTAGCGGCGGCACCCTTTCTTTCTCTAAAGAGAATGACTGGATTTATTTCGCCACACCACAACGAGAAGACTACGCGCTGCACCCTTTGTTTAGCGACATCTATAAAGTGAATGTGAATACAGCGGCAGTTGAACAAGTTACCGATATCGAAGGGCCTGAAGGTAGACCAACCTTGAGTCCCGACGGAAAATACCTTGCATTTACTCAGCTCAACGACAGAAAGCTTTCTTATCAGAATGGCGACCTTGTGGTACTTGAGCTTGAAAGTGGTGACATCAGCCGTTTAACTACGTCACTAGATAGAAGTTTAGGCAAATTTGAGTGGCGCAAAGACAGCCGAGGATTAATCTTTTCTTACCTTGATCATGGCGAAACTAAACTTGCTGCAGTGAACCTGAAAGGCGATGTGAAACCTATCGACGTTAGCATAGGTGGACAAGCGTTTGGACGCCCTTACACGTCGGGCGACTTCACAGTTAGTGATAAAGGCGACATTGTTTACACCACGGCAAGCCGCACTGTGCCTGGCGACCTGGCGCTTTATAGAAAAGGCAAAGATGATACGCAACTCACCGATTTAAACAGCGATGCACTTGGTCATAAAACGCTGGCAGAAGTACAAGACCTTTCCGTAGTATCAAGTGTGGACGAGCTACCTATCGACGCATGGATTGCTTTGCCACCAGGATTTGATAGCAGCAAAAAATACCCGCTAATTTTAGAAATTCATGGCGGCCCACATGCAGCCTACGGCCCTCACTTTGCCATGGAAATTCAGCTAATGGCCGCGCAAGGTTATGTGGTTGTATGGTCCAACCCAAGGGGCAGTAGCTCTTACGGTGAAGACTTTGGTAATTTGATCCACCATAACTACCCATCAGAAGATTATAACGATCTTATGGACGTGGTAGACGCGGTTATTAAGCAAGGCTATGTAGATTCAGAGAATCTGTTTATTACTGGCGGCTCAGGCGGCGGAACCCTTACCGCATGGTCCATTGGTAAAACTGACCGCTTTAGTGCAGCTGTTGTGGCGAAGCCGGTTATTAACTGGATAAGCTTTTCATTGACTGCCGACGCATACCCGTACTTTAGCAACTACTGGATGGCAGATATGCCGTGGACTATTGCGGATAAGTTATGGCAGCGTAGCCCTTTGAGCTTAGTGGGCAACGTAGTAACACCCACTATGCTGCTAACCGGTGAAGCCGATCACCGTACGCCAATTAGCGAGACAGAGCAGTATTATCAAGCGCTGAAGTTACAAGGTGTCGATGCTGCAATGGTTCGAATTCCAGGGGCTTCACACGGCATTGCAAGCCGCCCTTCTCGCTTAATACAGAAAGTAGGAAATATTGTGGCGTGGTTTGAACGCTACAAGAAGAATAACGACGGCGAATAAGTCAATACGAGACCCGATGTCCTTATAAATAAAAAAGGCGCTTACTTCATTTTACAATAACAATGAAGTGGCGCCTTTTCTCATTCTGCGTCTTATACCAGAATTTGAAAGGGAACAGCCATTCCTGCATTCCCACGCTTCGCTATGAAGCTTGCCAGTGCCTTCTGAGTGAGCACTTATCTATGCAGACTGGTACTATGCTATTTGGTTAGCTTTAATACTTTGCCGTTCGGTGCATCGGTCAGTAAGTAAATGGCACCTTCTGGGCCAACTTCAACGTCGCGAATACGGGCGTGATTGTCACGAACATATTCAAACTGCTCTGCGGGCTTTCCATCTTCTACTTTTATGCGACGAAGGTGAGTAAACTTCAACGACCCCACCAGTACATCCCCGTTCCATTCTTTGAACATTTCACCTTGGTAGAACGTTAGGCCGCTTGGCGCAATAGACGGGTCCCAATACACCCAAGGCTGCTTCATGCCATCCATATGAGTTTTGTCACTGATAATGTCGCCACTATAGTCAACACCATAGGTAATCACAGGCCAACCGTAGTTTGCACCGCGTTCAAGGATATTGATTTCATCACCACCTTTCGGGCCATGCTCCATCGCCCATACCGCACCAGTTTCAGGATGAATAGTAACGCCTTGCACGTTGCGGTGACCATAGCTGAATATTTCAGGGGCTTTGCCGTCTGTGAATGGGTTATCTTCTACTGCGCTGCCGTCACGGTTTATGCGTACAATTTTACCGAAGTGGTTATCGGTGTTCTGCGCTTCTTTCATGTACTTGTAGCGGTCGCCCATGGTGATGTACAAGTGCTTTTTAGCATCGAACGCTAAACGACAGCCAAAGTGAAAGCCGTTATCCACAATTGAGTCGGCACTAAAGATAACGTCAACATTTTCAAGGCCTGAGTCGGTAAGCTTAGCCTTTGCAACACTACTACTGCTGCCCGGCTTGCCCTCAACCTCACTCGCTTTGCTGTAACAGAAGTAGATAGTGTTGTTGCTGGCAAAATCCGGGTCGATAGCGATGTCCAACATACCACCTTGGTTTTGCGCAACCACCTTAGGCACATTACCTAGACGTCCTGACAACTTACCGTCTTTTGATAAACGCTGAATGCCACCTTCACGTTCCGTAACTAGCAGATCGCCATTTGGCAAAAATGCCATTCCCCAAGGATGAACAAGCCCTTCAGCGAGCGTGGTTACGGTAATATCGCTGTCGGTGATTTCATGCGCTTCGCCATGTTTATGATCTCCGTGAGCTAAAGCGGATTGGCTGATCGTAAGCGCCAATACACAAGTAAGTGACTGCGCTAGCGCGCTCACAGGTTTGAATGGTACAGCTAAAATAGTTGATGGTTTCATCGCTAGGAGCCTCATTTTAAAGAGCCGTGTGCGCGTTCACACAGGCTTCTTCTATTATTCTTAGTGGAAGGCAGTATACAAAAAAGGGCACAGCGCTGCTGTACCCTTTGTGATAATTTTACTTGCTTATGCGATAAAGGTGACTGGCCGATTAAGCCTATGTTAAATCACTGTCACCGCACTTATATAGCGATTTACTTCGGTAATGTTGCACGAAGCATCCACGCAGTTTTTTCATGAACGCGCATACGATCGCCAATTAACGCTGCAGATGACTCATCGTCTGCGTCTTGCGCTAGCTTTAACGATTCACGGCAGGTTTTCACAACTTGCTCATGACCGTGAGTTAACAATCTCACCATTTCCGTCGCTTCAGGTACACCTTCCACTTCTTCAATTGAACTAAGCTCAGCGAACGACTTATATGTGCCCGGTGCAGCAACACCTAGAGTACGAATACGCTCTGCAATTTCGTCTACAGCTTCGGCAAGCTCTGTGTAATGCTCTTCAAACATTAGGTGCAATTCACGGAACTGCGGACCTTCTACGTTCCAATGAAAATTATGCGTTTGAAGGTACAAAGTGTAAGAGTCGGCCAATAACTTCTTAAGGCCTTCTGCTACTGCGTTACGATCGCTCTCAGAAATACCAATATCAATCTTGCTCATGTCACACTCCTTAACGTTAAAACCCTTTTTAGATTTACCTTCAGTCCATTCATCGGCGCTGAAAAATCTTGGTTTAAATAATATAAGTTAATAGTACTACAGAAATTTTGATTTAGATTAACGGTTTAGTTGATTGCATTCATCGCATTAATCGATGACTTTATACATTCTGCCTCAGCCACTCTATTAATGGTGCTGATGGTGGCTTTCGCCCGCTTCTTTTTTAACAGGTAGCAAAACCGGTAGTTCACTCCCATCGCTAAATGTGAGGGTTAGTGCTACTTCGCTGCCCTCTTCTAATCCTTTGGTCAGCCCCATCAACATGATATGACGGCCGCCTGATTCAAAAGAGGCCATTTCGCCCGCTTTTATTATAACGCCGTCAGTTAGCTCACGCATTTTCATCACGTCTTCCTCCATCACCGTTGTGTGGATTTGCGCTTCACTTGCTACATCGCTTGATACTGAAACAGACGTCAGTGTTTTATCGCTGTCACCATGATTATGCAAAGTAAAGTACACTGCGCCGGTTTTTGCCAAAGCAAAGGTCGCTCTGGCATAACCATTCATTACCATTACTTCTGATTGCTTACTGGCGTGCTTGTGCTGCTCTTTTGGCATGTGATGGTTATCATGGTCATTGCCATGCGCGTAAATAGTCGCAGACATGCTTAGAGAAAATAAGCCAGTTACGATAACTAACGGTTTAAGTGATTTGGAAAAAAATGACATACAGTCGCTCCGAATGAATACTCGTAAGCAAGTGTACGTAAGATTGGCATAGGAAAAAAGAAAAATGGTGCCGACTGCCGGAATCGAACTGGCGACCTACTGATTACAAGTCAGTTGCTCTACCAACTGAGCTAAGTCGGCACACTTTAAAAACCGCTGCCTAGACAGCGGATGCGTATTCTAGCGATAAACGCGTGGGTGTCAACCTTTTAATCGCGTTGCTTCACCAACTAATTTTGGGAAGTACTCAAGTGGTAAATATTTGCTCAATGCCATGAGCTTTTCACCCAAGCTTTCATAACTATTCGTGGTGACATTGATGTGTCCCATCTTGCGCTTTTCACGAACAGATTTTCCGTACCAGTGAAGATGACTGCCATCGATGCTTAGCAAATCGCGCGAGAAGCTGCTGCAACCAATAATGTTGACCATAGCGCTTGGGCCAATGGCTGACGTGTCACCAAGAGGCAATCCACAGACTGCACGTAAGTGATTTTCAAACTGACTGGTTACAGCGCCCGACTGGCTCCAGTGCCCAGAGTTATGTACACGAGGAGCAAGTTCGTTGACAAGTAGCTTGTCGCCTACTTGGAATAGTTCCACAGCCAGCACACCGACGTAGTTCATACCCTCAGCAAGTTTCACAAAAATGTCGTGAGCCTGGGCCTGAAGTGCATCATCAACATTAGTCGCTGGCGCAACCGACACGTGAAGTTGACCTTGGTGATGCAAATTTTCAGCAAGTGGATAGGTGCGTACGTCGCCATTCGCATTGCGCACACCGATTAATGACAACTCTCTGTCGAAAGCCACCATTTTTTCAACCACTAAAGGCACGGTCTGCAAATCTAATCCCTGAAGGGCATTTTTTAGTTCAGGTAAGTCAGCCTCATCACTTAAACGCCATTGACCATATCCGTCATAGCCATCGCGGCTAGCCTTAAGAATGAGTTTGCTACCCAACTGCTTTACGCAATCGTCTAACTGGGCAAGGTCGGTAACTATTTGGTGCTCACAATTTGCCACCTGCATGCTTTCAAGCAGCTTTTTCTCACGTACGCGATCGGCGCCAACAAGAATGCTGTCGATATTCGGCATCAACTTGTTTGTTTTCGCCGCGTCTTCAAGAAGCCTTTCAGGTACATGCTCAAATTCTACGGTAAGAGCATCTGCACCTTCTAGTGCTTGAGCAAGTGAGATTTCAAGAGGGGTTTTGCTAACTGGATGTACAACGGTATCGTTGTTTACGTCCACAGCTTGAACGTCAATACCTAACGGGCTTCCCGCCAGGTACATCATTTGAGCAAGTTGGCCTGCGCCGTAAACGACTACTCTCATTCATCTAGCTCCAACGTATTGCTTGAAGCAAGTACCGTATCAGTTTGCGATTTTCTAAAAGCGATAACGGCATTGCGTACGCTTTCGTCTTGCAGCGCAACAACTTGTGCCGCGAGAAGACCCGCATTTGCTGCACCAGCCTCACCTATTGCCAGTGTACCTACCGCAACACCTTTCGGCATTTGAACGATAGAAAGCAGTGAGTCTAATCCGTTGAGCGCCTTTGATTTAACCGGGCAGCCAAACACAGGTAAATGCGTGTGTGCAGCAATCATACCCGGTAAGTGAGCTGCGCCGCCTGCGCCAGCAATGATTGCGCTAAAACCTTCATCTGCAGCGCTTTCTGCAAACTCTACTAGCAAGTTGGGTGTACGGTGCGCCGACACCACCTTCGCTTCAAATTCAACACCAAACGACTTCAGCATTTTTGCGGCCTGCTGCATAGTAGGCCAGTCTGAAGTTGAACCCATTACAATCGCGACTTTTGCCATCTAGAGATCCTCGGGGTAGGTAAAGTGGACAACCTTGGAAAGGCCGCGATTGTAGCGTAAAACCGTTCAAAATCCCACCGTAAATGGCGTCAATTATGGCGCCACTCGCTTGAGGGTTTTTGAGGCTACTCTCTTACAAGGGTGATCTATCTCTTCGCTGTCAGTCGTATTAACTATAATTAATTTATGTAGAAAAGTTGCCTGACTACACGGATTAACGAACGCTTTTATTTCCACACTTTGCGACGTTGACCATGAACGGGCGTTAGAGGTTATTGATGACAGATAAGCACGAACCCGACGTACTTGATGAGGTGATAGAAGAAGTACAAGACGTGGTCTCTGACTTCTTAAATCGCGAAGCCGCTCCCGGCATATTGTTAATGGGTGCAACGATTCTTGCGCTCATTATTGCTAATTCTCCCCTAGATATGCTTTACGATCATTTAATCAGTATGCCGGTACAAATATCAGCCGGTACGTGGGCTATCGATAAACCATTATTGCTGTGGATTAACGACGGGTTAATGGCGGTGTTCTTTTTTCACGTGGGTCTGGAACTGAAGCGGGAAATCTGCGAAGGTGAATTGGCCAATCCCAAAGATATTATTTTACCCGCAGCGGGTGCTGTAGGTGGTATGGCACTACCCGCCTTGATATATGTAGGCATCAACTGGGACAACCCCGTAGCCATTGCAGGGTGGGCAATTCCCGCCGCTACTGACATCGCGTTTGCGTTAGGTATTTTGGCGCTACTAGGTAGTCGAGTACCTACGAGCCTTAAAGTTTTCTTAGTCACCCTAGCTATTATTGACGATATCGGTGCTATCGTGATTATTGCCCTGTTTTACACCGAGCACATTACCGCGGGTGCGCTGTATATTGCTGCAGGTTGTTTATTGCTGTTGTGGCAAATGAATAAACGCAATGTGGTAGATATTCCGCCTTATGTTTTTGTGGGAATCATTCTGTGGGTAGCCATGTTGAAGTCAGGCGTTCACGCCACACTGGCAGGTGTCGTACTTGCTGGCTTTATTCCTATGCGGGATGAGAAAGACGAGTCTTATTCTCCTGTAACGCGACTAGAGCACGGTTTGAATGGCTCGGTGAGTTTCGCAATCCTACCTTTATTCGCCTTCGCTAACGCCGGCATAAGTTTTGGTAACATCAGTCCGGAGGGTATCTTCCACCCTGTTACCTTTGGGATCTTTCTTGGCTTGGTTGTGGGTAAACAAATTGGCGTATTCGGTTTTTGCTACTTAATGGTGAAGTTAAAGCTGGCTAAGTTACCAGAGGATATTAACTTCAAGCATATCTATGGCTGTGCGCTACTTTGCGGCGTTGGCTTTACAATGAGCTTATTCATTGGGGGACTGGCCTTTGCACAGACAGGTATCAATCAAATTTTTGACGAGCGTGTGGGCATTTTAACCGGCTCTCTTGTCTCGGCGTGCTTAGGGTATATTGTACTGCGATTCGTTAGCGAAGCGCCGAGCGATAACACTGATGTAGCCTCAAACGCTAGCAAGTTCACGGGCAATACAGTCAAATAGAACCTGCTTTCGAATAGGCTTACTTAAATGCGCATTCATGCCTGCTTCTAAGCAGGCATTTTTGTCTTCGATAAACGCATTGGCGGTTAAGGCGATGATCCTGACCGTGTCCTTATTCCTGCCTTCACTTCGAATAAGTTTCGATGCAGTATGACCATCCATGATCGGCATTTGGCAATCCATTAAAATTACGTCGAAATCGTGCCTCTTCTCGGCGTTAACAGCATCTTGCCCGTTTTTCGTTCTAATACATTTGATGTTGGACGATTTGAGCATGTCCATGACGATTTCAGCATTAATGTCGTTGTCTTCAGCCAATAAAACCCGTAATCCATCAGGTAATGACGGAATCACCTCATTTTCTGCATGCTCTTTTTCTTCACTTACTGTGGCAGGAATGTGGAAGGTGAAGCTTGTTCCTTTACCCAGTTCACTTTCAACATAAAGCTCTCCACCAAGAAGCTCAACCAAACCTTTAGAAATGGCCAAACCTAATCCTGTGCCACCAAAATTTCGAGTGGTGGACGGATCGGCTTGCTCAAACTTATCAAAAATAAACTGTAGTTTGTTGGGAGCAATGCCTATTCCCGTATCGGTAACCGAAATTTTAAGTCCTTGGAGGGCATAGCTGACGTTAACCGTTACGACACCATCGCTGGTGAACTTAATCGCGTTACTAAGTAAGTTATTGATGATTTGACTCACCTTCCCTGCATCAATGTTCAGTGCGTTAGGTACGCCCTGATTAATATACAAAGCAATATCGTACCCTTTTACTTGCGCAGCGTGACGGTAGAGGTCACAAGAAGCTTCAAGTAACTCGCGAATGGCACAGCTTTGAATATCGGTAAGCATTTTACCCGATTCAATCTTCGACCAATCTAAGATACTGTCCAGGATGATAAGTAAATTGCTAGCAGAGCGTGAAATTGTTTTGGCTCTAGCCGAAACATTTTCCGGCAACTCGTTCTCGAGCATCAATTCACATGAGCCAATAATGCCATTCATTGGCGTTCTAATCTCGTGACTCATGTTAGCGAGAAACTGCGTTTTCGCCACATTAGCGGCTTCCGCTTCTTTAAGCGCTAACGCAAGGTGCTCGGTTTTCTCTTCTATGCGCTTTTCCAAAGACTGATTCAATTCCCCTAGCTCGACATTCAGGCTTTGCTCTACTTCTCTTGCAACCTTTAGCTCTTCAAATGCATCGAGCAATCGGGCTTCTAAACTCACGAACTCATCGCTTAGCGACGAGAGCTCTTGAATGTGCAGTGCCCTTTGTGGTGCTTTAACAACTTCTTTTTGTGTAGGGTCGAATTCGGCAATATAGCGAACAAGGCGACGAATAGGCGCGCCGACCATTTTTGCGACTACGTATCCAGTGAATGTTCCAAATGCAGATAATGCCAATAGCAGCAGTAAGTCTTTTAGCAAATAATTACTCATTGATGCCATTAACAGTCGTTTGTCGAAGTAATAGCTGACTTTCCAGCTAGCAAAAGGCATATCTTTCGCTAACCTCAACCATGTTTTCCCCTGAGGCCCGTTCTCCACCTCAACAGCACAATCAGGTTCACAAATATAAAAAGGTGCTTTAGTGAGTGGCTTCATCTTCAGGCCTTTAGATGCATAGATAACTTCGCCTTTTTGATCCTCAATGAGCATCAAAAAACCACCTAAGCTTAAGTTATCAATAGCAGAAAAGCTCTTTAACGATAAAGAGCCCTCTACAATACCTTTTGGAGTGCCATCTGCATCTGTAATAGGAGCTGACAAGGCTACAATTGGATCGTTACCAAAACCTCGGCCTTGAAATACATTTGAAAGGAATGGTTTACCTGTCTGCATGACTTCAAAGAAATACGGCCTGTAAGCCACATTTGACAAGCCGCTTTGTCTCGCCTTATCCAACAGGCTAGGCGGGTAAGCGTGGGTAAGATCGCCATTGTCATCTGCAATGAGGAAGGTCAAAAATTCTGGATTGTGCGATGCCAACACCCGTAAATTTGTCACCGCTGCATTATCGAAATCGCTGTTTGATACCTCGCTAGATAACACTTGCGCTGCACTAATAATGGCACTTTGGTGCTGCTGAATAAAATTCGAAAGTTGGAACTCCAGCACATTCACCCGCTGCGACATGTAACTGTGAATTTGTCTTTCTTGCTGTTGTTGAAACAGACTTACCGACAAATAAATTACTGCCATGGAAGCAACGAAGAAGCAACCGGAAAAGAAGTAGCCAAAAAGAAAATGCAGCGTAACCCGCTCGGACTTACTTGATGTTTGTCGCTTAAGCCCGTGGACTGCCAAATACGAAAAGTGTCCGGTTACAAGACCAAATACACCGCTTACCCAGGTGACCAGCACACCCGAAAACAGCATACTTGCGTTATCGCCATCATAAAGAGAATGCTCTAAAACGAGAATGGGCAGAAAGACAATAGACCAAAAGCCTGCGCCTACTTTTATCACCTGTTTAAGCGACTTGTTATAGCCAAAAAAGCTAAGCACGATAGGCAGTAGAGTAAGGCTTTCCTTTCCAACTATGCTCCCGTCGTTAAGCCATAAGGGAAGGCTGACAACAAGTGCAATAGGAATAGAAATAGAAGGAGAAAACCGAAGTGAAGCGTAGACTGCCGCACCTATGCCAAATGTAGCTATCCCTGTGCTATCAAAGGGTGGGTTGAGAGCATTAAGACCCGCACCTAACACACATACAAGCAGTGCTTGAAGGGCCAGAGACCATGAAAAAGAAAATGAAATACTGCCAATTTTCAACGCATGTCTCCGGCGAATAGATTTAGTGTTGAGCCATGTAATCTAGGGTAAAGTTCGTTAGAAGCTTTACGCCTAATTTCATGCCTTCATCATCAACATAAAATTCCGGTGTGTGATGAGCAGGGCTATCTTCTTCAGACACGTCCAATGGCTTACCGCCTACCCAAACATATAAACCTGGAATTTGTTCTTGGAAAAATGAAAAGTCTTCCGCCCCCGTGACCGGTTTAGAAAGCAGCGTATTTTCGACGCCTGCGGTACGCTGCATAGTAGGCAGCATGGCTTTTGTAAGCTCTGGGTCGTTGTACGTAATGGGGTAATAGTAATCTAGCGGTAACGTAAGTTCTGCTTCTGCGCCCATACTTTCAGCAATAGCCTTTACTTTGCGCGGAAGCGACTCGTAAATGTGATCGCGAGCGGCTTCATTGAGTGTACGAATTGTGCCAACCATTTCTACTTCATTTGGAATGATGTTTGAACGGTTACCGCCGTGAATAGAGCCAATAGACACCACCGCTGCATCGTCAATCAATTTCAACTCACGACTTACTATAGTCTGAATTGACATGATCATTTGCGCAGCGGTAACCACTGGATCAACACTCTTCCAAGGATAAGCGCCGTGGGCTTGCTTACCGTGAATAACAATTTTAAATGGGTCTACCGCGGCCATGGTGCCACCCGCGTTATAACGCACTTTACCCACATCGGTGTTAGCATTGATATGCAGGCCAAAAATAGCGTCTACATCAGGGTTCTTAAGTACACCTTCAGCAACCATAACTTCCGCACCGCCTTTTTCTCCAGCGGGTGCGCCCTCTTCTGCTGGCTGAAAGATAAACTTCACTTTACCTTTCAGGTCGCCCTTAATTTCGGTAAGAATTTTTGCCGCGCCCATGAGCATTGCCATGTGAGTATCGTGACCACAGGCGTGCATAACCGGCACTTCTTTTCCGTTGTATTCGCCCATCTGCTTTGAGCGGTAGGACAAATCGTTTTGCTCTTTTACAGGAAGTCCGTCCATGTCTGCACGTAATGCAACGACAGGGCCTGGCTTGCCCGAGTCTAAAATAGCTACCACTCCCGTTTTTGCCACACCGGTCTGCACTTCTAAACCTAGGCTTTCAAGGTAGTCAGCAACATATTCAGCGGTTTTAAACTCGCGATTCGATAATTCAGGAAATTCATGAAAGTGATGACGCCATTTAATTACATCAGGCTCGACTTTATTCGCTAATTCATCAACATTGATCTGAGCGGCATTAGCAGCTGACACAGAGGCCAACCCTGCAAATGCGAGTGACAGCAATTTCTGGTACATAACTATTATTTCCTTTGGTGTTTTTTAGACAGAGTAAATCATCTCAAGGGAGAACACACCACTGAACTAACGATTGCTGTTAAAAATCAATAAGCAAACGAAAATACCCCATTCACAAGACTGAGGGTATTAGACGGAAGTATAAGAAAAGTGCTTTATCGATGCAGGGAATAAAAAAGGCACCGAGTGGCGCCTTTTCTTTAAATATCAACTTATTACTAAGTTTCTATTAACTCTTTTGTCTACGCATTGCGTCAAAGAACTCATCGTTTGTCTTGGTCATCGACAACTTACTGATAAGGAAGTCCATTGCGTCAATTTCTGACATTTCGTGAACGATTTTGCGAAGGATCCACATTTTCTGTAGTTCATCTTGCGCTGTAAGCAGTTCTTCACGTCGGGTACCAGAGCGGTTGAAGTCGATAGCCGGGAATACACGTTTTTCCGCGATTTTGCGATTAAGGTGTAATTCCATGTTACCTGTACCTTTAAACTCTTCGTAGATAACTTCGTCCATTTTAGAGCCGGTATCGATAAGCGCTGTTGCGATAATCGTTAAGCTTCCGCCTTCTTCAACATTACGGGCAGCACCAAAGAAGCGCTTAGGCTTGTGAAGAGCATTTGCATCAACACCACCGGTAAGTACTTTACCTGATGATGGGATAACCGTGTTGTAAGCGCGAGCAAGACGAGTAATCGAGTCAAGCAGGATAACCACGTCTTTTTTGTGTTCAACAAGACGCTTGGCTTTCTCGATAACCATTTCAGCAACTTGTACGTGACGACTTGCTGGCTCATCGAAGGTTGAAGCAACAACTTCACCTTGAACAAGACGATGCATCTCGGTTACTTCTTCCGGACGCTCATCAATAAGTAATACCATTAACTCACAATCTGGGTGGTTAGCAGCAATTGACTGAGCAATATTCTGAAGAAGAAGCGTTTTACCGGCCTTAGGTGGCGCTACGATAAGACCACGCTGGCCTTTACCGATTGGCGACGCCAAATCTAGTACACGAGCCGTAATGTCTTCTGTTGAGCCATTACCACGTTCCATGCGCAAGCGATCTGCTGCGTGAAGTGGTGTAAGGTTTTCAAAAAGGATTTTATTACGTGAATTTTCAGGCTTGTCGAAGTTAACTTCGCGGATTTTTAGCAGGGCGAAGTATCGTTCACTGTCTTTCGGTGGACGAATTTTCCCGGCAATCGTATCACCGGTACGCAAGTTAAAGCGTCGAATTTGGCTTGGCGATACATAAATATCGTCTGGTCCTGCAAGATACGAAGAGTCAGCTGAGCGTAAGAAGCCGAAACCGTCCTGTAAAATTTCTAGTACCCCATCACCAAAGATGTCTTCACCGCTTTTTGCGTGTGTCTTTAGGATTGAGAAAATGATGTCTTGTTTTCTGGCGCGCGCCATGTTTTCCAGGCCCATCTCCTCGGCCAGGTTAACCAACTCGCTTATTGGTTTGTTCTTTAATTCAGTTAAATTCATACTGGTGGGTCTTTGTGCTTGAACTTCGCTTACAGGACTTAAAGTCACTCTGTTCTAGTTTAGATTTGATATCACCCTGATATGGGCGTAAGCAGAACGCTGCTCGGATGAGCGCTGAAGAAAAGTTAGCACTATATTTAATCAACGTCCAGCGTTTTACCGCCGAAATATTAAATAATTTGTGGCTTGCTCTTCTAGAATGAAACGTTAGTCCCTGTGGCGTAAATAAAAACCGGTGCTTCGTTAGCACCGGTTTTCAATTTGAAATCAATTAAAGGTTTTCGTTAAGAAACTCTGTTAATTGAGCTTTAGATAGCGCGCCTACTTTAGTTGCGGCAACGTTACCGTTTTTGAAAAGTAGTAATGTAGGAATACCACGAATACCATATTTAGGTGGAGTTTCGTTATTTTCATCGACATTCAACTTGCCAACTGTTAACTTGCCATCAAACTCGGTCGCAACTTCTTCTAAGATTGGTGCGATCATTTTACACGGGCCACACCATTCGGCCCAGAAGTCAACCAGTACAGGACCTTCAGCATTGATAACGTCTGCTTCGAATTTATCGTCAGATAACTGGATAATTTTGTCGCTCATTCTTTTCTCCATTATTGGTCTGTCGCTGATTTGTCTCAGCCTGACCATAAGTGTTATATAGAAACTGTTTTTTAATGCAAGCACTGATAAGCTATAAGCTATGCCTACTCACTTAACTGATACTCACTTTTCTGACCTGCCGATTAACGGCAAGGTTGTTGACGCCTTGGCGGCAGCTAATTTTTCACATTGTACACCAATTCAAGCACTTGCACTGCCTCCTTTATTGGAAGGTCACGACATTGCAGGTCAGGCTCAAACCGGAACCGGTAAAACCATTGCCTTTTTGGTAGCTACATTTCACTATTTGCTAAGCAAAGCAGAAAATGCAGATAACAGCAAATCAAATGGCCCTCGCGCAATTATCATGGCGCCGACCAGAGAGCTCGCCGTTCAAATTTATAACGACGCCAAACTGCTTAGTGAGCATACTGGATTGTCGCTTGGTTTGATTTATGGGGGCGAAGGTTACCAAAGTCAACGTGAAACTTTGGAAGAAGGGGTAGATATTATAATTGGTACGACAGGACGCATACTGGATTACTACAAACAGAATGTGTTCACACTGAAGAATATTCAGGTTGCCGTACTTGATGAAGCCGACCGCATGTTCGATTTAGGCTTTATAAAAGATATCCGCTTTTTATTCCGCCGCATGCCACCGGCAAGCGAACGTTTGAGCATGCTATTTTCAGCTACACTAAGCTACCGCGTGCAAGAGCTTGCTTACGAGCACATGAACAACCCTACCCACGTACAGGTAGCGCCAGAACAAACAACTGCAACTCGCGTTTCTCAAGAGCTATTTTATCCGTCTGATGACGACAAGATGCTGCTTCTTCTTACGCTGCTTGAAGAAGAATGGCCAGAAAAGGCAATTGTTTTTGCCAACACTAAAAATAGCTGTGAGAAAGTTACCGACTGGCTTACCGCAGATGGCCATCGCGTGGGCTTGCTTAGCGGCGATGTACCACAGAAGAAACGCCTTGGGATCTTAGAAGATTTCACCAAAGGCAATCTTGATATTTTAGTCGCAACCGACGTTGCAGCGCGCGGTCTTCATATCGACGCGGTAACGCACGTATTTAACTACGACTTACCTGACGACGCCGAAGACTATGTACACCGTATTGGTCGTACTGGCCGTGCAGGACAAAGTGGTGTTGCAATTAGTTTCGCGTGCGAAAAATACGCACTAAACTTACCTGCTATTGAGCAATACATTCAAAAGGCAATACCGGTTACCGATTACGACCGCAGCGCCCTACTTGATGATGTAACACCTCCAAAGCCACGTAGAAGACGTACGCCTAACAACCGCAATTCTTCACGTCGTGGAAACGGAAGAGGCCGTGGAAAGCCTCAAAACCGAAACAACAGAGCGCAACAGTGAGGCGTAAAGGTACTCAATAAGATTCGAGGTTTTATGCAGGCAGAACTCCAGCACGACGCACAAACCTACGGCGAGTATTACGCCGCCGTAGATTTAGGCTCTAACAGCTTTCACATGGTGATTGTTCACGTTGTTAACGGCAGTGTGCAAATAATAGGGAAAATTAAACAGAAAGTGCGCCTAGCAGCAGGTTTAGATGATGAGCTAGCACTTGATGACGTAAGCATGGAACGCGGCTGGCAATGCCTGCAAGTATTCTCGGAACGCCTGCAGGATATCCCCCCTTCTAATATTAAAATTGTAGCGACCGCTACATTGCGACTGGCAACCAATGCGCATGTATTCATTCGCAAGGCAGAAGAGATTCTCAATCACAAACTTGAAGTGATTAGCGGTGAAGAAGAAGCGCGACAAATTTATCTTGGCGTAGCCTACACATCCGCCAACCAAGGCAATAGCTTAGTCATAGATATTGGCGGCGCCAGCACAGAAATCATTATCGGTAACGACATGCAGCCTATCCATCTTAAGAGTTTGGATATGGGCTGTGTAACGTTTATGGAACGCTATTTCACCGGCGGCACTATCACCGAAAACAATTTCGACAATGCCAAACAAGCCGCACACGCGCTTATTGCCGATGTGTCTAGCGCGTTTTTGTGTTTTGATTGGGAGAATTGTTTAGGTGCATCTGGCACGCCGCAAGCCATTACTGAGATTCTTTTAGCACAGGGCATTAGTGATGCTATCCGCTTAGACTATTTGTATCATTTAGAAAAGCAATGTATTGAATGCGGCAGCATTAAAACCCTTGATATCGACGGATTGGAAGATAACAGAAAAGCTATTTTCCCGTCTGGTTTAGCGATCCTCATCAGCTTATTTGAAGCGCTAAATATTAAGCACATGAATATTTCTGGTGGTGCGCTTCGAGAAGGACTTATCTACGGAATGCTAGATAACGTTACCGAGAATGATAGACGCCAGCAGACCCTTAATCAGGCAAAACATCGTTATCATGTAGATGCCAGTCACGCGAACTCGGTTAGTCACGTAGCGCTTACTTTATGCCATCAACTTTGCGCACAACAGAACATTTGTCATTTAGATACCGAAACCATTTTAGGTGCAGCCGCACAACTTCATGAAATAGGTCTTCATATTGAATATAAGCGCCATCATGAGCATGGTGAATACATATTAAGTCACATTGATTTGCCCGGCTTCACGCGCCTTCAGCGGGCAGCCATCCGCGATTTAGTTGCTCAGCATAGGTCAAACATAAAGCCAGACGTATTTGAAAAGTACCACGAAGACTACCGTCCAATGCTAAAAGGCTTACTGCGAATTTTACGTATAGCAGTGGTGTTATGTCTGCGTCGTCAGAATAAACATATACCAGAGGTAACTTTGCAATGCGAAGAAAGTAAGTGGACACTTACTTTTCCTGAAGGCTGGTTGAAATCGCATCCTTTGATCAACGCAGAGTTAGCAAATGAATGCTGGCTTCAGCATAAAGCTGGGTGCGAACTCGTTTGTAAGTAACCACTTACAAACAGATAGAATGCGTTAAATATGTATACCGATAAACGGAAAAACATGAAAAAAAAGCCGTGCATTGCACGGCTTTTTTGTTGTCGAACCTTTGGTTGTTGGTATTACTTGTCGTTTTGCTTCGCTAAAAGCGCAGCAGCTTGCGGAGCGAAATAAGTCAGAATCCCGTCGGCGCCAGCGCGCTTAAACGCTAATAATGATTCTAGGATCACCGCCTCTTCATTTAGCCAACCATTAGCAAAAGCAGCTTGATGCATAGCGTACTCGCCACTTACTTGATAGGCGAATGTCGGTACTTTAAATTCGTCTTTACAACGACGCACAACATCTAAATACGGCATACCTGGCTTCACCATTACCATGTCAGCGCCCTCTTCTATATCAAGCGCAATTTCGTGGAGTGCTTCATCGGTGTTGGCAGGATCCATTTGATAGGTTTTCTTGTTGCCGCCCTTTATATTTGCAGCGGAGCCGACGGCATCACGAAATGGACCGTAGTACGCAGACGCGTATTTAGCAGAATAAGCCATAATACACGTATTGATGTGACCTGCTTCTTCAAGTGCTTTTCGGATACTGCCAATGCGCCCATCCATCATGTCAGAAGGCGCAACAATATCAGCGCCAGCTTCAGCATGCGATAACGCTTGCTTAATGAGCACCTCGACTGTTTCGTCGTTCATCACATAACCAGTTTCGTCTAAGAGGCCATCTTGACCATGAGACGTAAATGGATCTAATGCGATATCAGACATCAGCATTACTTCAGGAAACGCCTTTTTAAGCGCTCTCATAGCTTGCTGAGCAAGCCCTTCAGGATTGAACGCTTCGCTTGCACACTCGGTTTTAAGAGACATAGGTGTCACAGGGAAAAGCGCAATCGTTCTAATGCCCAGCTCTACCCATTTCGCCGTTTCTTGCACTAGCAAATCGATAGAAAGTCTTTCCACACCAGGCATAGAAGGTACGGCTTCTCGTGCGTTCTCACCGGGTAGTACAAAAACAGGGTAAATGAGATCGTCAGTGGTTAAACGGTGCTCTGCCACAAGCCCTCTTAAAGCATCTTTGGCGCGTAGTCTGCGCATTCTTCTTTGAGGGAAAGGTGAAGATGTCATAGTTTTTCCTGTAAATGTTTATGTATTACTGTATTGCGGCCCGCAGCCTTGGCTTCGTAAAGGCATTCGTCGGCGAACTTGAAAAGATTTTGCGCGTGCTCTTCATCAACAATAATGGTGGTAGAAACGCCCGCGCTTGCAGTTAGCTTAATGGTTTCCCCTTCGTAATCAAGTGGGGTCGACTCAAGGCTATCTCGCATATTTTCGGCAACGTGAAAAGCGCCTTCAAGATCGGTATTAGGCAATATAATGGCAAACTCTTCACCACCTATGCGACACAAGTCATCTGTAGGGCGATGGATGTGCTTCTGAAAGACATTGGTGACGTGAATTAAGCACGCGTCACCACCATCATGTCCGTGTTTATCATTAATTTGCTTAAAATGATCCACGTCAACAATGATGAGAGATAATGGTGTCTGCTCACGTCTACTGCGTCGCCCTTCAGAACGAAGACGCTTATCGAAATGTCGACGGTTGTGCGCTCCCGTGAGCGGATCTATTGCATTTAACCTTTCCAATTCTTGGTTAACTTCAGACAACTCGCGTAACGTAATTTCTAGCTCTAACGTGCGTTCTTGTACTTTATACTCCAGGTCATCTTGATAACGCTTTTGTACTTCAAGTAAATTCTCTTTGGCCGTATTTGCCTGTTTTTCCTGCTCTAGCGCGAACTGCTGCGCCTCAATGAGATCATCGCGACTGTGGCTATAATTAATCGCTAAGATAAGTGCCAAGATGAGCGTTTCAACCGCGCCACCAATGATCAGCAGGTTATTTGACGAAATAGGCAATTGAATAATATTAACGTTATCAAGGCTCGCACTTAGTCCACTAATTAATAGAAAACCCCAAGCGATGGTAAAATAACGTGCTACGACCACTCCTTTGAGCGTTAGCCAAATACCTAACCCAAGAGTAAAAATAACGATGAGGCTAAGCAGTAACAGGAACGCCTTTATCATGAACGAGTAAGGCAAGATAAGGCCGAGGATTATACTTAAGCCGCACACCCAACTGATTGCCTGTGTGATTTTATCTAGCTTTACGCTGTGGGCTCTAATAGGTAGTAGGCTTCGCGTAAACATCGCCGCAAACATAATAGTCGCGTTAGCAAACACAAGAATTGCTTTACCTTGAAACCATGTGCTTCCCGGCCACATATAGGAGAAGCCGTAGCCGTGTAACGTCGCCAATATAAGCGCCAAACTCATTACATAGCCAGAGTAATAGAGGAACGACACGTTACTTGTCGTTACCGTTAAAAATGCGTTACTCACGCCCATTGCTACCAAGATGCCAAAAAATATCCCCAATGCCAGATTACGGCTTGATGTATAGGCAATAAACTCTGTTTCATCCCATATACGAATAGGAAGGCGGACGCTGCCAGAGGTTTGTACTCGAATAATCACCCGCTGCGACTGAGCGCTTACTGGTAGGGGGAATAGTGGCTTCACATGAGAAACGGGCCGGTTATCAAAGTGCAGGCCATCGCCACCTGAATAAGTAGCAATAGGCGTGCTGCCTATTTGGCTGTAAATCGCAACGTCTAAACTATCTAAAAGGGGATAGTCGATGTGCAATAGAAATCGACTTTCATTGCTTTGTGTTGGCGCAATGACCATTGAAAACCAATGTACGTTTGTGTTCATACCCAAGTTAATGGGTGAAGATATTGGTGTCCAGTCGGTAAGCGGCGTTTGAGTAATGGTAGTAAAATCGAGCGCATTGCCATTATCTACATTGAGATAAGTAAGCTGCGAGAATCGTGGTGTTGCACTGGTGTTAGGAGACAAACTAAACAACACAGACACAAATGCAACGACGGCCACTAGGGTGATAAGAATAAGACCCGCATCATACTTGCGCATCGCTTTCAGATTTGTCTGCATATAAACCTATGTTTAGCTGAGAGAAAACAACTCACAGCTATTAGCATAACTGCTAATACGTAATTTATCAGTCTCAACTTGCAGATATTCGCCTAATTGTTTAGCGATATGGGGTAGAAAAGCAGGTTCGTTATTACGTTTTCTCGGTCGAAGGGTTTTGGGAAACAGATAAGGCGCATCAGTTTCAAGAATAAGACGGTTTAAAGGTATAGACTTCACGGCTTCGCGTAGTGCTTCGCCTCGCTTCTCATCACATACCCAGCCAGTAATACCAATATAAAGCCCCAGCGCAAGGTAGTGCTGAACCTGCTCTGCATTCCCAGTAAAACAGTGGGCAATACCACCTTTTATACGAGGCATATACTCGGTTAATAACGCGACTTGTTCGTCAAACGCATCCCTTTCATGTAGATACACGGGTAAGTCTAATGCAGCCGCAATGTCTAACTGGGCTTCGAACACTGCCAATTGAACGGGCTGTGGTGAGAAATTGCGATTAAAATCCAGACCACATTCACCAATTGCAACACACCCATTCTGTTGTGCAAGTTCGCGTAACCGCTTGTAATCACTTGGCGTGACATCTTTTGCATTGTGAGGATGGACACCGATAGTGTAACAGCATTGGGTTGGATACTTATTATATAGCGCTACTGCAGCGTCCCATTCACTGGGGTGCGTGGTGATAATGCAGAGTTTTTCTACCCCTGCATCTTTTGCTCGTTGTATAACTTCATCGGCGTCAAATCGCTTATCAAGCAAGTTGACGCCAGCATCAAACCAAGGCATTTATTTTACGCGTTTCACTTTCATGCGCTTGTTGAGCCCTTCTACACTTAGGAAAAATGCACCCAATAAGCCCCTTTCTACGGCTACCGACTGACCTTCCTTAAGCTTCATATAGGTTCCATCAGTTTGCTGCCATACAGAACCATCACTGAAAGTTATAACATGCTTATCACGCACATTCTTCTTGATCGAAGCGATAGTGACCGCAATCTCAGAAGCTTCGTCAGACAAATCTCGCTTATGTTCAAGTCCAAAGTCATTCTTAGGTTCTGAGGCTTGAACTTGTCCCTGAGCGACAGGCGCTGGGCGAGGCTTCATCTGATTACCATTGTTGCTCTTGTAGGCCTGTAGTTGCTCAATCTGAGCGTCTGAACCTTCGTACTTGTTGAGTGATTTCGCGACGCTGTCATAGCACATAAGTCGCTTTAAACTATTATCCGTGTTGCGACATTTCTCCAATGCATCAGCAACTGTCTCAGCTTGTACATTAAACGCCCCAAACGCGCACAGAATAGTGGCAAGAGATAGCAGTCGGGTTTTCATTTTTATTCCTTTCTTTTTTTAACATCTATGTGTTGTCTGTTGTTTCAGTAGATGTATCGTCTTTTGGTGTTTTACCCGCGTAAAATCCTCCAACAACAACCCCTACTTCAAACAGCAACCACATTGGAATAGCTAATAGTGTTTGAGAGATAACATCTGGCGGTGTTAGCAACATGCCAACCACGAATGCACCAACAACCACGTACGGGCGCTTGGCTCGTAAAGACTTAGCATCCGTTACCCCAGTCCAGCACATTAGAATAATGGCTATCGGTATCTCGAATGAGACCCCAAACGCAAAGAACAGTTTCAAGACGAAGTTCAAATAACTGGATATATCTGTACTTACCGTTACACCTTCAGGTGCTACGCTTGTAAAAAACGCGAACGCTATTGGAAATACCACAAAGTAGGCAAACGCCATTCCTGCGTAAAACAGCAGCGTACTGGAAAGTAGTAAAGGCGCTACCAGGCGCTTTTCATTTCTGTACAAACCCGGAGCCACAAACCCCCATACTTGATAGAGCACGTAGGGAATAGCAATAAAAAACGATAACACCAGTGTAAGTTTAAACGGAGCAAAGAAAGGTGATGCAACGTCGGTTGCAATCATGCTCGCATTTTCAGGTAAGGCCTCAAGCAATGGCATCGCCAATAGCTTATAAAGGTCTTGCGCAAACGCCGCAAGACAAATGAAGACGATAAGTACGCTCAAAAGGGCTTTGAGAATACGGCTACGCAATTCAATTAAATGAGAAATAAGGTTATTAGCGTCAGACATCTATTGCTTTTTATAAGGTTCTTGAACCGACTCTGCAGCTTTTTTTAGCTCATCGACGCTTTGTTCAAGTTCAGGTGAAAGATCTTTAAGCCCTTGCTGCTCTGCTTTTTTCAAATTTTCATGCAATTCGTGCACGCGCAACTGATGCTCAACTTCTTGCTTAAAGCCCGTTGCTACATTACGCACGCTACGAATTGTATTTATAGTTGAGCGCATGGCACCCGGTAATCTTTCTGGCCCTAAAATAAGCAGCGCCAGTACACCGATAACCAATAGCTCCCAAAAGCCGATATCGAACATTAGGATTTTTCTTTAACGTCGCTCTGCGTCTTAGTTGAAACAGGCTCTGCTTCTGACTTTTCTTCAACTTGCTTCTTTTGTTCAAAGTCTGCGTCTTTGTCTTCTTCGGTGACAGCTTTTTTGAAGCCTTTGATTGCGCCGCCTAAATCAGTACCTATACCTTTAAGACGCTTCGTACCAAATAAAAGCACCACAATAACCAGTATGATCAGCAACTGCCAAACACTAATACCACCCATAAAAATAATCTCCCTTACATCGATTGGCACAGTATGCCATTGCCTGCTGATGCTTTCACCTGAATATTTACTTCAATGAATAAAGATTGACGTTTTGGTTGGGACAATCCATGCTCTGTATATCCCCAATGCGAATGGTCGAAATATTCAACTATGCTAATTTTTACAAGGAGTTAGTGAGCAATGCTATGCCTTACCGTGGTCTATTGCCATTTATTGCTCGCTTTACCTGTTGCACCTGACTCAGCTGCTGACACGTTGAACTCCCCCGTAAATGCGACCAGTGTAGGTATAGCCTATCGGAATATTGCTCGGCCAGAAAATACGCTTTCTAACCGCGCTAACTCGACAAAAGAAAGTACACACTCCTTGCCTCCTTCAATACCTAATGAGCAATGGTTTGATATTTGGCAGCGTAGCTTCACCGACACCATGGACTTCACCGTAAAACAGCTTGATGGTTTGTTTGAAAGTTCAGATGAAATAGGTGCTTTAGGACAGAAGGAAGCCAGAGCCGAAGGCCGTGTTCAACTTGCATGGGAGCCAAGAAGTGGCATGCTCTCGGATACGGATTTGCGCTTCAGGGTAAGAGTTCGCCTACCGGCTTTAAAAGAACGCGTTGATTTACTATTGAGTGATAACGAAGACGAGACACAGAACAACACAATACGAGCCGCGAGGGATACCGGCAATAACAACCGCGATCGAACGACCATTGCGCTTCGCTTTCGTCCTGAGCAAGACTCTCACTACTCATTTAGAATTGGCGCTGGTCGCCGCGACCAACTATATGCGATGAGCCGATACAGAGATGCTTTTGCCTTTTCTAAACAATGGGCAATGCTATACGACGCCGAACTTTACTATTACACCCGTGACCGTTTGGGTGCGGAGGTGGGCGTCGCTTTTCAATACGAAATCAATAAAAAGCACCTGGTTCGACAAAATAATCGCTACTACTACCGCGACGATACCAACGACTGGCTATGGCGTCACGAGGTCCACCATTTGTTTTCGGTAGATCAACATAACGCCGTTATTCCTCACTTTATGGTGGAAGGGCTTAGCCAACCCAACTTTCGCGTAGAAGAAGTCTATGGCGGGTTTAGGTGGCGTAACAACATGCTGCGCGATTGGCTATTCTTTGAGGTAGAGCCTTTCGTTTTATGGCTACGTGAAGAGGATTTTAAAACCTCATACGGCGTAGCCCTGCGCGTAGAAGCCTATTATGGGCGCGATACTTAAACACAACCTAATCGTAAATTACAAACGGAACCTTGCTATAAGCACAATAACGCAGTTTGTGAAAGCGCGAGGCTTCTGAAGGCTGCAACACGTGTATATTCCCACCATTTTGCCAGCGAATCATGCCTTTAGAACGACAAAGGTCACCCGATTTCTGTCGCCACTTTCCCTGCTCGTTGCGTTTGAAAGAAGCAGGCTTTTCCGATGATTCAATTGTGAGTTTCAGCTCACCCGATGTTATTTGTCCGGAAGTCTTAGCTGGTAAGTAACTCGCCTCACCTGCAATTATGCGTTTGGAGCCATTACGAGAATGAGTGATATCTTCTTTACCTTTGCTCATATCTACAATAAACACCCCGCCTTCGCCCAATACAGTGAAAGACACGTTTTCAAAGGGCGCTTTTGCGTCGACCATCAACGCCGTAGTTTCATCGACACCGAAGCCAAACGATTGGCCGCTTGATGCTGTAGCAGCGATCAGACGGACTTCGCGATCACGTTCTGAAAAGTGAGTATCAAGTAAGCCAAAATTGAAAAGCCCTAAACCGCCGGCAGGGTTGATAGTCATTGCGCCATCTGTTAGTTGATTTTCACATTGAGCGCTGTTCTCACAGCGTTGTGATGTGGGATCAACGCCATACACACCACCGGATAAGACGCCCATCGAATTTCCACTTGTTAACATGGGAACAGGTCGATGATTGTTGTATCCACCAGCCTGTACTGCTGTTCCTGCACTGGTCCCCCCTACTACTAGCTGATCGTCTCGCCAGAGATCACGCAGCTCAATAAGAAAGTCGCTGGGTTTTCCTGTTGGAGTACTTAGCGCAGCAAGGGTTTTACTTTGGTCTCCGCCGTTGAAAAATAAGCCATCGAGACTAGATAATGTATTTATGGCCAACTGGTTGTCTTCACACCATGAGCGCTGTTTGCTCGTACGCTCAGGGTATAACCTCTCTTTGTCAAACAGCGAATGCTGAGCTCTAAAAAACGCTAATTTATTACAGCCTTGGCCTTTAAAGCTTTCAACGTAAACGGCCTGTTGAAAAGCGGGAGTTAATGGGATCCAAATTACATCTACGTCGAATTGTTGAAAAACGCCTTCGTAAAAGTCTACCGCTTCAAATGGGTCTCGAGACGATGCCGTTACGATGCCTATAGTCGTTCGAACGGATGTGTCGGCGTTCACCTTTTCTGCAATTTTAGCTTGTCGTTTCGCATGTGCAGCTTCAATAAATGCGGTATAGATATCAACTGACGCCCTAGCTTTCGTATTTGCTAACGATACTTGCTCTTGCAATCGGTTGCCTAGCTCATCGGTTTGCTGCGCTTCTAGGGAGTCCAACAAAATGAAGTAGTCAGTATCAGAAAGGAAACGAATATCGCTGTTTGATAACCCGGCATCATTTAGGGCGTCTAGCAGCGCATTTTTTGAATATAACCGCTCCCCCCCAGATGAATATACATTCACTAATTTTGAATATAAAAAATCATTGTTTTGTGAGTATTTGTTCGCCAAATTTTGATATCTAAGTAGTGACTGCTGATTTATTTCGTACAAAATTTCCTCTTTCCCAGACAAAAACGTCGACGGTGATGTGCAGTTTTGTTTTGACATACTTGAACATGTTTTTAGTGCTCCTCCCGCCAAAACAAGGTTTGAAGACCCAAAACAAAACATAGAAAATACAGAAAGATAAACATAAAAAATCGATAGAATCGGTGCTTTTAATCTAGCCTTAAAACAGTAAAAACTTGCGCGCAAAAAAATAACTTTCATTAAAACCAACGGAACATTTAATTGATTGACTTTTATTCACCGTAGTGTTAACTAATTATTAATGTCAACGGTAAAGTTCACGCCGTATAACAGTATTTGATTCAGACGAAGTGCATAATTCGTCACAACACTGGTTTTTATAAATGCTTAAGAAAGCTGCCAACCTAGGCAACTATCGCTATCAAAACTTTTACTTGTCGGAGTGGTTCGACGAGTAGCTCCTGCGCCCTTCAATTCATTGAAGCGGTCACGCTGCGCCTTGCAGCAAATTTTTATCTAATCAAGTGTTGAATCGCGCAAAAAGCGGCATTAGACCGTGCGCGTTATGGGGATCACAATAATGAAAAAATCGACGTTAGTTCACAAATTAGGTGTGTCTGTTGGCACGCTAAGCTACCTATCGCTTTGTATATCTGGCGCTGTGTTTGCGCAATCTGTATCAGCACAAGAAACGAGCGAAGAAGAAGTTGTAGAGCGCATTCAGGTCACCGGCAGTAATATACGCGGTGCGGATATGGAAGGTGCGCAGCCGCTAACCATTCTAACTTCAGAAGATATTGCACGCACAGGCGCATCTACCATTTCAGAGCTAATGCGCACGGTGACGCAAACCCGTGGAGGCGTTGGTACATTTGACACCACCCAAAGTGGGGCGACGTCTACCTCTACACCACCCGGTCAAGCGGCAGCGTCACTTCGAGGCATTGGTCCCTCTTCAACATTAACGCTTGTGAACGGACGCAGAATTGCAGCAAGCTCATTCGCTTCTGGCACTGAAAATTTTGTTGATATCAATAGCATTCCTGCCTCTGCAGTAGAGCGCGTAGAGGTGCTAGCAACGGGTGCATCGGCGATTTATGGTGCAGACGCCGTTGCAGGTGTTATTAATTATATTCTCAAAAACGATTATGAAGGCTTAGAGCTTCAAACTAATTACGAGAACACCACCAACGGCAACGACCATGGTGCCTTCAATGTTCAAATGCTGTGGGGTAAAAATTTTGATAACGGCAGTAATTTAACGGCGTTTTTTGACTACTTCGATAGAAAAGCGATAAGGGCAACCGACTTTTCGCAAACACGCGATCCTATTTTGGAAAGTAGTTACTCATATCTTTCTAAAGGGCAGCCCAACATTTACTTTGATAGCACACTAGACCGCTATGAAATGCCTGCACCTAACTGTCCTGATGAGCTTACAACAACGGAGCTCGATGAGGAAATTTGTGCCTATTATGCCAATGAAGATGACTATTTCGAAACGCCGCTAGAAACCTTGTCAGGAGGCTTCACCTATACCTATCAAGGTAACGACATTACGTGGCGGACAGATCTTCTTGCCTCGCATACAAAATCAACGTCGTTCTCTACACCATCACCGATTAATCAGGTAAACGATGAAGAAGGAGCATGGATAGAAATCGATGCTCTTAACGTACTTGAGGACGACGCGCGTAACGCAATTATTGACAACTTGTTCATAGGCTCCTTTGATACTGTTGCAGGTCGTGAACTTGAAGGTCTTCAATACGATGCTCGATTTGTATCCCCACGTACCGTCGAAATAGAAACTGACGCCATTCGCCTAGTTTCGTCTTTACAGGGGTACTTTGGTGAGTGGGAATGGGAAGCTGGTGCCCTTTATTCTCGCAGTGAGTCTGAACAGGTTGCAACACAAGGTATCTACAACCGCTATCTATATACAGCCGCCGTTCACGGAGAGCTCTGTGATACGGTTGAGATTGCGCAGTATGACAGCACAAACGATATTTTAAGCTGTGGCAGCGGCGCACTGTTATCTGCCTATAACCCTTTTCTAGTGGGCGATGCGCAAAACGACGCTATCTTGGGCCTAACACAAGCACGCCCCACTCGTGATGGAACCAGCGAAATGTTCGGCCTAGATGCCAAAATTAACGGTGAAATAGCGCAGTGGAAAGGCAATGCTGTGTTGCTAGCTGCTGGGGTTGAATTCAGACGGGAAGAAATCACTGACTTGCCGTCTTTAGACTCACAAGCGAGAGCGGAAAATAACTTTCTTGTCGATGTTTTTGGATTCGGTTCAAGTGCCTCAGCGGCAGACAGAAATCAGATGGGCGTCTTTACTGAACTCTTTGTTCCTATTACCGATCAGTTTGATATTAGTCTTGCGGGTCGTTTTGACGACTACAATGATTTTGGCAGCACGTTTAATCCAAAAGTGGGCTTCACCTACCGCCCTATTGATGACTTAGTACTCCGCGGCTCTTGGTCTACAGCGTTCCGTGCGCCTTCTTTGACTCAAGCAGGCGTGCAGCTGCGAACGACTCGCGCGTCTTTCGACTGTTCGGCGAACGACGCCGTTGCAGATTTGTATTGCGAGGGGCAAGGTAGCGTTCGCGGCAATAACGTACTTGAACTTGGTAACCCAGCGCTGCGCGCTGAAGAGTCTGAAACGTACTCATTTGGCTTTGCCTATAGCCCAACTGACAACACCACGATTACGGTTGATTACTGGACCTTCGATCACGAAGACATTGTCGATACCAACATGACGGGGGTTCTAGACCGTGCCATTACCGATGCTTCACTTCGCCATTGCGGTGTATTGGATGAGGGAGAGGTTGGCATTTCTTATTTGGAAGACCTATGTTTAGTTACCGATAGCGCAGGGAATACCATTGAAGATGAGGGCGCTAACTTAACTGAAATTCTTAATGCTTGGGTTGAATTTGACGCCCCCCGCTTTGATGAGTTACCGCTGTTTAGAGATCATATTTTATTGCTTGATAATACGGGCACTCAAGAACTCGAAGGTATCGACTGGGACGTAGACCATGACTTTCAGTTAAATAGTGGCACGTTGGAGCTAGGATTTTCTGGTACTCACTACCTGACCTACGATCGCAATAGACCTGGCTCTGATGAAATTGAGTCATTAGCGGGCACTTTCCTTTATCCTGAAACTGTTGCTACAGCTGAACTTTTCTATGTTCAAGAGGATTGGTACGTAGGTGCTTACGTTTTCTATACTGGCAGCTATGACGACGATATCATTCGTTTACGCAGCAGAGAAATCGATGAGTTAATCGAGTTGGGCGCCATTGAAGATGAAGATGATACCCGCGATGTAAGCAGCTGGACTACCGTAACACTCAGCGCTGGCTATTACTTTGAGAATGCTGACTTGCGCCTTACTGTTGACAACGTATTTGACCGAGATGCCCCTACGGCTTATGGCTCAGGTAGAGGTTTTGATGCCTTTAACCATGACCCATTTGGTACGCGCTACACACTTGCGTTTAGTTACTATTTTCACTAAGTGATAACAGAGGGCGTTAAGCCCTCTTCACTTTCGGAGGTAAGGTTGCAACATTCACCTTCAACATCGCGAATGCCTGATGCATTCGTAATTTTATTCTTTGTAATACTGCTTGCAGGGCTAGTGTCTTGGCTTGTTCCTGCTGGTACCTTTGACACAAAAAATATCACCACATCAGACGGCAACATTAAAACCGTGCTCGATGCCGATAGCTTCAGATATGCAGAAGAAAGCCATGGCTTTGTGTTATTCGATGGCACAGGCAACAAAACGGGAATAGCTAATTATGCCTTTGATGGCATGGTCTCGGGCGACAAATGGGGCGCTGCAGTCGGCGTTATCGCTTTTATTCTTATCGTTGGCGGCGCCTTCGGCATAGTGATGCAAACAGGCGCCATCAACAACGGTATTATGGCGTTGATAAAACGCTACCAACACGCCGATAATCTCTTGCTCCCTGCTTTATTTTTGCTGTTCTCATTAGGTGGGGCGATATTTGGAATGGGTGAGGAAGCCATTGCATTTTGTATTGTGCTAGTGCCACTAATGACAGCCATGGGCTATAACGGCATCATGGCGGTGCTTGTCACTTATGTGGCTACGCAAATCGGCTTTGCTACAAGCTGGATGAACCCTTTCTCTGTTGCTATAGCACAAGGCATTGCTGATGTGCCGTTAATGTCGGGCCAATATTTTCGCATGGCCATATGGGCTATGTTTACCGTTTTTGGCTTAATCTTCACTTTGCGTTATGCAAAGCAGCTAAAAAATAGTAACCAAGCATTTAACGATGCAGCTTCAGTAAGCAAACAGACGTCTTCTTTAGAGTTCACGTCATCTACCGCATCAACAAATGAGCTCACTGAGCAGCATTTTTCCGTTACCGACAAACTCATTCTGATCGCCTTTTTTGCTTGTATTTACTGGGTAATGTGGGGAGTAATTGTTCATGCTTACTATATTCCTCAAATTGCCTCACAGTTTTTTTGTATGGGAATTCTGATTGGTGCCATTGCATGGGTTGGTGGCCGTATGCGCATGAACGATATCAGTGCGGCGTTTGTTAGCGGTGCACAATCGCTGCTGCCTGCCGCCCTCATTGTAGGTATGGCCAAAGGCATTGTATTAGTGCTTGGCGGTGACGAGGTGACTTCACCTTCTGTGCTAAACACCTTGCTTCATCACACTGGTAATACATTAGCGCAAACCGGTTCTGTAATGAGCGCTTGGCTCATGCTGTTGTTTCAAAGCATCTTCAATTTTTTTATTGCCTCTGGATCAGGACAGGCTGCAATCACTATGCCTCTAATGGCGCCGCTATCAGATCTTGTGGGCGTGACTCGCCAAGTTGCGGTACTAGCCTTTCAGTTAGGCGATGGCCTAACTAACTTAATTATTCCAACTTCTGCTTCGCTGATAGGCTGTTTAGGTGTGGCTGGCGTAAGTTGGACAACATGGGTAAAATTTATTGCAAAGTTTTGCGCCGGCCTTTTCACACTTGCGTCGCTCACTGTTATCACCGCCGTTCTCATAGGTTTTTCTTAAATGCTAACGCTTATCAAAAATGTAGAGTGCTACTCGCCTTCGCCACAAGGCACAGTCGACATTCTTATCGCCAATAATGCAGTTGCACATACTGCCCCCAACATTTCGATGCATTCACCTTCTTTAAACATTATCGACGGCAGTAATTTGATTGCGCTGCCAGGCCTTGTTGACAGTCTGGTGCATATTTCTGGTGGCGGTGGCGAGGGTGGCTTTCACACACGTACGCCTCAAATGTCGCTGACTGATGCAAGTTTACATGGCGTAACAACCGTCATTGGTGCATTAGGTACCGATGCAACTACGCGAACACTTCCTGATTTAGTGGCTAAGACAAAAGGCCTAAACATTGAGGGGATCAGTGCGTATTGTTACACTGGCTCCTACCACCTTCCGGCTCGCACCATTACAGGCAACGTTACTGATGACCTTGTGCTAATCGACTGTATGATCGGGGTCGGAGAAGTCGCAATTGCCGATCATAGAGCTGCCGAGCCGACTGTCCAGGCGCTTGCAGAGGTTGCAGCACAAGCACGAACTGGCGGCATGATTTCTGGCAAAGCAGGTATTGTTTACATTCACACTGGCGACGGAGAGCGCCAACTTTCTGTTTTGCATGACGTTGTTGATAGTACAGATATTCCGGCAAGCCAGTTCTATCCAACTCACATCAATAGAAACCAAAGTTTGTTAGATGCAGGAATCGCTTGGACACAGAAAGGCGGTGTTATTGATATGACCACAAGCACCAACGAGCAATTTATTGAAGAGGGCGAAATACCCGCTGCAGAGGCCGTTGCCTATTGCCTAGATAAGGGTGTACCTACAAGCTGTTTAAGCATGAGCTCAGATGGAAACGCTAGCCTTCCAGTATTCGATGATAATGGCCAGCTTGTGGGCTTAGAAGTGGGTAAAGTAGGAAGTTTATTTGACGCATTTAAAGCTCTGGTATTAAAACACAATGTATCACTAGAGAACGCCATTTCGGTTGTCAGTAGCACCCCCGCCAAGAGACTTAAGCTGCATCGCAAGGGGAAAATCGATGTTGGATGTGACGCTGACATTGTGCTGTGCGATAGGGAAACACTGGATATTGTTCACGTTATCGCTAAAGGCAGGCAGCTGGTTCAGCATGGCAGGGCTTTGGTCAAAGGCACGTTTGAATAACCAAACCTACACGACAAACTTTGCATCGCACTACGTTGCTCCTGAACAAGAAAAAGGGCGCAAGCGCCCTTTTTCGTTTATTAACTATGAAGTATTGAGTCGATATTTACGCAACTCAATTTAAGGACGAAGCGCCCTATCACCTCGAGCAAGCCCACACACACCGGTGCGCGATGATTCGATAATTTCAGCACACTGCCCCATAGTCGTGGCAAATGCATCTAGCTTATCTGTGGTGCCCGTAATTTCAATGGTGTAGTTGTTTACGTTCACATCCACAATACGCGCACGGAAGATATCAGAGTTCCGCTTCACTTCAGCACGTACCGACTCTGTGCGAGTCGCGACTTTAATCAGCATAAGTTCGCGTTCAATGTGCGCGCCTTCAGTCAAGTCTACTACTTTGAGCACATCAATAAGCTTATTCACTTGCTTAGTAATTTGCTCTATGACTTTGTCGTCACCGTGCGTGATAATCGTTAGACGCGAAAGGCTCGCGTCGTCGGTTGGTGCCACACACAGTGAGTCGACGTTGTAACCGCGTTGTGAGAATACACCAACGATACGAGATAGTGCGCCAGGGGCGTTTTCCATTAATACAGAGATAATACGTTTCATCAGGTTCGCTCCGTCTTGCTTAAGCGCATGTCATCCATTGCGCCAAACTTAATTTGCATTGGATATACGTGTTCGTTTTGGTCTACTGCTATGTCCATAAACACTAAGCGATCTGTGTAACTGAAACATTTCTCCATTGCCGCGTCTAGCTCGTCAAGCTTGTCTACTTTAATGCCCACATGTCCGTAAGCTTCTGCCAATTTCACAAAGTCAGGCATTGAATCCATGTAAGAGTGTGAGTGACGTCCTTTATAAATCATATCCTGCCACTGACGAACCATTCCAAGAGCACGGTTATTCAATGAGATAATCTTTATAGGCAGGTTGTACTGCAAACAAGTAGATAGCTCTTGAATATTCATTTGAATACTGCCGTCACCCGTTACTACCACAGAGGTTGAACCTGGGTGCGCAAACTGCACACCCATTGCAGCCGGTAAACCAAAGCCCATGGTGCCAAGACCACCTGAGTTGATCCACTGACGCGGTTTATCATAAGGGTAATAAAGCGCAGCAAACATTTGGTGCTGACCTACGTCAGAACTTACGTAGGCTTTACCGTCTGTGTGTTTGTACAAGGCTTCGATAACGCGCTGAGGCTTAATTACCTCTTCGCCCTGTGCGTAGTTTAAGCACTGACGAGAGCGCCAGGTTTCAATTTGTTGCCACCAATCGGCCAGCTTTTCGCTTTGACCTGATAAGTCTTTCTTATTTACCTGACTTAAGATTTGATCAAGTACTTTATCTACCGAACCTACCACAGGAATATGCGCATTTACGGTTTTAGAAATCGATGCTGGGTCAATATCAACGTGAATAATATCCGCATGTGGGCAGAACTTATCAACGTTGTTGGTAACACGGTCATCAAAACGTGCGCCTAGTGCAATGATGCAGTCAGCATTATGCATAGTCTTGTTCGCTTCAAGCGTTCCGTGCATACCTAGCATGCCGATAAATTGCTTGTGTGTACCCGGCATAGCACCAAGGCCCATTAGCGTACAAGTTACCGGTGCATTAAGCTTCTCGGCTAACTCAATAACCTTTGCTGACGCATCACAAGCTACAGCTCCACCACCTACATACAGTACGGGACGTTCTGCTTTAAGTAGCGACTCAACTGCCTTTTTGACCTGTTTAGGATGGCCTTTTTCAGTTGGGTTGTAAGAACGCATGGTCACGTCAGTTGGGAACACGTATGGGTGTTCTTCTGCTACGTTCACAATATCTTTTGGCAAATCTACTACCACCGGCCCAGGACGACCTGTGTTGGCAATATAATAAGCTTTAGCAATCGCTTCTGGGATATCAACCGCGCGCTTTACCAAAAAGCTGTGCTTAACGATAGGGCGTGAGCACCCCACCATGTCAGTTTCTTGGAATGCGTCTTCACCAATATGCTTCGACGGCACCTGTCCCGATAAAATAACCATCGGAATAGAGTCCATATATGCAGTAGCAATACCTGTAATAGTATTCGTAGCGCCTGGACCTGATGTGACGAGCACTGTGCCGGTTTTGCCAGTTGAACGTGCATAACCATCCGCCATGTGGGCGGCTGCCTGTTCATGACGTACGAGGACGTGTTTGACATCATCTTGCGCAAATAACGCATCATAAATGTCTAATACGGCACCACCTGGGTAACCGAACACGTGTGTCACTCCTACATCTTTTAGCGCTTCAACCACCATGGCTGCGCCCGACATCATTTTCACAGTGCTTTCTCCTGTAATGGGTTGGGGGGTTTGTCAGCGTACGTTGACGATGCCCCGACTATATCTAAGGTAATAGGAAGATAAAACACCAAATTGCGTAAAAGTGAGATATATATCCCAATATTCGCAATAATTAGGATAAATATTTCGACTTAAGTGTAATTTTGACAGAAAATAGGATATTTATTTACACGATTTTAACAGCGCAAACAATAAACATAGTTGCTTTAAGAGAGGCGCCTTTACACGTTTTAGATGCATAAAGGCATAAGCTTAATCATCGAGGTCGATATCAAGATCACTGTTATCGCTTATATCGTCATCATCGTCAACATCTTGTTCAGCAGCACGCTTAGAGCCATAAATACTTGCTGTTTTTGGACGGTTTATTCTGGCTTGGTATTTCAACCACGCTTTCTCTTGCGGTGTTGCAGGGTCACGATGACCAAGAGCCGATTCTAAATAGGCTTGTTCTTCATCATTCTCTGGCGTAATTTTCCCGTCCACTAGTGCAGCGAACAAACTACCATGAGCCTGAAGAAGCTTACTTTCATTAATTGAAAAATCTCCTGAACGGGCAAAGCCGTACGGGTAATTTTTCTTATCTATAAAGGGTTTTCTTGCGACTTGCTCTTTTGTGATTACAGACATCTTAACCTCTTCCACCGCTAATATCTGCGTTGTAAACACAGACAAAATTGCAACACCAACTGTTGAATGAAATAGACTACTGATATAGCGCCTTAATCGCTTTCAAGGTTATTCTTAGTTGGATTTTTATTTTCTGTCAAACAGAAAAGTAGCTGTAGTAAAAACTTAATATTGAATGTTTTAAAAGAGCATAAAAAAGGCCGCAAGCGCGGCCTTTTATTATAAGCGTGATATCAGCGTTTTTCGCTTACCCAAACCGTAATGGTTCCTTCGACGACCACGGTGCCTTCAGCGTTATACGCCTTAACAGAAATAGGTAAATCACCTGGCTTCCATGCGTCAGCTGGCACTTCTGCTACACAACGAATATCTGAGTCTGCTTTCGCCGGATACTTTACTTCCATGCCCTTTGGGATCCACCTGAGGTTTTTAGGTATGGATGCTTCACACATAAACCCCATGGCCATTTCCAGACCATTGCAAATAGCAATAACGTGAACCGTTCCAATGTGATTTTCTACCGCTTTACGTTTACTAATAAGCACTTCACAGTAGTTTGGTTTAATGTCTGAGATAAGTGGTGAAACGGTAGAAAAATAAGGTGCCCTGCGCGCTGAGTACCAGCTAAATAGCTTCTTGCCAAAGGGCAGCTTCATAAATTTGTTATATGTATTTAGTACGTAATTCTTTGACATAGTTGTTCACGCTGATAGTTGGGAGCTTTTTATCTTTCGAGTGATTATTAAATCCGCGCCACTGGTTAGACCAGAGGAAGTTACATTAACATAATCCCAACGAAGTAGTGATGCAAATAAATTCCGATTTAGAGATATAAAAAAAGCAGCTAAAAAGCTGCTTTCTGATATCTGTGTAGACGTTACATTGTGTAATTTACGCCTAGGTAGAAGAAGCGTCCTCTAGGCCCTGCCGGTCTCGACAATGTGCCAAGGTAAGGATCTTCCTCAAACGCGTTATTGATACCACCATATACTTCTAGGCTATCTTCAAAAGTGTATGAAACAGAAAAATCATGCACCAACGCAGAGCCAGTGTGAGTTTGACTGATAAAATCAGGATCACTCTCGATATCCTGGTTTTCTAGCCCTGGAAGTAGCTGGCTTCCTTCGTAGCGTCCTCTCCACCCAACAACGAGTTTACCAATTATATAGTCTGCACTCATGTTTACGATCCACTCTGGTCGCCCAAACGTTCCAAGAACATCTGTGACTTCGTCAGGTGCACTCACATCCCTTACTTCATCATTTTTGAGGAAGTTTGTTCCGTTGATAGTGAATTCAATTCTTCCGTCTGTGTCGACTAATTTAGCCAACTCAAAGCCATAATCTACGCGGAAATCAATACCAGATGTCTCTACCGCTGCAAGGTTGATAAACCCTGAACGAAAATCTGTGATAAATCCATTTGTAGCATCACGGTCAATTGCGTCACAAAATTGGTTGTTGATTGTTGGCGCGTCTACGCAGTTAGATGCAATGTCAAAACCAGTAAGGCTATCAATCAGGCCATCAATTTCAATATTATAGTAGTCTAGTGTCACTACTAAACCTTCCAGCATACCGTCGAGCTCTGTATCTGGTCTCCACACTGTACCAATCGTGATGGTTTCTGCTTCTTCAGGATCAAGGTCTGGGTTACCGCCCGTTGAACCAGAAACAAACGCTGACAGGAAGTTAGTAGAATCATAAGTGCCATCAGCTACCGCGTCGCCAATCAGTGCAATACAGTTCGCCTCCCTGAACTCAGAGCCCGCACTAATTAAGTTTTGGTTACAAGGGTCATCACCTGCACCAAGTGAAGCCGCAAATGTAGGTGCAAACGCTTCATTAATATTGGGAACCCGCACCGCTTCTGAGAAGGTCGTTCGAATACTAAATGTATCTACCGGTGACCATACTGTTCCTATCGTCCAAGCGTCATGCGTACCATATGGGTCGTAGTCTGAGCTTCTGTATGCAGTGCGCAGCTCTAATCGCTCAGCGAAATCGACACCTTCTAGTAAAGGTATAGTTGCTTCAACAAAGTATTCTGAAACATCATACTCACCGTCTGAAGGATTGGTTGGGCCGTCACGAGAGTCTAATGTTCCAAAGGTTAAGCCTGCTGCGGAGTATGGATCTGGCGTATAGGTACTTGACTCTTTTCTCCATTCATAACCAAGAGCAAACATAACAGGGCCTGCCGGTAGCTCGAATAAATCAGAAGAGTCGCCCGATACTACTGCTAAGAAATTTTCTTGCGTTATATCGTTCTGCTCAGTGCCAGGTTGGAATATAAAGTTAGCCGCTTCTGCGCTGATTGAATCCTTTCCAAACAAATTCACCGGTACACAAGAACCATCACCAGGCTGGAAAGTTAAGAACCCAAAATTCGCATTCGCAGATGGAAACGGCGACGTAGGAGGAAGCGCAGAACTGTCAAGGTCAGAACGACAAACAACATTGCCAGTTGCTGGATCTGTTACAGCATCAATAGCAGCGAAGTATTTGTCTTCTATGCGCAAGTTCGAAGTAATGTCGGCATCAGTTCGACCGTAGTTATAGAAAACCTCGTACTCTAGAGCAGTGTTAGGGATATAACCATCGAAGCCTGTAACAATACGATACGTTTTACGTTCCGCTTCTGGGTTTGAATTAGCGTTTATATCAAGAACATCTCGGGACATTACCAAGCTTGGTGATTCACCTTCTGCTTGTAATTCATTAATTTGAGACAGTAGAGCTGCAGGAATATACGGATTGTCTAGTGAGATTGGAATATCGTCATTGAAACCATTCACCTGATCAGTTTCTTTAGTCGAGCTAAATACGAATTTGGCATCTACAAAGAAATTTACGTATTCATGAAGTTCATAGTTAGATACAGCCTGTACTAGCACTCTCTTAGATTCTGGAAGAATCAACTCGGCATCAGGACTGCCGGGAACACCATCACCGCCGCTAGCATCGAAAGGTCCAGCATAAACATCACCTGGGTTATAGGCACGAAGGGTGCCGTCTTCACCCACTACCTGACACGTTGGAAACATAGAAGTACCGATCGTGCCGCAACCTAGCACGCCGCCAGATCCAGCAACATCATCAAACGCGCTACCAGTTAATGAAATTACACCTCTGTCACTTGAAATTGGAAGTCTGTAATCTGGCACCCAAGTATTCTTGAAGGTTGAATCAATACCAAATGCACTCTGAGTAGCCTCTGTATTGGCTACTTGTGTATATAGACCAGAGCCTGCGAAGTCTCTATCTCTAGCATACACTGGGCTTGTTTCTTGGTATTCAACCGCGAATACTAAATCACCTTTATCTGTAGAAAAGCCGTTGGCCAATGATAAAAAGAATTCATTTGCGTCACCATCGTCAGTCACACCTGTTTGAGTGCGAAGCTCTAGCCCGTCAAACGAGGCACCGTTTCTCATATTAAAGTTGACAACACCGGTTACCGCATCAGCGCCGTAAACAGCTGAGGCACCACCAGTGAGGACTTCCACGTTTCTAAGTAAAGCAGTAGAGATGGTATTTACATCAACAGAGCCCGTACCCTCAATACCTGAAACATGTCGTCGACCGTTTTCCATAACCAAGGTTCGCTCACTACCTAGATTACGTAAGTCCAGCAAGCTTGCTCCTAGTGGGGTTCCATTAAATGCAGAAAAAGACCCCGGCAGTGACGCCTGTAGTTGAGGCGACTCACGCAACATGGCACCTAAATCTATTTGACCAGATGTTTTGATATCACCAGCATTAATGGCAAGAACAGGGCTCGCTGCTTCCAGGGAGGAGTCTTGAGCAACGCGAGAACCGGTTACAACTACTTTTTCGACATCCTTCTCTTCAACAGCGGCTTCTTCCTGAGCCTGAACCGCAGATGCACTAACAGTAAGTGCAGATGCTACTGCAATTGCTAGTGCAGAAATATTGCTTTGCTTTGATGAACCAAAAGCCATGTGTGTTTCTCCAAGTATTACTTTTTCGTTCCAGAGTGCTCTTTACGGCACTTTCGAGGAGTCTAAAAGCGATGGTTATTTTTATATGTTTACAATTTGCGTTTTACATAATGCATTTTGCAAATGGTGTGCCTATCAAAAAGCAAGTAAACAGTGAAACTACCGCTAAAAAACGGCGCATTATGCATATTTACCCATTAAAATCTATTTAATATTCAAAAAGACTTAACTAACGGCTTTCGAATGCACATTTAATGTGCAAAAGAGCTCGTAAAATGTAGATTTATTGAGAACTAGGTTGAAATCAAGGCGGCACCGCACTAGGAAGGTGCAAAGAGTCATGAATAAGGATTCACAACGGTGCGTAAAGACAGACAGAATCGGCGCTGAAGCAATAAGCGCACGCAAATTTATACTTTCGTATAAATTTAAGAATACGCAGTTAATTAGGTCACCTTATGTATTTAATAAAGTAGGTCCTAAACCGTTTTTCAGAGCTGACGACTTGCCGATTCTTGAGCAAGTATGCACGGTGCTTTTCAGTGAAATAAGAGGTTATGGTTTGTAGCAAAAACTAATTTGAATGCTTTGTGAAGCAATGGCCGTCATTCGGTCGCGGGCCCTTTAAGGGGTCGCATCAATACATCTGCTAATGTTTAGATTTTCGTGATGTTTAAAAATTTGGAGCGGGAAACGAGATTCGCATCTGGCCGACACTCGGTCGCGGGCCCATTAAGGGGTCGCACTTAAAATCAAGATAAGTTTTTATTTTTGAGGTGTCTGAAAAATTTGGAGCGGGAAACGAGATTCGAACTCGCGACCCCGACCTTGGCAAGGTCGTGCTCTACCAACTGAGCTATTCCCGCATAGAGTCGATGCTGTGCATCTTGTAGGCAATCTAGAGATCTAGATTAAAATTTGGAGCGGGAAACGAGATTCGAACTCGCGACCCCGACCTTGGCAAGGTCGTGCTCTACCAACTGAGCTATTCCCGCAACAAAAGAGGTACTTCGTTTGAAGTGGTGCGCATTTTACAAAAATTTTGGGGTAACGCAACCTTTAATTCTACTTTTTTTGCACCTCAATGTTTGAATGCCTAAATCGTAAACACTTTCTCACGATAATAGCGCATTTCTTCAATAGACTCGCGAATATCATCAAGCGCTAGGTGTACGCCTTTCTTTTCGAAACCGTCTAAAATTTCAGGCTTCCAGCGGCGCGTTAGTTCTTTTATTGTGCTTACATCGATATTTCTATAGTGGAAGTAAGCTTCAAGCTCGGGCATGTACTTAACCATGAAGCGTCTGTCCTGCCCTATGGTGTTTCCACATAGCGGTGACTTGCCTGCATCTACCCATTGCTCTAAAAAGGCAATAGTTTGCGCTGATGCTTCTTCAACGCTTATTTTACTTTCTCGGCAACGTGCAGTTAATCCACTTTCACCGTGAACTCGTGTACACCACTCGTCCATATTATTTAACACGTCATCACTTTGATGTACCGCTATTACAGGCCCTTCAGCCAAAATATTCAGCTGTGCGTCGGTAACAATGGTTGCGATTTCCATTACTACACAGGTTTCAGGATCTAACCCTGTCATTTCCATGTCTATCCAAACAAGGTTACTGTCGTGTTTACTCATTACTTTCCTCTTTGCGCTACAGACATGGCAACCATGCCCTACAAACGGTATTATTGACATAGTATACGTGAAACTAGAAAAGAATCGTGGCGAAAAAACCAAAACTTACACAACGACAGAAACGACAAGTTGCAGCAAATAGAAGCAAGCGCTTGCGTGAAAAGCACGCGTCAAAGGGCGCGGCGAACCTTGATGAAAGCACGCTAGAAAGCGGTACGGTAATTGGTCGCTTTGGTAAACACGCCGATGTTGAAGACGCAAACGGCGCAGTATCTCGCTGCCACATTCGCCGCACGGTAGACTCTGTAGTGTGTGGTGACAAGGTGTTTTTCAGTAAAGGGGATGACGCTGAGTCAGGTGTAAGTGGGGTTATTGAAATTGTAAAAGACAGGCACTCTGTCCTGACTCGCCCAGATTATTACGACGGTATTAAGCCCATCGCCGCGAATATTGACCGCATTATTGTGGTTAGCGCTATATTACCTACCCTTTCGCTAAATATTATCGACCGTTACCTCGTTGCCTGTGAAGACATTGGTATTACGCCGCTGATTGTCCTTAATAAAGTAGAATTGCTCAGTGAAGAGGAACGCACAACCGTTACAGAGCAACTTAAGACGTACGAAAACTTAGGCTACGAAGTGCTTTTCACCAGTTGCAAAACCGGTGAAGGCATTAGCAAGCTCAATGAATACCTTAACGATAACATCAGCGTGTTCGTAGGGCAGTCCGGCGTAGGTAAATCGAGCCTTATTAACCAAGTTCTGCCAGACGCCGATGAATTAACCGGCGATATTTCAGATAACTCTGGGCTAGGTCAACATACAACGACGGCGGCCAAATTGCTTCACTTGCCGGCCGGCGGCGATTTAATTGATTCACCAGGAGTACGTGAATTTGGCTTGTGGCACATTCCTACCGAACGTATTACATGGGGCTTTATTGAGTTCCGAGATTATTTAGGCGGCTGCAAATTTAGAGACTGCAAGCATTTAAATGATCCAGGCTGCTTATTAAGAGAAGCTGTAGAAGAAGGAAAAATTAGCGCGGAACGCTTCGACAGCTACCATAGAATATTAACCACTATGGAAGAGCAGCGCCCTAGTCACAGTCAGCCACCCGGGGCATAACCTCGGCGATTGGGTTTTAACCTCGCTGGAACGTCAAATCCATTAGAGCGACCTAAGAGGTACATGCACGGCTTACGCGTAATAGCCGTCGCCAACTCGGCGATTTATTCTTTTGGTGTGAACCTTGTGCTTATGCTTTTGTGTAAGCACTCATAACCCTAAAGTTGCTCTTAATACCACGACTTACGATACAATAACGCTATCTATGCAAAGCGTTATTGCTTGCATAAAAGAAACGGAGATATTTTGTGTTAGATTGGCTTAAAGTTAATTTACAATACGTTACACCAAAGCACCTGCTTTCACGCCTTGTAGGCAAACTTGCAGAAGCAGAAATGGGTAGTGTTACGACATTTTTCATCAAGGCGTTTATTAAGCAATACAACGTTGATATGTCAGAAGCGCTGCATGAGGAACCAGAGCATTATAGAAGCTTTAATAAGTTCTTCACCCGCCCGCTTAAACCTGAAGCGCGCACCATTGACGAAAACAATGACGTACTTATCCATGCTGTTGACGGTACGGTAAGTCAGTTTGGCGATATCCATAGCGACAGTATTTTTCAGGCGAAAGGCCATGACTTTAGCCTAACTACATTATTAGGTGGCAAGCCTGATGTAGCTGCGCCATTTAAAAATGGTAAGTTTGCTACCATTTATCTTGCCCCTCGTGATTATCACAGAATTCACATGCCTGTTGAGGGCACGCTTACTGATATGCTGTATGTGCCGGGCGAACTTTTTTCGGTAAATCCTCTTACAGCACAAAATATTCCAGGTCTGTTTGCACGTAATGAGCGCGTTGTGGCGCTGTTCGACACGCCTGTAGGCAAAATGGCGATGGTGCTTGTGGGCGCAACCATAGTGGCAAGCATTGAAACTGTCTGGGCTGGCACGGTTACGCCACCTGCGGGTAAAAACGTTCAGCACTGGTCATATGAAAAAGACAGTGAAGCAGCAGTTTTCCTTGAAAAAGGTGCCGAGCTAGGCCGCTTCAAGCTAGGTTCGACCATTGTGGTGTGTTTCGAAAAAGACATGATTGATTTTGAAGACCTCGCCCCTGGTATGGTCACACGCCTTGGTGAGCCTATGGCGCTTAAATCAACCGCACAGGCTACGGCTAAAGATACGCACGTTAGCGATGAAACAGCCAGTGACGAAAAGAGCGAGGCTTCGTCAGAGGGCGCTGACAGCTAATTTATGGATGCTGTTAAAAAAAGCCTGATCTCACTTCATTTCACGGTAATTTTACTTGGTGGTACAGCCCTTTTCTCTCGGCTTGTACCACTTAGCGCCAGTGATATCACTCTTGTTCGTTCAGTATTTGCCTGCATAGCGTTGTTTGCCTTTTTGAAATTGGCGAAGAACAAAATAAAGCTGAATTCAAAAAAAGACTACGGCGTTGCCCTCGGTTTAGGCGTGCTTATGGCACTGCACTGGGTCACCTATTTTGCCGCCATGCAATATGCTGGGGTGTCTGTTGGCATGATTGCCCTTTTTACCTTTCCTGTAATCACGGTACTTATCGAGCCTTTCTTTGAGCGGGTAAGGCTGGTCTGGCAGGATATCGTATCTACCGTTACGGTGGTCGTTGGCGTTTATTTAATAGTGCCAGAGACATCACTGGAAAATGACATTACCCTTGGCGTTCTTATCGGTATTGCTTCCGCCATCTTGTATTCGTTTAGAAACCTTATTCATCGTAAGCACTTTAAGCACTACAGCGGTGCGCAAGCCATGGCGTGGCAGACCTTGGTTATCAGCATTCTAATGTTGCCGGTAGGCAGTGCAGCAATAACCTCAGCGTCTACTAGTTCTTGGCTAATGCTATTGCTTTTAGGTACCGTATTTACTGCGCTTCCTCATGCACTTATTGCTGCGAGCCTACGTCACCTTAGGGCAAAAACGTTTTCGCTCATAGCCTGCATGCAGCCTCTTTATGGCGTTTTCCTTGCTATTATTCTGCTTAACGAGAAACCTGGTTTAAGTGCGTTGTTAGGTGGAATTCTTATTACGTCAGCATCAGTTTATGAAACACTCAACACGCATAAGTTGCATAATGCAAAAGATGATTAAGCCGTGTTGTGATCTTTAAGGAAGAAATGTCTATGCTCATTTTTGCTCACCGAGGTGCCAGTAAAGCCGCCCCAGAAAACACAGTAAAGGCATTTAAACTGGCTTTCGAACAACGTGCCGATGGCATTGAGTTTGATACCTATCAGCACGAAAGCGGCATTATTGTTTTTCACGATAGAACACTTACGCGCAGAGCACGGGAATCCGGCTATTTACTTGACGTACCGTGGCAATCCCTTACAGAAATGGATATTGGGGATGGAGAGCGCATACCGACCCTGACCGAAACACTGAATTGTGTTCCAAAAGACAAGTGGTGCAATATTGAGATAAAACACTTACGCGACGTAGACAGCTGGGTTAAAGACGTTAAAGCGGCGGTACAGCAAAGCGGCATTAATGCTGAAAAGCTACTTATCTCTTCATTTAACCATCACTGGATTCAAGCTATTGCGCTTAAGTGGCCCGAAGTGAAGATCGGCGCCTTATCTGCAAGCTACGAGCTTGACTGTACGGCGAGCGCCCGGGCTCTGAACGCTTATTCCGTAAACATTGCATTAGACGCCGTTGATAAGCAGTTTGTGCAAACGGCGCAGCAAGACGGATTTGACGTATTCGTTTATACCGTAGATGAGCCGAGAGACATGCTTATGCTTAACGAGTGGGGAGTGACGGGCATATTCACTAACGTGCCCGATGTAGCGCTTAGTGTGTTGTCGCATTAACCCCTACTTTTTCAATGCGAAAAGTCTGTAGAACGCGTATCTGATACAGACTCACACTATAAAAAAAACGACG
>NZ_BJKJ01000009.1:0-168920 GCF_006538305.1 Alteromonas sp. KUL17
ACACATGTGCGGTTTTTTTGTTTTGATATCTACTGTGAGTCTATTATGCGCTGTTAGGAAGCCTGTGGCGCATAGGTAATGGCTTTTGACTTAGTACTTGCTCTGGCATGCTCTGCCACACGTTATCAGGAAGCGCTGGGATGTCTGCCTTGTGCTGTGAGATAGCAAAATACTCCATTGCAACGCGTAAACGCTTAAGTGCTTTACACTCATTCACTTCCTGGTCGATAACAAACACGCCCCACTTACGCATGGCTATGCCCAGCTTATCGCTGCTTGTTAAGCGGATAACCGGCGCCGCTAACACCATGCCTACCAATACAGGTAACAACCACATAAATAGCGACGGAGTGAAATAGAAGGTAGTTACGCCCCACGCTACCGCCAGACAGCTCATAATTTGCGTGTGTTTAATTGCAACTTTCCACGGTACTTTGCGCCCTTCGCGCTCTTGCGCTTCCCATTTAACTGAGTGGCCAACAAAAACGCTAATCACAAAATAACTGTGATAGAACATCATTAGCGGTGCAATAAGCACGGCCATAGCCAATTCAATTGCTGCCCCTTTAAGTAAAGACCACGCGCCACCAAATTCGCCACGACGTTTTATTAAAGCTAAGGTAATACCGAGAAGTTTAGGCAAGAATAATAAGGCCGCCGTACCCCACATGGTTACCATCATCATGTCTTGACGCGCAACCTGCCAACTAGGGAACAGCTGGTATTCAGACACGAAGAACTCTGGCACTGACGTGGCGCGAATTAACGCATCTGCCGTACCTAGCGCCAACATGCAAAATAATATGAGTGAAGAGATATACGCAAACGCACCAAATAAGAAGTGCAGGCGGTTCGCCATTTTAAGACCTTTAACGTTCAATAGCCCTAAATGCTGTATGTTGCCCTGCACCCAACGGCGATCGCGAATAGCATAGTCAACAATGTTACTTGGTACTTCTTCATAGCTGCCTGTAGTGTCGGTAAGCAAGTAGGCCTGCCAGCCGGCACGGCGCAAAAGCGCAGCCTCAACAAAGTCATGGCTTAGTATTTCGCCACCAAAAGGCGCGCGCCCTTCAAGGGTAGGTAGCCCGCAATGCTGCATAAACGGTGCAATACGAATAATAGCATTGTGCCCCCAATAGTTCGCACTGTCTGTCTGCCAAAACGATAGTCCTGTTGCCAACATTGGGCTATACAGGTGAGCGGCAAACTGCACAAAACGTCCAAAGAAGCTGTTTTGACGCACCGGCATCGGAATGGTCTGCACTAGCGCCGTATCAGGGTTTTGCTCAATACGACGCGCCAAGTCTTGCATGCGCTCTCCGGTCATTACGCTGTCGGCATCTAACACAATCATTGACTCGTAATTTGCGCCCCAGCGTTCACAAAACTCTTTAAGGTTGCCCACTTTTCTGTGCAGGTTTTGTTCGCGACGACGATAAAAGACTTGGCTAGAGAAGGCACCTAAACGCTTTTTCAAACGGGTAAAGGCACGTAGCTCTGCATCCGCTTTTTCCATATCGCGGGTGTCGCTAAGCATGAAAAAGTCGAATTTCGAACTGTTTTCACTTTCCATCAACTCGCGAATACAAGCTTCAAACCCCACCATGATACGGCGGGTATCCTCGTTATAAACCGGCATGACCACGGCGTGCTTTTGCGTTAATGGCGCAGTAGCATCAGGCTGAGATTGATTTCTGCGCAAGCTTAGCGGGTCAATGTTAAAAAGCTGCAAAAAGAAACCAATAATGCCTGTCCAAAATGCCATGCACAGCCAAGCAAACAGGGTTAACCCCAACCCCAACTGTGCGATCTCCAAGTTAGTAAGGCCGTTAGGTAAAAAGATCTCGTATAAACTCCAACCGGCCAATGCCGTACTTGGAATAACTAGCATTGCCATGATAAACAAACGCATATGCTCTCCTTTTAAGATGAAGTGTGAAGCACGTGCAGTGCTATCACTTTTAACCTGAGGCACGGCTTTAGCCCCGTTCGATACCGATTTATTCGTGTGATTATTTTGGCTGGTAGACATAATTCCAAACCTCACTCACACGCTTACCGTCTTTCTCAATGTAAGCGCGCATATCTACCGTTTGCTTTTCTTTTGGCTTTAGGAAGAAAGTGGCACGCCACTCTTGTCCGTCAGCAACGGGATAAAGGCGCTGCTGAGAAATCGTGCCGTTAGTACCCTGTACCACCAACTTCATCGATTCACTATCAAAAGCAACGGCGGAAGGCGCGCTAAAATCTACGCTGAACTGTCGTGTCGTATTCAGACTGTCGTTTTTAAACTCGTCACCCGGCAATACAGCCTTGCCTTGGCGGGTACGTACTACAGAGGCCAATTCACTGACAAAAGGGTTCTGTTCTACCGTTTTAAGCTCATAAGCAAAATACAGAGATTCACCCGACTTAAACGGCTTTTCAGGCGTCCAAAAAGCCACAATATTGTCATGGATCTCAGACTTAGTAGGAATTTCTACAACTTCTAATCGGCCTTTCTCAAAACCTGCTTCTGGCGTAACCCAAAGCCCTGGACGAATATGATAGTTGGCCTCAGCATCAAGGTAATTATCCCATTCGCCGTCGCGCTGAAGCATACCGAACCCTTTGGGGTTTGTATCGCTGAGTGACGTGACTTGGAGGCGAGCAGGATTAGTCAGCGGACGCCAAATTTCTTCGCCAGCGTGAGTGACCATGAGTACACCATCACTATCATGCACCTCTGGACGATAGTCGTCATGGCGCTTTTCTGTGTTCTCGCCATACAAAAACATACTGGTAAAAGGAGCAATGCCTAACTTGTTTACGTCATCTCTGGCAAATAACCAGCTCTCAACTTTTACACTGGTATCAATATCAGGCTGGATAACAAACTTATAAGCCCCAGCCACCGAAGGGCTTTCTAGACGGGCATAAATAGTAATTGGCTTGCCTTCACTCGGTTCTATGACCCAAAACTCAGTGAAGTGAGGAAACTCTTCACCTTTTGCTAAAGCGGTATCAATTGCCAAACCTCGAGCAGAAATACCATAAACTTGATTTTTACCTACCAAACGAAAATATGAAGCGCCGAGGAATACAGCAAATTCATCTTTGTACTCTTCGTTCTTGATAGGGTAGTGAACGCGAAATCCAGCAAACCCTGACTTTTCGTCCGTTAGCCCAGCTAACCCCGACGCAGACCCGTCGTAGTTGAACATGTCACTGTCAAACGCTAAACGTTCAGGCTTATTGTTTTCGCCAATAGTGTGGATAGTGACGGGGTATTCATATAAAAAACCCGGGTGAAAAAACTGCAGTTCGTAATCATTTTCGCCATGCCAAAGGCTCTGCTCTGGCTTAAAGCGAATTGAGCGATACGTTGTGTAGTCAATTTCTTTAAGCTTACTGTTTAATCCGTGATCGTCCTGCTCATAGCTCTCTGTCGCTGACTTGCGAGCAGCGTCAATAATTGACTGAAGAACGGGGGATGCTTTTTGAGGCTGATTAGTATCGTTCACCTCTACAGCACCGGCTTGATGAAACGCAAATAATGCGATGACACTGCTCATCGCTAAAAGAAGGTGTGAAAGCTTATTGCGCTGACGCACATTCGTTTGTAAATCTTTACCGAAAATTGAAACTGGCTTAGCCATTTGTCCTCTCCTTATGAAAACAATGGTTATCCAGATGGTCATCACACCCTTTTACTGCCTTGCTACATATTACTGTTAACAGTGAGTCTGTTACTTAAGATGCAAATCTAAAAAAAGGGGCTGATTGAAACCATGCGAGAAAGGCGCTCTATTCCTTTCTGTGTTCACTGGCATCGCGGATATCGCGAGAGCCGAATTCCTTGCCTAATGGCTTGAGTGAACATTGGATAACTCATAATGACTTGAGCAAAAGCTGTTCCAACACGAATAAAGCGGCAATATTTTTTATAATTACCTTTATTTACAGTGATTTAAATTTCATGCTGTTAGAAGTCGGTCATGATTACCTTGTTGTAAATTTGTCCGATGAGTTAGACAAAAGGTTAACTGTTGTTTTTTAGAGACAGTTGAAGGTGCCAATATGCTTGGATTTTAAAACCATTCAGTAATTTTACTTAGTGAGACATCACTCGCTTACTTTTCCTGTAACAATTTTATCTTTATTAATTAGTTAGATAGATAAATTGCGCTACACATGCTCAATCGCTTTTCACGAAGTTGGCAAACGCTTTGCTATTCATCATGTTGATAAATTTATCGGACACTATTTCTTAACGGAAATAAAAAAGATGACATAAAGGCGAGTTTAGCTTTGTGCTCATCAACTGAGTAACCTTTTGCAGTGTGTCGTAAAGCACTGACTTGAAAAACGTTTTGCAAACTATCTAGAGCCATTGTGTAAAGACTAGAACCATTATGAAAAGGTTAGAGCTTTATAGAGTACCTAGAACGTGTTTAAACAACGAAAACGTTTGCGGTGAACAAGGTGGGTTACTGAACATACTAAGGAGTTATCACATGCGTAAATCAATCACACTTATTGCAGCAGCACTAACGGCGGCAACACTTCCTCTTACAGCAATGGCCGACAAGCCTGACTGGCGTTACGTAGAAGGTGGTTACACCAAAATGGACTTTGACGACAACGAGTCTTTCGAGCCAGACGGCCTAACCGTTAACGGTAAATACCTATTAAACAGCAACTGGTACCTCAACGGCGAGTATAGCTTCTTTGAAGAAGGTAACTTCGATTTTGATATGTTGACACTAGGTGCTGGCTATCGTTTACCTGTAAACGCGACCACAGACGCGTATTTTGGTGCCAACTTAGAGCGTATCGACGGTGACGTAAACGACGAAACCGGTTACAGCATTAATGCTGGCCTTCGCTCGATGATCACAGAGCAGGTAGAGCTGGCGGGTGAAGTAGGCTACTACGACGTAGACGATGGTGAAGCGACATTTAGAGTAGGCGCTAACTACTACATCACGCCACAATGGGCTGTGGGTGCAAACTACAGAATCATTGATGATTTAGACATTATGCAGGTAACTGCACGTTACGCGTTTTAAGCCTTCCTCTCCTCAGGTAGGTAGCCGGGTTGCTCGACCCGGCTTTTTTGTGTCTGTATTTCAAGTAGACGGTTATTCTATCGCTTCGCTTTCTATTCAGCAGTGTCGCTGGGCTCAATATCTTCTTTTCTTTTGATGTCTACACTTTCATGAAGTTCTGAATAGACCAGCACCGCCTCACCCGATTTGAGTCTGTCTAACACTTGCTGCACTTTCACATCTAGCGCAACTTCTTCAGCGCCGTAGTCCGTGCCCTCTCGCAGAACAAAAGACTCAGCCAAGCTATAAAGCGTATCGGCTTCTAGCGCGTCAATGGGGATTATCATTCACACTCCTGATAAAAAGCGTTTGGGTAAATTATTAGGGCATCAACATTAGCGGCTGACATAACGACACGTAGTATTTACAGGTAAGGCTTCACTTACAAAACGTTTCACCCGTTCGTGCAGCCATACTTTAGGATTTAATATAGAACCTTGCATGAACCCAACGTGACCGCCTCGTTCACTAAGCTCCACGGTAACGTTGCGCGCAAGCTCTTCTTCCTTAGGCACAATTAAGTGATTCATAAAGGGGTCATCAATGCTATGCAATACCAGTGTAGGACAGTGGATCGCGCTTAAAAAGTGATACGCACTACACTTTTCATAGTAGTCTTGAGCGTCTGCAAAGCCGTGAAGCGGCGCTGTGATCTTCTCGTCGAATTGGGTAAAGCTGGTGATCTCTTCCACATCAGTTTTTGTTAGCTGTATAAGCTTGCGATAATCGATGTACTCCATTTTCTTACGCAGCGTATCTTTCATGCTAGTAAGTAAATACTTTTGATATACGCGAGAAAAACCCTGGTTAATTGATTTAGCGCATTCAGAAAGTTTAAGAGGTGAAGAAATGGCAATCGCTGCCTTAAGCCACTTTTGCGCAGGGTTTTCGCCCAACAGTTTCAATAGCATGTTTCCGCCAAGGGAAAAGCCGATGGCCACTTTAGGAATTCGTGGAAATTTATCGTGAAGCCACTCTAAGAAAAAGCTGGGGTCTTCTGTTTCTCCACTGTGATACGCCCGCGCTTTTAAGTTTGGCACGCCGCTACAGCCGCGATAGTGCATCATCACCACCTGCCAACCATTTACTGACAGTTGAGCCATCATATCGTTCGCGTAATGCGACTTAATGCTGCCTTCTAAACCGTGAAACATCACCACGATACCCGATGTTTCCTGTGGTTTTGGCCCCCACGCCACATCGACGAAGTCGTCATCGGGTAATGTGAGACGCTCCATGTCGTAAGACAAAGGCAACCGCTTTTGAATAAAACGCGGCCATATGGTTTGCACATGACGGTTCTTCGCCCACCCTGGCACCTTAAAGCTGCTTTTTATTATCTTTCCATGCGATAGCGCTGATTTACTCATTTTATTTTCTTATTGTGTTTTTACGATAGTTGGTTAACCACTAGGCTCACTAGCTGGCGCGCCTCGTTGTTGTCTCGCAGTCCGTATGCATTTATAAACGCTGCGATAGACGCGTTAAATACGTTAGACGATACAGATTGCCCCTGACCCAGATGCGTGACTGGCTGCTCATTGAACGACGCAACAATATCGTGCTGCTGCTGTCTTTCAAGCTCTAGCTCTTGTGCTTTGAGTGCGTCATATTCCGCTTGGTCTCCGCCTTTTTCGGGGCTCGCAGCCTTTCGCCTTGCACGGTGATACTGTAACTTTTCTTCGGTCGCACTTGATGCCGCAATCACTGCCTTAAGCTGTGGCAAATTAATGATGACATTATTCTCTAAACACCAGCAAATCAGCAAGAGAACGTTTACATTAACCTTGTGATTGTCTTGCAGTAAAAGCGCAAGGGGAGCCATATCACCTTTGGTATAGCGAGAAACGCTATACTCCCAAAACGCGCGGTTTTCGATATTAGGCGTTGGCATTGTCATACTCTTCTCGCTTTAGCTCAATTTGCTCTTGGGCATCTAGCCATGCCATCTCTTCTTCTTCAAGCTGTTGCTTAAGCTGAGTTTGCTTGTCGAGTAGGCCCATAAGCTGCGCCTTTTTGTCTTCGCTGTAAAGCGAAGTATCGGCAAGTGACGCTTCCACCTCAGCCAAAGCAGCACCACATTTTTCCATGGCTTTTTCGTGTTTTTCAATGGCTTTTTTAAGTGGCGCAACCCTTTGCCTAAACTCGGCTTCACGGCGTTTTTCTTCTTTACGATCTAATTTGCGTTCCGGCTTACTCTGCGCGCCAGTCTCTTGTTGCTCTTCGTTTTTGGCGTCGCTGTTGGCCTTGGCTTTTTCCGCTGCCTGCTGTTTTAAAATCCAGTCGCGATAGTCGTCCAAGTCGCCTTTAAATGGTTCAACTTCGCCACTGTCTACCAAATAGAAATCTTCACATACCGAGGAAAGTAAGAAGCGGTCGTGCGATACCAATACCATTGCCCCTTCAAAACCTTGAAGCGCAATGTTCAGCGCATGGCGCATTTCTAAATCTAAGTGGTTGGTAGGCTCATCCAGCAGCAATAAGTTAGGTTTTTGATAAACAATTAGTGCCAACACTAAGCGCGCCTTTTCGCCACCTGACATAGGTGCCACGGGGGCCAACGCCTCATCACCATTAAACCCAAATCCACCCAGATAATCGCGAAGTTGCTGCTCGGTGGCTTTTTCATCAATACGTTGCAGGTGAAGAAGCGGCGTAGCGTTAGCATCTAATGTTTCTAACTGATGCTGAGCAAAGTAACCAATCTTAAGGCCTTTAGCCGTATTAAAAATACCTTGCTTTGGCGCATGCACACCCGCCAATAGTTTGATTAGCGTGGACTTACCCTGCCCGTTTCGACCTAGAAGACCTATTCTGCTGCCAGGCACTAAATTGAGTTTTACCTGTTGAAGAACAATATGATCATCGTATCCCAGCTGTATCTTTTCCATTTGCACAAGCGGGTTAGGCAGTGCCGACGGCGGCGCAAAAGAAAAGCTAAATGGGCTTGCCATATGGGCTGGCAACAAGGTTTCCATTTTCTCCAACTGCTTAATACGACTTTGCGCTTGCTTTGCTTTACTCGCTTTAGCTTTAAACCGGGTAATAAACGAATTGAGGTGCGCTACTTTTTGCTGCTGCTTTTCATATTCAATGTTTTGTAGGCGAATACGTTCAGCACGCTGAGTTTCGTATGACGAGTAGTTACCTGTGTAGGTGATAAGCTTTTGTTGCTCAACACTGATAATTTGCGCAACCGTATTGTCGATAAAAGCTTTATCGTGAGATATCAGCAGCAGCGTACCCGCATAGCGTTGAAGCCATTTTTCTAGCCATATCACGGCGTCTAAATCTAAGTGGTTAGTAGGTTCATCAAGCAGCAGTAAGTCTGAAGGGCAAAGCAGCGCTTGAGCGAGGTTCAATCGCATACGCCAGCCACCTGAAAAATCGCTAACTGGCGCGCTTAACTGCGTATTGGTAAATCCAAGACCCGACAAAATAGTCGCTGCGCGTGATTCCACATCGTAAGCCCCGGCTTGCTCTAACTGCCCATGTATTTGGCCAATTTTTACGCCATCTCCACTTTCTTCAGCGGCTTTTAATTGTGCTTGCAGAGTACGTAAATGTTTGTCGCCGTCCACTACATAGTCTATTGCACTTCGGTCAGTGGCTGGCGTTTCCTGTGCCACGCTCACAATTCGCCAATCACTGGGTACGCTGCAGTCGCCAGCATCAACACTCAACTCACTTCGCAGTAGCGCAAATAGCGTAGACTTTCCGCAGCCATTACTGCCAATCAGCGCCATTTTATGGCCTGGAAAAACCTGCGCCGACGCTTCTTCTAGCAGCATTTTGCGGCCGCGAAGTAGCGATACATTTGAAAGCTTTATCATGAGTAACCTGTGATGGAACAAACTAAGGCGCGTATAATATCAAAAACTTAAGGTAAAAGCTGATCAACACTTACCATTTCAAGGTATAATAACCGCGAAATTCCCCAAAGGTGTATGTATGTCAAAACGTGTAAAACGCCGCTTTGTTGCAGGGGCTACGTGCCCGAAATGCCAAGAGCTAGATACGATTTCGTTGTATTTTGAAAATAACGTAGAAAAGCTTGAGTGCGTGGCGTGTGGTTATAACGAAGCGCAAACTGACGAGAAAGTCAGTGCCGCCACCCGTGAAAACGAAAATGTGATTGGTATCTTTAAACCTCACTAACATTCCTACCCACGTCTCAGTAAATCTTACCGCTAAGCCTGTGTAACACCTCTTATCATCGTACTCAGGCTTTTTGAAATAATCTCCACACTCCCCGCCAACAAAGCGCCTCCCTGTTCTAGAGCGAAAAAAGTTACGCAGGCATAATTTTTGTATTCGCTTAGTAGAGGAGTGAAATATGAAACATGCTAAAAAACGTGTCTGCTATGTCATTATAGCCTTGTTGCTTACGCTTATTGCCATAAGACTTTACTTGCCTTACGCCGCAGCGTCATACATCAACACGACGCTGAGTCAGTCAAAAGAGTATAACGGCCGCGTGGGCGATGTAGATTTAATGCTATGGCGTGGCGCATACAGTTTAGAACATGTTTTGCTTTATAAGGCGAACGGGCAAGTAGATAGGCCGCTGTTTAAAGCTGACTATGTGGAGTTTACGCTTTCATGGTCACAGCTTTTCAAAGGTGCAGCGGTAGGAAAAGTCATTGTTAATTCCCCAGAGATTAATTTTGTAGACGGCAACACGGAGGAGAGAAGCCAGTCTGGTAAGGATGAAAACTGGTTATCTATCGCCGACCAACTCTTCCCGTTACGCATCGACAAGCTAACTATTAACCAAGGAAAAGTCGCTTTCCACAACCCCGATACTTCTCCGGCTATCGACATTGCGCTTCATGATATTCAGCTTGAAGTGAATAACTTGGTGAATAGCGATAACTTGTCAGACTCACGTGTAGCAACGGCCAAAGCGCAAGGACAAACGGCACAGCAGGGCACGATATCCTTAAACGCTAAACTCAACCCCGCAACAACAGCCCCCACATTTGACGTTGATATTCAAGCTGACAACGTTGGACTAGTGAACTTTAAGAACCTACTTGATACCTACGCACCGTTTGATCTGGAAGCCGGCACACTCACGCTTGCGGCTGAAGTGGCGTCTAATGAAGGGAAAGTAAAAGGCTATATCAAACCCATTTTGCATAATGTGGAGGTATTTTCTTGGAAGGGTGACATTGAACGTGACGGCGATGGTTTTATTGAAGGCAGTATCGAAGCCATTTCCGCGTTTGTCACCGAACTGTTTGAAAACCAAAGCGAAGAGCAAATTGCCACACGCATTCCTGTTGAAGGCGATTTATCAAGCCCTGACACCCAAACATGGGAGGCATTTACCGCGATTTTAAAAAATGCATTTATCGAAGCTTTTAACGGCGATGTGGAGAAAAGTATAGAGTTGGATAGACTCGATCTGGATAAGTTGGAAGCGCCGGAAGGCTCTGAAAATTAAGAGCCCTCGCCGCTGAGCGCGCTTAAATAGTACAGCTATCGCCACAGTCGTTGGCGCCGTCGCGCATACCTTCAATCTCTTGACTCTCTTGCTTGTCTTTTTCAGCCTGTTTCTCTGCTACTGACTGCTCAACAGAGTCAAAATCGATGCTATCAAACGCATCCATATCAAAATCGCTCATAACTCACTCTCTTAAATAGTAAAAAAGGCTTCTTTTTGCTGAAGCCTTTGTATCGGGGCGCAAGTGTAATTCAAATGTATATTCTGGCTAAATGAAGACTTCGCCTAACTCATAACAAGATGAACTAGCGTGATGTTTTTTCAACACTACTGCACATCAACGAAGCGCCTTTGATGTCTTCACAGGCCTCACCCCACGATGAGCGCCCCACAATAAGTGTCATCGCCAATGGACGTGCTCCAAATGAATACCGCGCTGCAATTGCTACTGCGCTTCAATTATTTTAGTAATGCGGAGGCGGGGTTTCTTCTGACTGTTTAGCAATATTAGACGGCTCGATAGACTTAACGCGGTCAACGACATGGCGTACTTTAAAGGCTAAATCGTCAAGCTGCTTTTGTTGCGAAGACAGCGCTTCATTAAGTGCCTCGATAGTGTGTTCTTGAAAGGCTACCTTCATCTGTAACTCTTCGATATAGCTATTGGCGCTATCTATTTGCTGTTGTAGATGCTCAGCGCTTTTCTCTGTCATGTAAATTCTCTATCTCTCTCGTTGCCATTCTTCGGCAAGGCCACTACTGCTTATGGACAATATATTATCATTGGGGAGGAAGGCGACGCCATACACAACTGCGGTTGGTGGTGAAACCGACTCTCGTGAAGCAACCTGAATGGATTGCACTTGCTCGCCAGTTTCCAAATCCCACAGGTATACTTTTCTGGCGGGAGAGCCTGTTAGTAAAAACTGACCATCTTTGGAAAACTCAACGTCTGTGAAGATTTTCTGACGCGCTGCATATTTGAGGGATGCCACAGGCTGCCCGGTTTGCACATTCCACACTTGCGACTTGCTCTGGCTGTCCGCAGTAAAAGCAAAGCGGCCTTCATCATCAAGCGCTACTTTTGTTACTCGCGTGGGGTGGGTGAATGTATGAATTATTTGCCCAGTGTCAGTGCTCCATAAATACGCTATGTAATCGTTTCCCCCCGTCAATGCGCACTTACCGTTAGGGGAAATATCAATGGAGTTAACCTTTTCTTGATGCCCTAAAAACTCTAGTCGACGCGAAGTACGAGGTTCAAAGTACATAACTTTGCCATTTGAGCGCGCCACCAATATGCCGTTACCATTATTGGTAACCACAACATCTCTAATTGATGACTCGTCAATGCGCCAAAACCCTTCTGGTTCGCCAGTTTCTAAACTCCACAGCGCAAAAGCCTCGCGGTCAGCGGTAACAACGTAGCGTTTGTCGGCGCTAATGTGCACTGACATAACAAGGTTATCCCCTTCTCCTTGGTGGCTCCAATGATAAAGCGGTTCACTTTGGCCTAACCGCCACACGTTAACGCCATTATTCACACCTGACACCACAGCAAGTGTACCGTCGGTAGAAATATCTGCTGCGTATGCACCTTCTTCTACATGACGCCACTGTTGTATTGGCGTAGTATCAGGGACAGAACATCCCATGGAATTGCCAATTAGTAAGGTGAGTAACACTATTCTGTGGAACATTTGAGGCCTAAACATAATCAAATAGGTTTCGCTTTGTAAACGCTAGGTTTAACATAGCATGGATCACGCATCTTTAACTATCGTGCACACTGCCTTAGATGCAGCAGTATAGACATAGACGCATGATGATAATAATTAATGGAGACGTTTTTATGCAGAAGTCGCTCGTTGCCTTATCTACTATCGCTGCGCTAGGCCTTTTCGCTTGCCAGCCAAATACATCTGATGAGGCCGCTTCTACAAGCGCTGATAGTGCAAAAACAACTGCAGTTTCAGCAGAAGAAATGACAGATACACAAAAGCAAGCTTATGCCATGGGCGCAAGCATGGGTTTGTTTGTTAGCAACCGTGCGGAGCAACAAGAGCAGCTAGGTTTAACACTAGACCAAGATGCGCTACAACAAGGCTTTAAAGACGGTCTTAACGACACCCTTAAGTTTACGCCAGAGCAGATTCAGCAAATCGCTCAACAAGGCGAAGAAGTACTTCGTGCTAAGCAGCAAGAAATGGCGGAACAAGCCGCAGAGAAAAATATTGAAGCAGGCCTGGCTTACCTAGAAGAAAACGGTAAGAAAGAAGGCGTGGTAACGACAGAGTCTGGTCTTCAGTACGAAGTACTTGAAGAAGGCGAAGGCGCAAGCCCAGAAGCGACAGACATGGTTAAAGTTCACTACCGTGGCACCTTGTTAGATGGCACTGAGTTTGATTCATCTTACAAGCGTGGCGAGCCAGCGGAATTCCCGCTTAACCGCGTTATTTCTGGTTGGACGGAAGGTGTTCAGCTAATGAAGGAAGGCGCGAAATACCGCTTCCATATCCCATCTGAACTCGCTTATGGTGCGCGTTCTACCGGCGCAATCACGCCAAACTCAACACTAATCTTTGACGTTGAGTTGCTAGAAGTAGTTAAGCCTGAAGCCGAAGCGCCAGCAGAATAATTCAGCGCTTTAGGAAAAAGAGAAAGCCGACGCATAGCGTCGGCTTTTTTGTTTTAGTGAGTCAGCGTGATCCTTGCTTACCTTTTCCCTACGAGCCAGTGGGTTTTCACCACGCGCGTACCCAAATAGTAAAGTGGGTTATTCAATATGCTTGGTGCCTCGAATTACACTAATAAGCTTAGTCTAAATCGACCAAATTTCACGGTCTATTCCAAGCCTTTTTGGAACAATTTCGCCTTAAAACTTGGTGCTTAAAACAAAAGGTTTTAACGCTGAGGGGCGCGCCGTCTTTCTGTGTGTACCTTAAACGTAGCAAAATGATTTAACAGAGACTGACCCACCTTATACATAGCACAACCTAAAATAAGATATATCACGGTTTGCATACTATTTAAGCGAACAACGATATCAAGCAAGGCATACAACAATAACAGCGCGCCACTTAAAAACAGCATAAAACCGATGATAGTACCGCTGGTTTGGAACGGATCGTTCCCCGACCTTCGACGGTTCAACATTGGTATCCTGTTACGCATTCATTTCCCCTAATGGTTTGACTATTATTTATACTACGACACTAAACGAAAGGTTTATGTTCAATAATTATTCAATCTGGCTCTTTTATCACTTTTTGACGTACAGAAAGATTGCGTTTTGCCTTATTACCCACATAAAGTAGGGGTAATTAGCTGGATTATTTATAGGACATTGTGAAAACACCGCTTATCACTCGAAAGGGCTACTTAAAGCTTAAACAAGAACTGGATTTCTTGTGGCGTGAAGAACGACCTGAAATTACTCGCAAGGTAACCTGGGCAGCGAGCCTTGGTGACAGAAGCGAGAATGCCGACTACCAGTACAATAAGAAGAAGCTACGGGAAATTGATCGACGCGTACGCTACCTTCGCAAGTGCTTGGAAAACTTAAAGGTTGTGGACTACGATTCACAGCAAGAGGGTAAGGTCTTCTTTGGTGCATGGGTTGAAATTGAAAACGAAGCGGGCAAGGTGATGGAACTTAGGCTCGTGGGCTACGACGAAATTTTCGGCCGAAAGGATTACATTTCTATCGACTCTCCGATGGCGCGAGCACTGCTTGGCAAAGAAGAAGACGATGAGTTTGTTGTAAAAACCGAAACGGGCACGAAAGAGTGGTGGATAAACCGTATTTGGTACGACGCAACAGACAAACTGTGAGCACTAATATGCCCTATTTAATCACCCATTTGTAACACAATGATCAGACGACTTCCCCTACACCGCGGTGATATACTCACCGCTCCTATTTTCACTACCGACGCTGTGTATATAAGCCTTTCACACACCGTTTATTCGCCATTGCCTGAGGCGAATTATTAGTATCTTAGAGCGACTTATGATTATCAATAAAATTGCAGATGAACTTAGCGTTCAACCTTCGCAAGTAACTGCCGCTGTTAAACTTCTTGATGAAGGATCTACCGTACCTTTTATCGCGCGCTACCGAAAAGAAGTGACACAAGGCCTTGATGACACACAGCTGCGTACCTTGGAGCAGCGCTTAACCTACCTGCGAGAGCTTGAAGAGCGCCGCGATGTAATCCTTAAATCTATCGAGGAACAGGGCAAACTAACCGACGAGCTTAAAAGTAGCATCACCAGTGCTGACAGCAAAACTACCTTGGAAGATTTGTACTTACCGTACAAGCCCCGTCGACGCACTAAAGGCCAGATTGCTATTGAAGCGGGCCTTGAACCTTTAGCTGATACCTTATTTTCTGCCCCAGATACCGATGCTGAAAGTGCAGCAAGCGAATACGTTAACGCAGATAGTGGCATTGCTGATACTAAAGCAGCATTAGAAGGCGCCCGCTATATCTTAATGGAGCGCTTCGCCGAAGACGCTACACTGCTGGCAAAAGTGCGCAAGTACTTAACTGAAAATGCTTATGTAAAAAGCACGGTTGTAACAGGCAAAGAGCAAGAAGCCGCCAAATATAAAGACTATTTCGAACACAGTGAAAAGTACAAGAACGTACCATCTCACCGCGCGCTGGCGATGTTTAGAGGCCGCAACGAAGGCATGCTACACATTCAGCTAGATGCCGACCCGCAGTCAGAAGACAACGGCCCGTCGCATTGCGAACATATTATTGCCAGCCATTACGATATTATGCACCGCGGCCGTGGTGCAGATGACTTCTTAGCTCAAGTTGTACAGTGGACGTGGAAAATCAAAATTGGTTTACACATGGAAACTGAGCTCTTCAGCGCCCTTCGTGAGCGCGCTGAAGAGGAAGCCATTGAGGTATTTGCTAAAAACTTAAACGACCTGTTGATGGCTGCGCCTGCAGGTGCAAAAACCACTATGGGTTTAGATCCAGGTTTGAGAACCGGCGTTAAGGTAGCGGTCGTAGACAGCACGGGTAAAGTGGTCGCAACCAACACCATTTTCCCGCATGCACCACAAAACCAGTGGGATAAATCTATTCGTACGCTCACCACGTTGTGCAAGCAATACAAAGTAGATTTAATTAGCATTGGCAACGGTACAGGCTCACGCGAAACCGACAAACTTGTTGGTGAAATGCTCAAGAACAACAGCGAGCTTACTGCACAAAAAATTATGGTCAGTGAAGCGGGTGCATCGGTGTATTCAGCCTCTGAGCTTGCCTCAAAGGAATTACCTGACCTTGATGTGTCAATTCGTGGTGCGGTGTCTATCGCACGCCGCCTGCAAGACCCGTTAGCAGAACTGGTTAAAATTGAGCCTAAAGCCATTGGTGTTGGCCAATATCAGCATGACGTAAGCCAAAGTCAGTTAGGCAAGTCGCTAGACCGTGTTATTGAAGACTGTGTAAACGCTGTCGGGGTTGACTTGAACACTGCTTCGCCCGCGCTATTGAGCTACGTATCGGGCTTGAATAAAACTCTAGCGCATAACATTGTTAATTTCAGAGACACTAATGGCGCTTTCCCAGACCGTAAAGCGCTATTGAAAGTTGAACGTTTAGGGCCTAAAGCCTTTGAGCAAGCGGCAGGCTTCCTGCGCATTGTAAACGGCACCAACCCACTTGATGCCTCTGCGGTTCACCCTGAAGCATACCCAGTGGTCGATAAGATTGTTGATACTACCGCTGTTGCGGTTAACGACATTATCGGTAATACCGAGCTACTTAAAAGCTTATCGCCAGATACGTTTACCAGCGATGCATTCGGTTTGCCCACCGTTAAAGACATTCTAAAAGAGCTAGATAAACCGGGTCGCGACCCTCGTCCAGAGTTTAAAACTGCTGCGTTTAAAGAAGGCGTTGAAACCATCAATGACCTTAAGCCGGGTATGATCCTAGAGGGCGTAGTGAGCAACGTGGCGAATTTTGGCGCATTCGTTGACGTTGGCGTGCATCAAGACGGCCTGGTACATATTTCAGCCTTGACTAACAAGTTTATCTCAGACCCTCGCGAGGTGGTTAAAGCGGGCGATATCGTGAAAGTAAAAGTGCTTGAAGTAGACGTACCGCGCAAGCGTATTTCCTTCACCATGCGCTTAGACGATACACCGAGTCCAAGCAATAATGCAGGCGGTAAACCAGCAGCAGGAAAACCACAAAGTAAAGGGGCTGGGCGTGCTAACGCAAAAGCAAACCCTCGTTCAAATCAGGGTGGCGGCAATCGCAACAGCCAGCCTCAAAACAGCGCCATGGGCAACGCCTTTGCTGATGCATTTGCTAAAGCAAAAAAGTAAACAGTAGCGATTCAACATAATTTACTGTTGCTTATAGAGGGCCTGTCACTGACAGGCCCTCTTTGTATCACACTTCCATTTAGCCTGCCGTTTTTGCTACATTAGATTGTGGTACATTAGTTCGGGCGCATAGAAATTTTATGTGCCCAAAAACTCTTTAACCAAAAGCACCAGAATAGAGAATACCGAAATAATGAAGAGGTGTGGGTCACACCGAAACCGAAGTTCGTATATTGGTAGCGTTTAGCAAGGCCGTTGACATGCGTTTAGAGCCTTAACGTTTAACGAAGGTAATGTTGCTCATTTGACCACAGCCTTTTTCTAGGCAGCACTTTCGGACAACCATAATGAGCTAAGGGCCACTAACCTTTGGTGTACGAGCGTAATCATCCAACTGTACAGCAAAGATTATCTGCCCTCATCAAAGGATGATTTTATGAACTCGCCTGTCTCAAAAAACATGCTGAATGTCAGCGCCGATTACCCCGACCTTCGGGATCGTTATTACCAGCCAAATCTTACTCCACTTAAGCCTTTTATCGACCCGCCAGGCAATTTGGTTATTTTAGACCAAGGTAAAGATGGAGCGTGCACCGGCTTTGCATTGGCCGCTACCATTAATTTCATTTACCGTCAGCAAGGCCGAAAACATACTGTTAGCCCGTGGATGCTTTATGCCATGGCTAAACGTCATGATGAGTGGTTAGGTGAAGCGTATGAAGGCTCTAGCTGCCGCGGTGCAATTAAGGGGTGGTACAACAGTGGCGTATGTAACGAGTCACTAACTGAAGATATTAAGCACAGCAACGAATTTGAAATGACCCTAGCTATTGCTAACAATGCAAGCAATCACAGGCTAGGTGCGTACTACCGTATTGAACGAGAAATTAGCGATTTTCATGCGGCGCTTAACGAAGTGGGCGTAATCTTTGTTTCTGCCAGAATTCATGAAGGCTGGAAAGATAGCGAAGGTGATGTAATAAGCCTAAGGCCTGAACCCATGGGCGGCCACGCGTTTGCTATTGTTGGCTATAACGATGAAGGTTTTTGGATCCAAAACTCTTGGGGTACGGATTGGAAAAAGTCAGGATTGGCACTTTGGCGATACGACGACTGGGCGCTAAACGTTATGGATGCATGGGTTGTTCAACTCGCACTTCCTATTTCAGGTACAGGCACTTACCACCAAGCTACGCGCTCTATTGCACAGGGTTTGTTTTCTCGTTCCACACCACGGGTGAGTATTCAAGATCACTTCGTTCATTTCGACGACGGACACTTTGATACCAGAAGTAAATATTGGAGCAATAAAAACCACGTCGATGCCATTATTGAAAAACTTTCTGACAGTAACCATCGCCACGTAATGCTGTATGCACATGGCGGCTTAAATAGCATAAAAGCTTCGGCTAAACGCATTGCAGCAATGAAAGACACCTTTCTTAAAAACGATATTTACCCCATTCACTTCATGTACGACACGGGTATGCTAGAAGAACTCAAGGATATTCTTGGCTTTAAAAATAAAGAGATTAGCAACAAAGTTGGGGCCTTCACCGACTACACCGACCGCATACTAGAATGGGCAACACGTAAAGTAGGCGGTGCACTGTGGCGAGAAATGAAATCAGACGCTTGCACGCCTTTTACCCGTACCACATCAGATGGTACGTATTTCCTAACGCAATTGGCCGCCTACTTGAAAGACAATTCAGATATTAAGCTGCATGTCGTCGGTCATTCGGCAGGCTCTATTTTTCATGCACACAGCCTATCTAGGCTGTGTAAAGTTGATGAAAACATAACGATTAAGAGTCTGCATTTACTGGCTCCAGCCATTAGCTACTCCTTGTTCAACGAAAAGCTCTCTGCGCTTATAGAAGGGAAACACATTGAATCGACCACGGTTTACAACTTATCTGAAGCGTTGGAAAAAGATGACCACGTGGCGCGTATTTACCAGAAGTCGTTGCTCTATTTAGTATCAAATGCGTTTGAATCCAAACCAGAGATGCCCTTGTTAGGTATGGCTGTGTTTAATCAGCCGCTGCCTAACGTGACGTTTAAGTACAGTGAGGGGAAAGTAGGTGATGCCACCGCCGCCACGTCCCATGGTGGCTTCGATAGCGACGTAGATACCATGAACTCGGTACTTTCAGACATCACTGGCGGCTCACCTAAATATCCGTTTACAAAGGCAATACTGGATTATTAGGGCCTGCTGGTTTTAAGGCAATGCAAGGGAAGTGAAAGTGCTTTTTTCGCGATTTAGCCCTTAGCTATGACGGGCTAAATCGTTCGTGCAATGTTAAGCAGCTAGCGTTAATTGCACGTTATCATGCTTGAAGCGATAAACCTTCTCTAGAGGGGGTGTAAGCTTGCAAATAAGCATTTTGAATTCGGCCAATTCGTGTTTGCATCACATTAGGCTCATTTGCCTGAAAGCCTTGTGTGTCTGCTGATGAGGATTGATTATCTAACACCATATTCGCAATAGAATCGGTTGCGGTGCCTATATTTGTATCGGGCTGCAAGGCTGCCCCTGAGTCTGCAACAATGCCATTGCTTTGTGCTGAGGTAGAACCTGTTGAAGCCGTTTCTGTTTGGCCTTTGGCAATCTCGCTACGGGCCTCTGTGGCTTTTTGAGAAGCCTCTGCAGCCACTTTTAAATCTTGTGATGAAGGTTCAGCTGGTGCGAGGGCGGCTGCGCGCACTTGCTCCATTTTTTTCAGCGTTTCTTCAGGCGTTTTTTCTTCTGAAACATCAATCGACACTTCGCCATCGGTCACATAGCGTTTATTGTCAGGGCCTGTAGTGTACTCATACTGTGGAGCACCAGCGTACTGACCGCCTGTTGAAGCATGCGCTTGCTCGTGAACCCTCACTTCCTGATCGCGGGCTTTTAACTGCTCAATTTCAGCAGCGTCTTGTTTCTTTTGCTGTTCTTGTTGCCTGTCTTGCGCGCCCTGCTTGCCTGCACTCTCATCTTGCGCATTATCTTTCTGTTGCCCAAATACGTTTTGAAAGGCAGCTTGAAGTTCTGTTTGTACCTGAGGGCGTTCGTAAGTAACCGGCGCTGGCGGCTGGCCGGGGCTCTTCGCTTTATCGGCTTCTGACCCCAAGCCTTTTTGAGAAGCCCCTTGCTGGGAATCTGACGCTTGGGGAATAGTTTCACGCTGCACGTTATCTCTACGTGCAGACTCTGTATTTATGTTCGCCGTGGGATAAGCAATGGCGTTAAGGATTGGTGTAACGATATTCACCGTAACTGCTCCACCTACGCAAGCACGTCTATGATGGTACCAAGCATCTCATCGGCAACACCTAATACTTTGGCAGAGGCTTGGGCATTACGTTCGTTTACATTGAGCGCGATTAAGTCGTCAGTGAGACGCGTGGAGGTAGACGTTGAATTCGATGACGTGTTTATTGTGTCGGTATTGGTCGCAATAGGTTGAGCGGGTGCTACCGCATCCTCAGCAGTTCGCTGAGCAATATTTGATGCTGCCTGCGAAATTCCGTCGCTGGCATTTTGTAAACCATATTGAGCCGCTGCAAATGCAGAGCCTGCACCTAAACCATCAATACTTGTCATACACTACCCCTAACCTCTCATGTGCAATTATTAACCAATTTCACACAAATGGAAAGACATGTATTACACCCTGTCATTAACTTATTGTAAGCAGGCGATTTTTATTAAGCTGTCAAAGATAAGAAAAGCTTCAAACTATCGGCAAGCGGCGGTTTGAAGCTTCATGTCATCGCTTTATTAAGACGCCTTTTGCTGGTAAACGCCAGCGGCAAAGCGAAATAAAATGTCAGCAGTTTGCTGAGGATGTGAAATAAACGGCGCATGCGACGCATGAGGCAGAACAACGGTATCAGCCTGCGGATGTAGCTCACATATACGATCTATTCCGCTGGTCGGCACTAGACTATCTAACCTGCCATACAATCGTAACGTGGGTGTAGTTATTCGCCCCACGTCTTGACGCATATCTTCAGTAGACAATATGCGTAAACCTTTCTTAAGCGCTTCCTCGGCGGGATCTGGGAATTGGGTTACCTGTTCTCTGATCGCCTTAATATCCTGCTTTGCCGTTTCGCTGCCCATCGCTTGAATTGCCAAAAAGCGTTCCAGTGTTTTCTGATAGTTCTTTTCAAGCTGAGTCTCGAACATTGAAAGTAAATCGGCAGCAATACCCGGCCAACAAGGCCCTGCTATAAATCGAGGTGTTGAAGCAATCGTTACCAGTCCGGTAAGTTTTTCTGGTGCTAACAGCGCTAACTTTTGCGCAACTAGGCCACCTAATGACCACCCAACCAACACACACTGGTCTGGCAGTTGGTTCGCAATGGATTGAGCCAATGTTTCCACGTTATACGGTGACGGAACGAACTCCGCATTTTCCCCAAACCCAGGAAGATCTATGGTGGTGACGCGAAAATTATCACTTAAATAAGGGATAAAGGATGTGAACGCTCCGCTGTTCATACCCCAACCATGAAGAAATACCACATCTACGCCTGTACCCTGAGTACGGGTGACAAGCTCGCCGTTTGTATGCAAACTTTCCATTTACACCTCCTTAGGCAGTCACGTGTTTTTGAGGCAACACGAAATAATGAAAACAGGTCGACGTTCGACAATTCAAGGAAGTTGATGGAATCAACACTATGAACCTTTCATGCTTGCTATGTTATCAGGCAAGTCCTACGCCAGTATGTCACTGGTGTGAAGATGACATATTTTTTTTCGATGCCACGTTGCACGGAAGTAACTTACTTCAATATGGCCCTGTGGCAGGCCACGTCAAGCATAGCCACTATGACGCGTTACGCGTTTTGGGACTTCATACGTGGCCAATGTCATCACTGGTTCACCAGTTAAAGTTTACGCATTCCCTTACGGCAGGAAAAGTATTAAGTAACTGGTTTGTCCATAAAATGCGACAGTGCACTTTAACAGTGCCCAATGTGCTGCTTCCGGTGCCAATTAGTGCATGGCGACTTGCTACACGGCACTACAATCAGGCTACGCTTCTGTGTGAAAGCATAAGCAGTGAGCTGAATGTTCCAGTTAACCAGTCGTGGGCCAAACGACGGGGCTTTAGCGTGCAGCATCACTTATCCAAAATGGCGAGAGCCGAAAACGCAAGCCGTGTATTTAGTCTATCGACGCAGTGTATCGATGATGAGATAGCAATAGCGCAAGGCATTAAAGATGGCAGCAACTTCAGCGTTGCAATCGTCGATGACGTACTCACCACCGGCGTGACCGTGAATACTTTGAGTAAAAGGCTCAAAAAACGCTACCCAAATTTACACATTCAGGTGTGGGTAGCGGCATTTACGCCACCACCTAAAAGCAGTCTGTATCAGAAAGCCTAGTGATCAGAAGCGGTGATACTGAAAAGCGCGGCATTCGCCGCGCCTTCCAAACTGATTTAGCGAATAAAATGCGATTGGTAGATTGCATTGGCCAGCATCTTGTTCGTGCCATACCAGTACCCTCTAAACTGCGTATTGTCGGTAAAGCCAATGACAACGCCGCGACCCATTTTTTGAGTCGTCACAGCAGTTGATTCAGCCATTAGCGCAACCATTCTTTTGTCACTAAACCCAGCCATGAGAGGCTCATCAGTGTAGCGTGCAGGTGTTATAAAGGGTGAGCTACTGGCCTCCACTATCATATTATTGGTTTTAAACATGGGCAGTGTGTCGTCATCATAGCCGTAGAACAATGGATGAGTATTGTCGATATTGGCTTCAAACACAGCGCCAGCCACCAACTTTCTGGCGTATAACGATGCGCCATCTTTATAGCTGAGTTCGCTTTCATCGAACGCGTTATCAATACTCTCTCGACTAACAATTTCTACGTCTAACCATTTATGTTGAGCGAAATAACGCAACGCGGATTTCTGCCCCACGATCACGCCACCGGCTTTCACCCACTGTTCAATTTGAGTTCTTTCACTTTCACTAAAGCGATATCCACCGCTAGGGAATAAAAGGTGCGTATAAGTAACGCTCGGATCATTAAGCGCGCTTGTCAGATGTTGTTGCTCAACAATACTGGCAGCCAGCCCCACTTTTGTGTCGAAATAGTGCCATATTTCACCTGCTTCGTATTCACTGGTGCCTTCGCCGCCCACTATTAACACCTGTGGCAAGGTAACAGGCGCCATGCTTCGGCTACCTAGGTCGTGTCCTGTTGGCGTTAATCCACTACGCAGGCTAAAGACAGGCACTTTAAGTTGCTGTTGCGCTTCACGCAAAATAGCCGCCAGGTTTTCTGGCTGACCCAAACCTTTAGGCACAATAATACTGCCAGGCTGAAGCTCAATGCTGTTGCCATCGTATTTAATAGCGGAAAACGCTTCTTCACTGCTGCGTACCTTCACGCCTACTTCCAATAGCGTTTGCAGCATGGCTGGCGCATAGTACTGCTGCCATGAAAACGCATACGCGTATGCGTCTGGATGGATATCGTTAAGTGATGGTTGTGCAAGTGCGGTGCTGTCGCTAAGTTTTAGGCTTCGCGCATCGCCCCTATCTAGAGGCGCGTAATCCAAATTGAAAGCCAAAGCCAAATTCCACGTTGATACATCGTAAAACGTGTTGTTCTCAAACGAGGTTTGGGTAGAGAAAATTGACTTTACTAAACGGTATTGAGGCTGGTTTGAAGGAATATAAATCGCGCGACCTGCACCATAGCGAACTTTGCTTACCTCAACATCTTTCGTTAACACCTCGTAATTAATATGATGCTGTTCAAGCAATGCAACAAATGCGTTAAAGCGAGCTGTGTCATTCGATGCACTAACAACAAAACCTACCTGCTCATCCTTTTCAGCCAGTGACTGTGTGCTCTTAACAAAACCCGATTGATAATCGAGAATAGCAGCCTTATTTGCCAATGCGCCTCTAAAAGTGCTTAAAGACGTAGTAATTTGATTTGCTATGGTGTCTTTGAAGGCAAGCTTGCCATTAATAGAGTCCTGAATGTGGCCCCGTGAGCTTGCTTGCTCAAAAAGAATACCCACACTGCCGTGTAAATCTGGATAGGTCGAGCCTTTGCCTGCGTAGAAATCGTCAAACGCTTCTTGGGTAAAATAGAGCTCCCCTTGCTCATCAAACGCGGCAGCATGATACTGGGCAAGCGCTTCAGTTAGCGTTACGTTCTCATCAGGCGTCAGTGGATTTTTACGCGAGCGCACACCAGGCTGGAAAAAATAGGTGCTGTCTGTCCCCATTTCATGAAAATCGGTGAGGATATGTGGGCGCCATTTATGAAACTGTTTAATTCGCGCCTGCGACTCTGGGTGCGCCAGCAATAGCCAGTCGCGGTTTAAATCAAACCAGTAATGATTTGTTCTACCTGACGGCCACCCCTCATCGTGTTCACGATGTCGACTGTCAGAAACCAGCTGCTTGCCCTTGTGCATATTTGCCCACTGAGCAAATCGAGAAAGCCCGTCGGGGTTGAAAGACGGATCAAACAGCACAATATTGTTATCCAACAAGGCATCAATTTCTTTACCTTCAGCCGCGGCCAAATAATAAGCCAACGCAAGTGAAGCATTGGTTCCGGAAGGCTCGTTACCGTGAATACTGTAGCCCATGTAGAAAATAAGGGGAGCATCGCTACCTACTTTCTTGCCGCTTTCCATTGCATCAATGTGTTGCTGCCTCATCGCCTCAATATTGTTTCTATTTGAGGGCGCTGTGATTGTCAGTAACAGAAGTGGGCGGTTTTCGTGAGTACGGCCGGTTTCTTCAATGGTGATACGGTCAGACTTCTCGGCAAGTAGCTTCATATAATTGACGACTTGGTCGTGACGCACATGCCACTCGCCAATGTTGGCGCCTAGTATCGATTCAGGCGTGGGAATAGCTGGGTTGTAGGATACCGTGTCAGGTAAGTATGCTGTCACCGGCTGCCCGCCTACATCAGGTGCAATAGTAACAGTTGAAGCAGAGGCGGGTTGTGCTAATGATTTCTGACTGGCTGCTGCCCCAAAGGCCATGGTACCAAGGGCTAATAATGAAACGAGTGAGAATGGATTCTTTTTGGCGGTGTAATGCAATTTCGCGAACATAGCGCTTCCCGTCTTGTTGTTATGGTTGAGAATAGTGTCGACGTGCACGCCTCTCAACAAATTCGATTCACTGGAATAATTTATTTAATTAATACCTGACTGTTTTACTCAGGTAAATTTGATACAATAATCCAAATTTCAAAATATGTAGGACTTGCTGATGATAACTATATCAGAAGAAGCCCAGGCTCACTTCGTAAAACTGTTGAGTAAACAAGAGTCTGGCACGAATATTCGTGTATTCGTCGTAAATCCAGGCACTTCGTCGGCTGAGTGTGGCGTGTCCTATTGCCCACCAGACGCGGTTGAAGAAACGGATACCCGTTTGCCATTTAATGGTTTCGATGCGGTCGTAGATGAAGAAAGCGCGCCTTACTTAGAGGAAGCGGAAATTGACTACGTTACCGATCAAATGGGCTCACAGTTAACCTTAAAAGCACCTAATGCAAAAGCGCGTAAAGTGTCTGACGACGCACCATTAATTGAGCGAATTAACTATATGATTGAGTCGGAAATCAATCCTCAGTTAGCGAGCCATGGTGGCAATGTTGTATTGACAGAACTGACTGACGACGGCTACGCCATACTTCAGTTCGGCGGCGGCTGCAATGGTTGCTCAATGGTAGACGTAACGCTTAAAGAAGGTATTGAGAAGCAAATGGTCGAGCAATTCGCTGGCGAGCTTAAGGGCGTGCGCGATGCGACTGAGCACCAAGCGGGTGAGCACTCTTACTACTAAGCGTAATATTGCACTTGCTTAAGTGCATATCTCGATAACTATCTCATGCTAAAGCAAGACATTCACAAAAGCTGGCAACGATTCAAAATAGGTCTATCTATTTTCGTTGTCGGCGTCTTGCTGTTGTTTACCTTAAGTGAACTTCATATCACGCTGCATTACCTGAGCCTTCTTATATTATTTGTCGGTTTCGCTATCGCCATGTTGGGTTACTGGGGAATTTTTATTCAGCGTTTCTCGTTTATTAAAAATAAAAAGCCGCCACCCAAGTTTTAGCCAACGAACTTTGCCATTTAGTTCCAGCAATTACCCCTGCAGCATCATCAGACATTCCAAACTTTCTATTCACATCACTCACGCATAACACTGTTATTCTTAATTTTTTGAGGCTTATACTCCATTCACTCTGCCACTGGTCGGGAGTTCATTTTGTAGGTAGATTAGAGGTTGCGCAAAGTGCCTAACAAAATAAAAGGGAGCTGTGGTGAATACAACAAAGAAGCTGGGCCTGCTTGGCGGAATGAGTTGGGAATCAACGGTCAGTTACTATCAAGCCATAAACCGTGGTGTTAATGCTCGACTTGGCGGCCTTCATAGCGCACCGCTGATAATAAGCAGCGTTGACTTTGCCCACATAGAGCAGCTTCAGCATAAAGGAGAATGGGATAAAACCGCCGATATACTGATCCGCGAGGCGAAGCACTTAGAAACTGCGGGTGCAAAAGCCATATTAATTTGTACCAATACCATGCATAAAGTAGCAGCAGACATAGAGCAGAAGATCACCATTCCACTTATTCACATTGCCGACGCTACGGGGTGCATGTTGCAACAAGATAGGGTTAAGAAAGTTGGGCTACTGGGCACCCGCTTCACCATGGAACAAACCTTTTATACATCCCGCCTTAAAGAGATTTTTGGCATTGAGGTTGTTACTCCAAATGCCCAACAACGAGACACGGTTCATAACATTATTTATGAACAATTATGCAAGGGCGTGATTTGTGTTGAATCCCGTAACGCGTATATTGACATTATAAATGAACTGGCGGCCGAGGGTGCTGAAGGCATCATTTTAGGCTGCACAGAAATTGCCTTATTAGTTCAACAACATCACACCAAAGTTAAGTTATACGATACTACCGCTATCCATGCTTCAGCTGCGGTAGATTTTGCATTAGCTCCCTAAAGCGTTAGCAAAGGGTAAGTAGCGAAACACACATAACCTAACTTTGATAAAAGGGAATTGGCCCTACTATTTTCAGAGGACACAGCTATGTTTAGCCACGTAATGATTGGTGCGAACGACCTTGAAGCATCAAAAAAATTCTACGATGCTATTTTAGGAGTATTAGGATACGAACCAGGCGTTTTTGATGAATACGGACGGGTTTTTTACTATACGCCGAAAGGTATTTTAGCGCTAACAAAGCCGATTAACGGAGAGGCTGCCACACACGGTAATGGCACCACGCTCGGCCTTGCCGCTCGAACACCAGACATCGTTGATGAATGGCATAAAGTAGGAAGCGAGAATGGGGGCGTGCCATGCGAGGACCCACCGGGTATTCGAGGCAATGGCGAACGCCAACTGTATCTTGCTTATCTGCGAGACCCAGCGGGCAACAAGCTCTGTGCCACGCACATCGTAAGAAAATAGCTGAAGTGCTGCCTGCTTAAATGATCACGCTCTTTTTGCAGGCTATTTGCTTTAAGCTGTCTATTTGGCCCAAAGCCCTTTGAGTAATAGCGCTTTGGGTAATGCCTAGTTAAGTCTACATGTAAGCCCTAACCAAGCGAAACAGCATAGGCGTTACTGTCTGGCCACCCAATATCCTAAACGGGTTTCGCCTTTTCTCGTCTTTGCACTTTGCACTATACATTGCTGCTAAATGAATTAACCTTGAACCAGTAAAAGCTCAGCTAACAGAGGGAATATGACACCTGAAGAAACTGGCAAGGCCTACGACACCATTACACACCTTTGGACTCGTCCTGAATTTAATCAGAAAAATGGGTTAACCGCCTACCAAAAAGCATTGTCATTTTTAGCGGACACCCCATCACAAGAGCCTGATACGGTGCCTAGCGAAGCGCTTGATAAGGGAGAAGCGCATGATAAGAGTGAAGCGCCTAATAAGGGAGAAGCGAGCAATAACGACAAACCAAAGAAACGAGGTTACGCACTAGACATAGGTTGCGGATGCACCAATCGTTTTGTCCCGGTTATCGAGCGCGCAGGGCTAACTTACGAAGGCATTGATGTTTCCAAAGATATGCTTGCCATTGCGGCGTCCCAATTACCCGCTCATACCTTCTATTGCGCCGACGTGTGTACATTCACTATCCCCAAGCACTATTCGTTTATTAGTGCTTGGGATAGCTTTTGGCATATTCCCCTAACTCAGCAAGAGCCTTTGCTTAAGAAGCTAGTGGATCATTTAAACGATGATGGTGTGTTGCTTTTTACCTGTGGGGGTACAGGTGAAAGCGGTCAACACACAAACAAAGTGATGGGCCCAGAAGTCTACTACGCCTCGCTGGGGCTACATAGATACATAGAAATATTGATAGAAGCAGGCGGGTTTGTTCGTCACGTTGAATTCGATCAGCACCCTGAACTACACACTATTATCATTGTGCAAAAAAGAACCGCGCAAAAAACACAGTAGCAAAAAAAATAATACTGAATGATGCCCTAGAAAAACTGAGAGAGTCACCGTGCTCAGCACGCCTTCCCTAAGTAAGGTCAGCGAAGCGTTATAAAACACTAGCTTTGCGGTGTCGCTAGCTCACCGCGTTTATCTAAACGATAAAAGCTCCAAGCCAATGTCACACCGCGAGCGAGTAAAAAGGCAAGGAGAGCATACCAAAGGCTGACGTTACCCTGATCTTGCGTGAGATACCAAACGGGGAAATACACCCCTAACGCACTTATTATCATGGTATTTCTCATTGCGCTGGCTCGGGTAAGACCAACAAATACGCCATCATACAAAAAACACCAATGCGCTAATAGAGGAAGTAATACCATTAAACCAAGATAAGGTAGCGCAGCTTTTACAATGTTACTATGTTCGGTAAGCAGCGCGATAATGGCCTCACCGCCAGCGAAAAATATCAAGCTATAAATAAGGGCAAAAATACTCGACCAGACTAACCCTTGATAGGTGCGTCGTTTCACTTCGCTGCTGTCAGACGCCCCTTTGGCCTCACCCACCAGCGCTTCAACCCCATAGGCTATGCCATCAAGTCCCAATGCAATAAGAACAAAGAACTGCATGAGTATGGCATTGACGGCCGCCGACGTTTCGCCGTAACGGGCACCTTGAATGGTGAGAAACGCTAAGCAACCCTGTAATGCTAAGTTACGTAATAGCATGTCACCGTTAAGCTTCATCAGTACCTTCCGAGCTGCACGGTTAAACCACGATGCACTCACCGCGACACCGCCAACGCGCTTAAACGCCACCGCTAGCGCCATTATAGCCATGGTATACTCAGCGATAACACTGGCCAGCGCCACGCCAGCTACAGACAAACCAAGCCCGAACACAAACACTACATCGAGTCCCGCATTCAATAAATTTCCCACAATTTGAATAGCCATGACGCTGCGCGTTTTTTGCTGCCCTACTAACCATCCAACTAATGCCAGATTAAGCATGGCAGCTGGTGCGCCCCATACCCGCGTCGAAAAGTAGTCTTGAAGATGCAGGGCAACTTCACTGTTTGGCTGAGTTAAAGCTAAGCCTATAGACAAGATAGGAGATTGAAGAGCGAGTACCACAGCCCCCAACACTAGAGCAACCGCCACCGTTTGCCACAGCACTTTTGCTGACTCTAATGTATTGTTCGGTGAGCCTTTAGCTTGTGCACTCAAGCCTGTTGATGACATGCGAAGAAACCCGCACACCCAGTATATTTGCGTTAAGATAAGTGCGCCCACCGAAGCCCCTGCAAGCATGGCTGGTAAAGACATGTGCCCCAAAACCGCGGTATCCACCAAACCTAATAGAGGCGTAGTAATATTCGCTAAGATCATGGGAAGCGCTAACGCCAATAGACGGGAATGGTCGTCAAAAAAGGAGCGCTGAGTTGGTTGGGCAGGGGACATAAATGATCTCAGTAGGAGTTAATTTCGCTATATACTATCAACCTATGCAGCGGCATAAGTGAAATGCATACCAGCTTGACCATGTATAAGATTGGCCAAGTCGCATTATTTGGAGTTTACCATGCTATTGAATTTGATTAGGCACTCAGTGGATGATGATATGAAAACCAACAATGTAATTCAAAATAGAACGACGAGTCGCACTCGTTTGAAGATTTTACCTTCAATGCTTGCGGGAATTTTCAATGTTTTGTTGGTCTCACCTAGCATTGCTTCAAGCTCAGATGCAAATCCTGTTGCTGATGCGACTTCCACTACAAAGGAACAAAGTGGTAGTAACATCGACTCTAGTGTGAGCACCACGCCTAACGCCGCCATTTTGCTTTATCACCATGTGTCGTCTTCAACACCAGCCAGTACCAGTATTTCGCCTGAAGCCTTTAAATCGCACATGGAATACTTGGACGCACACCACACTGTTGTTTCGCTTCAGGACGTTGTTTCTGCGATACAACACAACACTACACTGCCAGAAAATGCGGTTGCAATTACGTTTGACGATGGCTACGCAAACATTTTAGACAATGCTCACCCAATACTGGCTGACCTAGGTTTCCCCTATACCGTGTTTATCAACCCTGATGAAATTGGCGTAGGTCCTAAGCAGCTAACGTGGGAGCAAGTTATTGCTATGCATAACGATGGCGTTGTTTTTGCCAACCACACGCTAGACCACCTTCATATGCTAAACGGTGAGCAAGCAATGGGCGAGCGCGCATGGCTGGAGAAAGTTTGGCAGAATGTAGAAAGCGCTGAAAAGAAGATTGAAGATAAACTGGATATTAGCCTTAAATATTTAGCGTACCCGTTTGGTGAATACAACACGGCGCTCGCTAATAAGCTCAAAGCTGAAGGTTACATAGGATTCGGGCAGCATTCCGGGGCTGTGGGCCCATCTAGCGACATGCAGGCACTACCGCGCTTCCCCGCGGCCGGTCCTTACGCCAATTTGGCAACGCTAAAGACCAAGCTTAATAGTCTTGCCATGCCAGTGACGCAAAGTTCACATAAAGACCCTCGTATGACAGCGCGAAACCTGTCATCGCCCATTAGTTTAACGATAGACAGTGACGATGTTCGCCTTACACAAGTGAATTGTTTTTTCGGCGGCGACCCTATCGAGACTAGCCTAGAAGAAAATGTGTTTACGTTTACCCTTGATGAAACCCTTCCAGTAGGACGTTCACGTGTGAATTGTACAGCACCGTCTAATGCGCAATCAGGGCGTTATTATTGGTACTCTACACCCTTCTTTGTGGCAGATGAAAATGGCAATTACCCAGACTAGGGCATGTCGATAAGGCACATCCAGGCTTGAGCGCGAGCGCATATCGATTGGGCTCGTGCTTACATAAGGAAACGTTTACCTATACAGGTTTAGAAAATCGAATAAAACCTTTATTTATCGACTCTTCCACAAAACTATGGCGCTGATAGAAACGAATGGCTGACACGTTCGACACTTCAACATCTAGTACCAGTTTACGTTTGTTCAGTTTTTCTGCTCGCGCTTGCATAGCATCTACCAGTATCGTTCCCACGCCCGTTCGACGGGCACTTTCTTCAACAGAGAGATGGCCTATCATGAGTTCGGTATTAGTAGGCGGCGTAAGATTGATGGCCACGGTCTGATTGCGCATGAGCACTGTCATAGCCTCATCGAGGGTAAAGTAAGATGTGATGCTATCAAGGGTCGCCCTATCAAATGTTGCACCAAGTTTGCTGTGCCAAGAGGTCACAACACCGAGTACTTCGTCGCCGCTACACGCCACCCAATGATTCTTAAAGCCATATTGCCCGCCACCGAGTTCCCATGCATGAGACAGGTAGCCCTCAGCTGTTTTATTTTTATTTTGTCCGAAAATAGACGTTAACAATGACTGCGCCGCATTCAATATAAGCGGCGTAGTTTGCGCAGCATCAGATGCCACACCTTGCCTTATTTTGATTTCCATATTACTGCTTCGAGATTATTATTGGCATATCAGCCAATATTTGCTGGGAATCACTTATCGATAGCTTTCCTGGCTCTCTTTTTGGTTTGAATCTTCCTATCACCCTAGCTTCAGGGTCGACAAGTACGACAGATGCACTGTGATCAACTAAATAGTTGGGGTTATCGGTACTTTCAGCAATGGCATACATCATTCCTAAATTACGTACAAACGGGAATAACGCCTTATGCTCTCCAGTAACGGCAATGAACTCCTCATTAAAATAGCTCACATACTCTGAAAGTCTTTCAATTGAATCGCGATTTGGATCAACGGATACAAAAACAGTTCGAATAGGTTCGACACTATTTAATGCTTTTAGTTCAGGATATATGCCGTTCAGTTCAGCCATGGTAGTTGGGCAAATATCGGGGCAGAAGGTATAGCCCACAAATACTAAGCTCCACTGCCCTTCAAGCGACGAATTATCAAACACTTCACCTTCATGAGATGTAAGTGAAAACGGTGATAATGCTCTCGGCTCTGGGTAAGTCTGAAAGTATTCAGGCTGACTTTCAACATTTGGGGGCGCGATATACAGCGCCCCTACGATGCCTGCACATAGCGCTAAAAATGCAACAAGGCCGACGGTAGTTCGTTGATTCATAAACTCAGTGGTATGTAGTGATCTAAGAGTAATACGACAAACAATACCATGAGATGAATAATTGAAAACCTAAAAGTTTTCATTGCAGTTTGTGGCTCTGCATCGAATTTTAACTTTAATGCATAGTATAAAAAACCAATGTTAAGCACACTTGAGCCAATCAAATAAATGAGATCGCTCATGCCTGTAAGGTAGGGCAGCAAACATACCAGCCCCAACAATACTGTATACAGCAACACTGACGTTTTCGTAAATGACACACCGTGGGTTACCGGCAGCATGGGCACCTTCGCTTTGGCGTAATCTTTTTCTCTATGAATAGCGAGCGCCCAAAAATGCGGCGGCGTCCAGGTAAAGATAATTAGCACTAAAAGCAGGGCATGGGCATGTATTTCCCCTGTAACCGCGGTCCAACCTAGAAGCGGTGGAGCAGCCCCTGCTAAACCGCCAATCACGATGTTTTGCGGTGTCGCTCGCTTTAAATACATCGTGTAGATAAACGCGTAGCCTACTAGACTTGCTAAGGTTAACCACGCGGTTAGCATATTCACAAAAAGAGCTAACACTACAAATCCAACCACACCTAAAACGCCTGCAAACCACAGCGCGTTGTTTACGCTAACCTTGCCTTTTGCGACGGGGCGATTAAAAGTACGCGCCATCACACTATCTATCTTATGGTCGACAACGTGATTAATAACGGCAGCAGACGCAGACAACATACCAATACCCAATAAGCCACAGATAAGTATGGTTGCGTTCACCCAGGTAGGCGTAGCTAAACACATACCTACTAATGCGGTTAACAGCAACAACATGACGACATTAGGCTTAGTCATTTCATAGTAATCACGCCACGTGACTACAGTGTGCTGACGTGAAGTACGCGCATGTAAAGAAACCGATTTAGCCATGGAAACCTCCTGGTGCTTTAGGGAGAATATGAGAAGACGTTGACGCGTTTAAAGGGTCGTGCAAAGGCGCTTCGTGGATGCTAAATGCACCTGCACCCTGCAGTGGTTTCGAACCTGAGAATGAGCCTGTATTTCGTTTTTCTGTACTAAAAGCGTTGTCGTTTTCTAATGCCAGAAATACAGTAAAAATGAGGTTGAGTAAGGAAAGCAGTAACACGGCGGCTACCGCGTTATGCATTACAGCGACAGCCAGTGGCAGCATAAAGATAATGTTGCTAAGCCCTAATGCTACTTGCGTGCACAATGCTGCCAACATAAACGCACCCACATATTTTTGTTTACTTGTGGTGTGGCGGCTTATCAACACACTTATACCTAGTGCGAGTAAGTATAAAAACGTGATGACCGCGCCGAACCTATGCACAATGTGCATGGTAACTCGCTCGCCGTAATCGTGAGCGCCAAATTCATAGTTGTCTGCGTCAGGCACACTGAATGCACCTGCCATATCAATTCTCTCCTGCCAACCGCTTTCACAAACCGGCATTTCGGTACAGGCTAACGCAGCATAATTGGCAGAAGTCCATCCACCAAGTGCAATCTGTGTAACAAGCACACCAAGTCCAATAAAGGCAAAAAGTTTAAGGTTTCGCTGAAAGGCTTTCGCCTGAGGTAAGTCTGTCATGGCCTGATCATGCATAGCTGACGCTATGGGCGCTTGTTTAATTTTCGATGCATCGCCTGCGGTGTTGCGCAAACGGAGGTGGAGAATAAACAGGCAAGAGAGTACAGAGAAGCCCCCCAGCAAATGCCCCATAACTACGACGGGAAGCAGATTGAGCGTCACGGTCCACATACCAAGTGCTGCCTGGAAGATAATAAGCCCAAGCAGTAACAGAGGTAATTTAACGGGCGTGCCTTTGTCACGCTGCCGAATAGCAATAATGGCAATAGCCAGAACACACAGCCCCAGCGTTCCTGCAAAGTAGCGGTGAATCATTTCATTCCACGCCTTAAATGCCTCAACTGGACGTTCAGGAAAAGCGGCGTTAGCTTGTGCCACTTTTTCCTCACTCAAAGGCACGGTTAGGTTACCGTAGCATCCAGGCCAGTCGGGACATCCTAGCCCAGCGTCGGTCAAGCGCGTATACGCTCCCAGAATAATAACGACCGCCGCCAAAAAAATACTGAAGAGGGTTAATTTTTTCATGGCCGTTATCCTATGCGCGATAGTTTAAGAAGCTTTCTCATATCTGCCAGCATGTTGCGGCTTTCCATCACGGCGTCTTTTCTATCGTCTTTAATGTCGTAAAAGAGCATGGCGTTATTTTGCGTATCAACAATATAAACACTGCTAGAGGTAAGCGCCGTTGGTGTAGTAACGGGTAAGGTTTCGACAAAAGGGTAGTCTTCTAGCGCGGCTATCGCAGTTTGGTCACTTGAAGCGGTAGTAACGACCACTGCTTGGGCACGGTCCGATTCTTTACCTAGCGCAAGCCACACTTGGTTAATGCTAAAAAGTGCGTTCTCGCACACTGCGTCACATTCACTTGGCATCACATACAATAAACGCCATTTAGGTTCCGCGTTTTCTAAAAGCGCACTCATGTCGATGGTCGGCGCGAGCAGCTGACCTTTATTTGTCGCGCCTTTAGTAAACCAATCGTTATCAAGTGCGAGCTTTGCCAAAACAACAGGTAAAACAAACACGGCTACCATAATAATTAATGTTTTTTTCGAAGCAGCATTACTCATAACTACGTCCTTTCTTACTAATTGCAAAGCCGCCAATGGCTGCAGCGGCAATGGCTAAACCAAACCATTGAACTGCATAGCCAAGGTGCTTTTCAGGAGACATTACGACGGCCTGATGTTCGCGAATAAACGCGGGGTCAGGCGTGGTAAGGTGAAGAATAAAGGGTAAAAGTTTGCGCTCTAAGGCGTTGCTTAGTGCAGGGAATTCTATGTGTTGTACAAGCGCGGGGCTTTGCGACAAAGCCATGTTGGTTTCTTTCACTAAGGGGTTGTTACCCGGCACGCTAAGCACGCCGATTAATTCGCGCGTTTGGCTTGTAAAACTTATATCCGGTAGCGTGCGCGTTAAGTCTGGCGCAGGCACCCAGCCAAAGTTAACCAAGAGCCACCCGACATTGGTATTTACCGGTAAGATGACATCGAAACCCACCCGCTGATTGTGAATCTGATTATCTAATAGCAACACATGGTTAGCGTCTATTGCGCCGCTGAACGATACGGTAATATCCCGAGGATCATCATGAGACAACGCCTCTTCTAAACTCAAGGTTCCATTACTTTGCTTTTGCGCTATGCTAGCTAAGCGTTGTTGCTTTTGGACCATGCGATCAAGTTGCCAGTACCCTAAACCGCACATAATCGCCACACTAAAGCCCGTGAGTAACCAAGGAATAACGTGGCGAGTGCGAGAAAACATGATTATTTCGCACCATGCAAAATTAGAATAAAAACAGAGGTGAATATGTTGATAAAAATAGTCCTTGTTGCGTTGGTGCTGTACATGATTGTGAATTTGTTTATGGCGATGCGAATCATGATGAAAAACGACACATCAAAAGGGCCTATGAGTAAGTACATTGGTCGACGCGTGCTCACTTCTGCAGTCATTGTTATTATTATTCTTATCGCTATTGGTACCGGTTTAATTACCCCAAACCCAAGGCCTTACTGAGTTTGGGGATTCCTTTTAAAGTACGTAAACAAAGATGTAGAGCATGACCCACACTACATCTACAAAGTGCCAGTACCAGCTCCCCGCCTGAAACGCGAAGTGGTTTTCAGGCGTGAAATGGCCTTTCAAGACCCTAAAAAACAATACAATTAGAATGATGGTGCCAAGGGTCACATGCATGCCGTGAAACCCTGTGAGCATAAAGAAGGTGTTGCCGTAAATGCCTGACTGAAGCGTAAGCCCCAAGTCGCGATACGCATGTATGTACTCTTCTACCTGTAGGAACAAGAACCCACATCCAAGTAAGATAGTGATACCCAGCATTAGGGTTAGCTGTTTGCGTTTGTTTTGCTCTAGTCCCACATGAGCGAAGTGCAGTGTAATAGATGATATAAGCAAGATAACCGTGTTGATTGTGGGCAACCCCGCAGCACTCATTTCCTGTGTGGTAGTGCCGCCTGGCGTTGACACCAGCGGCCACATGGCCTCAAAGGTCGGCCATAAGACCTCATTGGTCATAGCGTTGTTCGATGCGCCGCCCAGCCACGGAACGGAAATAAATCTCGCGTAGTAGAGGGCGCCGAAAAACGCAGCGAAAAACATCACCTCTGAAAAGATAAACCAGCTCATACCTTGTCGATATGAACGCCCCAGCTGATCGCTGTAAAGCCCTGCCATAGATTCGTCTATTTGATTTTTAAACCAACCTACAAGCATAACGAGCAATACTGCTATCCCCGCTAAAAGGATATGACCGCCATAGCCTGTTTCACCTTTGGTTGCTTGCACCACATAATTGCCCGCACCTACGGCGATAAGAAATAGAGCAACGGCCCCTACGATGGGCCATGGACTTTGTGCGGGTACATAATATTTTTGGTATTCGTGATTCTGTACTTCGGGTTGCATTTTCTTCTCCTTACCCCTTCGGCCTATTCGCCATTTGATGGTGTTGAAGCCATAAAGGGATTCGGTGTTGTCGTTAGGTCACTGGCTCGCGCTGTGACGTCATAGAGTGTGTACTGCAAGGTAAAAAACGTAATTTCTTCAGGTAGCTGAGGGTCTACATAAAACTGCATGGGCATATAGGCTTCACTACCCGCATCTAATGGCTGCTGATTGAAGCAGAAGCATTCAGTCTTGTTCAGGTACAGTGCTGCCGTTCCGGGGGATACAGAGGGAATGGCCTGAGCTACGATATTGCTTGATGCAGGGTTTCTCACATAAAACGACACCGTATTAAGTTCGCCAGGGTGCACTTTCACGCGCTTGGTTTCAGCACGAAACTCCCACGGCATACCGGTATTTGTGCGAGTAATAAACTCGACGGTCACTTCTCGCGACTCATCAATCTCAACCGATTGATAAACCGCAGCCGTGCCTTCGGTTTTTCCGTTAATTCCCGTAACGTCGCAAAATACGTCGTACAAGGGAACAAGGGCAAAGCCGAAGCCAAACATGCCAATGACAATAGCAACAAGTTTAATAACCATCTTGTTGTTTGCGCTTTGCTGTGACATCACGTGACCTCCGGGTAAATCCATAGATGAAGGTTGGTAAACGCTTGCTTAGTCGTTTATCTCCCTCACCACCTGCAATGTGTGAATGTCATTCCCATCGGCTTTTGCCGGTTGAAAGGAATGACCTATTCACAACTCCACCTACCGTTACTTAACGACAGGTGGCGTTTCAAACGTGTGATAAGGAGCGGGTGATGGAATTTCCCATTCCAGTCCTTCTGCGCCGTCCCAAACTTGCGCTGATACCGGCTCACCTTGCTTTTTGCATGCCTTGATGAGCAGGGCAAGAAAGATGAGCTGAGATAAACCGAATGCAAAACCACCCAGGCTTATCCATTTGTTAAAATCAGCGAACTGCAATGCATAGTCAGGAATACGGCGTGGCATACCAGCCAAACCCACAAAGTGCATAGGGAAGAACAACACATTAACCGACACTAAAGAACACCAGAAATGCCATTTAGCTAACGTTGTGTCGTACATTTTTCCCGTCCATTTAGGCAACCAGTAATACACCGCAGCCATGATGGAAAAGACCGCGCCAGTTACCAGCACATAGTGGAAATGGGCTACAACGAAGTAAGTGTCGTGATATTGGAAGTCCACGGGCGTGATCGCCAACATTAGCCCTGACAACCCACCAATGGTGAACAGCACAATAAAGGCAATAGCGAACATCATTGGCATTTCAAAGCTCAGTGAGCCGCGCCACATGGTCGCTACCCAGTTAAACACTTTTACACCAGTAGGCACCGAGATAAGCATGGTGGCAAACATGAAAAACATTTCCATGTACACCGGCATGCCCGTGGTGAACATATGGTGAGCCCACACAACAAAAGAGAGCAGCGCAATCGACGCCGTGGCGTAAACCATAGACGCGTATCCAAACAGCTGCTTTCGAGAGAAGGTAGGAACAATTTGCGAGATAATGCCGAAAGCGGGCAAGATCATAATGTACACTTCAGGATGCCCGAAGAACCAGAAAATATGCTGGAACATAACCGGGTCGCCGCCACCAGCAGCATCAAAAAAGCTCGTGCCAAAGAACTTATCAGTTAACACCATAGTAACCGCACCGGCGAGCACTGGCATTACCGCAATCAGCAAAAACGCGGTGATAAGCCACGTCCATACAAACAGCGGCATTTTCATCCAGGTCATGCCTGGCGCACGCATATTAAAGATGGTCACAATCACGTTAATCGCACCCATAATGGATGAAATACCCATGATGTGAACAGAGAACACAAACAACGCTGTCGAATCGCCACTGTAAGTCGTTGAAAGGGGCGCGTAGAAAGTCCATCCAAAAGCAGGGCCGCCGCCTTCCATAAAGAGCGAGCTCAAAAGAATGAGAAAGGCACCTGGTAAAATCCAGAAGCTCCAGTTATTCATGCGCGGTAACGCCATGTCAGGTGCGCCGATCATCATGGGAATAAGCCAGTTTGCGAGCCCAGTAAAGGCTGGCATTACTGCACCAAATACCATGATAAGCCCGTGTACCGTAGTCATTTGGTTAAAGAAGTTTGGCTCTACAATTTGTAGACCGGGTTGGAATAGTTCAGCGCGGATCACCATGGCCATCGCACCACCAACTAAAAACATAATAAAGGCAAACCACAGGTAAAGTGTGCCTATGTCTTTGTGGTTAGTGGTAAACAACCAACGCGTTATCCCTTTAGGAATATGATCGTGGTGTTCATGGTCATCATGTAGGTGACCGTCATGAGGCGCAGAGGTATCTGGCGAAATAACTTCAGTTGCTTTGCTCATTGTCTGCTCCTAGTTTCCGTTTGCCACTGCGTTGACATCTTTGGCTTGAACCATATCGCCAGTTTTATTGCCCCAGGCATTTCGCTCGTAAGTGACTACGGCGGCAATTTCCTTAAGACTTAGCATTTTTCCAAACGCTTGCATGGCTGTTCCTGACTTTCCATGCAGCACGATGTCAATGTGACCTTGCTGATCTTCTAGTGCCATCTTGCTGCCTTTTAATGCCGGGAACACGCCAGGTAAACCTTCACCATTTGGCATATGGCAAGCAGCGCACGTTGCGTTGTATACTCGCTCGCCCTCTTTCATCAGTTCATCCATAGACATATTCATAGAAAGTAGACGCTGCTCTTCTTCTTTTGCTTTACGAACAATCTCTTCTTGTTCGCCCATCCACTTTTCAAACTCGGCGGGTTCTTTAGCAATTACCACAACCGGCATATAGCCATGGTCTTTACCACAAAGCTCTGCGCACTGTCCGCGATAAATACCCGGCTCATTCACCTTGGCCCAAGACTCGTTAATAAAGCCGGGGTTGGCATCTTTTTTCACGGCAAAGTCAGGAACCCACCAAGAGTGGATAACGTCGTCAGAAGTAATAAGAAAGCGTACTTTTTTCCCAGTAGGAATAACCAGAGGGCGGTCAACTTCAAGCAGGTAGTTATCTGTTTTCTGAAATTTGTTTTCTATTTGCTCGCGCTGAGTGGCGAGTAAAGAATAAAACTCTACATCGCTATCCATGTACTTGTAGTGCCATTTCCATTGAGAGCCTGTTACTAACACCGTCATGTCAGGCTCAGACGTGTCTTCCATAGCAATTAGAGTATTCGCTGCGGGTACCGCCATGAAAATAAGAATAAGGAAAGGAATAACGGTCCAAGCAATTTCGACCTTCACGTTTTCGTGAAAATTAGCTGGCTTGGCACCACGGGACTTTCTATGTAGATACATTGAGGCGAACATCACGCCAAAAACTACAACCGCGATACCTACACAAATGAAGAACATCAACATATGGAGGTCGTATACCTGCCCACTGATGTCGGTAGCACCGCGTCTCAAATTAAGCGAAGAGGCTTCTTCGCTTGCTTCTTGCGCAAAAAGCAAAGGGGAAAAAAGCAAAATTGGTATACTAGAACACCATTTTGCGAAAACGGTCGTTAGTTGTTTCACTCAGCACCTCCGTAATGGCGTGGTCAAAGACGCTGATTAATTTGCGCGATGCCCTACCAAATGGTTTGCGAACGATTGACCCATAACCTCAACTTGTAAAACAAATTTAGAGTCATTGTTATTATTTTGTTAATCTCTGTATAAGAATTGCGCAATAATGTCGTGCCGTCTAGTCTTTTCTATTAAAAATTTAACGAAGCGGTTAATTTTTAATCATTTACTAAAATGGTCGCGGGGGATTTCACGTGCAAAAAGAGAGAGCCATTGCTGTGGGATGCCCTTGGAATCAAACAGGCATTTTGAACACGGGATTAAAGTAAATGCTCGACTAACTAGTTAAGAAATCAATAAGTAATCGATTACTCAATGTCGATTTCAAACAAAATTCAAAATAAAAAATGGAAAATACTTGAAGCATTCATAGAAAGAATAACGTGAGTAATGATAAAAATAAGCGCGCAGAAAACCAACAGGTTTGCTGGGCAGGATAAAACCTAAGTTGGCAGATTGAAGAAAAAAACAGGAACAAAAGACATAAAAAAAGCGGCTAACGCGCCGCTTTTATACAAACAAGCTAAAATACTACATCCAGTCAGCGTTTCTGATCACACCCACCGCAATACCTTCTATCGCAAAATGTTCAGTCGCCAAATCGACTTTTATTGGTGCAAACTCATCATTCTCAGCATGAAGCAATACTTCACGCCCGCGTTTCTCTAGACGCTTTACGGTGACGTCTTCATCTACACGCGCCACAACCACCTGACCGTTGTGTACATCAGTGGTGCGATGAACAGCGAGAAGATCACCGTCTAAAATACCAATGTCTTTCATGCTCATACCGTTAACGCGTAGCAAAAAGTCGGCATGGGGTTGAAACAGTGCAGGATCGACTTTGTAGTGCGATTCAACATGCTCTTGCGCCAAGATCGGCTCACCGGCTGCAACACGCCCAATTAACGGTAGGCCTTCTTCTTGTGCGTCGTTATCAAGAGGGATATTGAGCTTAATGCCACGAGACGTACCAGGCAAAATTTCAATCACGCCTTTACGCGCCAATGCTTTCAAATGTTCCTCTGCTGCATTAGCAGAACGAAAGCCAAGCTGACGGGCTATTTCCGCACGAGTAGGCGGCATTCCCGTTTCTAACATGGTTGTTTTAATAAGTTCTAAAACTTCGGTTTGTCGAGCTGTGAGTGGGCGCATAAAAGACCTGTCTGTTCATACAGTTCCTGTAAGTATATACACCTAAAACTAAATAACAAGCACTTGCCGCGTCTTTTGCGATCTGCAATAGCCTACGACAAGTGCTTTCCTCTTATTTTACGAGAAGAGCCATGTTCGGGTTACTAATTTGTAACTCCAGCTCCCCATCACTATTTTGACGTGTGCGCATGCCTTCAACATTATCGAGCCCAAGTCCAGGGCTTTGCCACACCACATTGCCTTTATTATCAACCTCAACCACGCGATATGCGATGCTGTCATAATAATTGTACGAATAGTCATTCTCGTTAGGCTGGTAGATAGCGAGAATCGACTGATTAGACGACGTCGTTGGAACAGCCGCTATATACTGAGGGTAGAATGACGGTGCTATAGCGTCTTTGAGTTCTAATGCATCGCTCGCCACGTCATAAACATTGATGGTGTTGTAGTTTCTATTTAAACACGCAACTTCAAGTTCGCTATCACTATCAAAATTTACCGTGAGCAATTGGTCACAATTGGTTTCCAATTCATTCAATCCAACAAATTCACCATCCTGCATTTTATAGAGCTTGAGCGAACTATAGCCCCCAACAGCAAAATAATGCACACCGTCTTTTTCAGAGGCAGCAAGCGCATTAATTGAAAAATCGTTAATGATTGAGTCGATAAGCACCTGATTCTCGATATCAAACGCTTTAAGTCGATTGTTCTCAATAATAACTGCATCGGCGTAACTGTCGTTATTTACGTCAATGGCTTCAATAAACGAAATTTCACTATTCTGATTATTGTTCAGTGCCCATTGAATAGCGTTATCTGTAAGTCTCACGACATTAAACGACGAACTATAATCCAGTGCCCCTATTAGTAACTCACCCACACCGTCATTGTTGTAGTCTGTAACGACCGGTTTGCTATAGTTATAGACATCTTCGCCAACCTCAGCACTTATCGCAAAGTTATCCTCTTTATCTACCGATAAAATCTGAATAGATGATTCGTAACTACTTGTATCGCTAACAAAGACGGCTCTTTCATCATTATCGCCATAAGGTGCCCAACCCGCGGCATGATATCTACTCGCGCGCGGCGCACCTTTTATATCTGACAAGGCATATTCACCGTTGGCATCTTGTTGCGCTACTAAAATTTGATTCTCACCAGTCCAAATAATGTCGTCCACATTGTCATTGTCTAAATCGTCAATGAAAAGTGACATGCCACTGTAAGTGTTGTGGTTAAGAGCCCACTGCTCAGAGATTTGTCCCGCTTCTAATGCAAAACCTCTAACTTGTCCCCACTGACACTCGGAGACAACCACTATTCCTTCTGTAGCTGGGCTTTCTTTACTATAGGCGATATCACAAATGTCACCATGTTCCGCCGTTGCCAAACTGCTTTTCGATACTGCTGAGTAAATTGAGATATCATTCCAACTATCGGCACCGATGATTTCATCTACACCATCGTTATTCATATCACCCAGCACAACAAATGCGTCGCTGAACCCGCTACCGTATAGCCATTGGTTGGCACCGCTTTCGATATCAAATACATAACCATTGTTCGTTACCATTTCTATCGATGCGTCATCATCTACGTTACCAAAAGCAAGGTTATTGACGCCGTCAATATCGTACTGTTGCAACTGCTCACCTGTGCGAACATCTACAATGGCAATAGAAGTCGCATTGTAATATTCGCTCCCATATAAATAAGCAACTTCATCAACCCCGTCACCATTGATGTCATAAAATAAGCCAGAAATAATACTATCTTCAATAATAAACACCGCTTCTGCGTTACTTTCGCGGTCTTTTATTACAGACAATCCCTGTTGAGTAAGAAGGTAGATTTCATCATTATTGTCACCATCAACATCTTGGGTATGCACGCTTCTAATTTCGCCTTTAGTTGGCAGTTTATACGGATACACATAGGTATTTTTAAGCGTCTTACCTTCTAGCGAAAATGCGCCCACGTTTCGAGCATTTACCGTGATAAGTTCACTTACACCATTGGTCGAAGCAATAGCAAAGCCATGATTATAAATTGGTGTCATCACAGTAGTACGAGCATAAGCCGGGGCCTTGTCCGCATAAGAAGTGATTTCGAGCGTTTGTTGGGATTCAGTTCCGTCTAAGCTAGCGAAACTAAACATATAAGTTTGAGCGTTGAAAAGTTGATTCGCAGGTACATTCCAGGTCATCAGACCTTCCGCATTTAACGAAGCACCGGGAGGCGCTGAAATAAGCTCTCCCGCGACGTCATCGTCAACTCTGTCTGGGTCACTCATCGATACGGTAAACTCTACGTATCCGCCCGCAGTTACTACTTCAGGCATATTCGATGCAGTGAGCGTCATAGGAGAATTGCCGATCTCAACGAAAGTAGGCTGGGATTCAACAACGTTAATACCGTCTGACACCACCATGGTAACTTTAACTTCATCACCGAAGACTGCGCTGTAAGGTGGCAGCGTGGTACTATTAACATCGTCAAGGACTACACCATTTACATACCAGCGAAACGAAATCACCAGCTCTGAGTCGGGAGTATCTGAATCATAATAGTAGCCAGGCTCAACGGTGACTTCATCTGTGGTATAGACAGTCTCATAGGCATAGTAATAAGGCTGATTAACTACAGGAGGTACGGATATCGCATCGATATCTGAAAGCGCAAGGCCAGTATGGTTTCCGCTGGCAAACGCTGTTAAATTATTAAAGTATACACCTACATCGTAAATATCATCGCCGTTGTTATCTTCGCCATAGCGAACTGCGCCATCAATAACGTCAATTCCAGCCGTTTTATCTCCTTTTACGACTAGCGAGCCAGATGACGAATAGGGAAGGTCGCCCTGATCAGAAGAATACGCAAAGTCCAATTTGCCTTTAGACGCAATGTAGATTGAACCATTAAGTTCAGACACGAAGGTGTTGTTTGTCACCCCTTCTGCTGATGTGCCACTGACCTTGTAAGTTTCACTATTGTGCGTGACAGTAAGATACTGCCTCGTCTCTTCATAAAACGTACCTGTTTGTGGGCGGTAGCGAAAATCAACACTTAAGTAGCCTTTTAATGTTGTGCGCACGCCACCGTCTAGCATAGACAAAGTAGTGAAATAAGACGTTACTTCGGAGCTGTTTTCACCTGCGTCAGTAATAACTAGCGAAAATTGTCCGTCATACCGAGTGGAGTCGTAATATTGAATGCACTGATCATAGTCTACAGTAATCGTTCCTGTCCCCGTGTCTTCATCAAGCTTACCTGAGTATGTTACTGATCCTGATTCATAGCACTCGGTCGTACCTTCAACGTTGCCGTTCTCATCTAGGAAGGTGTAGATATCATATTGATCTACATAGGGTGAGCCACTTGTATTGTCACCAAAGAGCGTGATGTAAACCTCTTGTACTGCGCTGATATCCACAGTAGAGACTTTCGTTTCTCCACTGTAGTTCGCATCAGCATAGGTGGTTGCCGCCGAGTTTAGTCGTGACTCTGAGTAATCTAAAGGATTTGATAAAATTTCTAGTGCTGTCGGCTCAGGTGGAGGTGGTGGGTTTGTAGGTGGAGAAGAATCAGAGCCACCTCCACCACCACACGCAGTTAGAGCTACAAGAGAAAAAAGGCCAGAAAAACCCAAGCGCGAAGTTTTCATACATCGTCCCTGATTTAAAAGGCATGTCGGCTTTTTAGTTAAAAGCTCAAAACACGCCTAATTATTAAGTTAAATAAAATATTCGTTTTTTATAACTTAACTTTATCAATCTAGCAACAGCGCCTTGGGCGTATACGCTTATATTTAATGTAGGCGAAGCCACGTACTATTATTATTCATCCCATACGACTTGGTTTCTGCCCTGCTCCTTGGCTCTGTACAGCGCCTTGTCAGCAAGCGATAAGAGGGCGCTGAAATCCGCCTCAAAGGTGTCTTTGATAAATGTTGCGCCGATGCTGATCGATAAATTCATCGTGTCTGTCTTGTAGGTCACTCTCCCCTCTTCAACAGCAATGCGCAGTGCTTCTAGCTGCCTATGGATCTCTTCTTTCTTGTCACCTATCATGACTATTGCAAACTCTTCTCCTCCTAATCGAGCCACGACATTTGGCGCTTGATTATGTTTAGCTATTTTCCTCGCAACAGCAATAAGCGCCTGATCTCCAGCATCGTGACCGTAGGTATCGTTTACTTTTTTGAAGTGATCAATATCGACGATAGCAACACATCCACGACAATGTTGTTTTGAGAATGAGATGCACTCGTCAAGGAACGCGCGTCGGTTATAAAGGCCCGTTAAAGAATCGGTCATCGCCAAATGCCTAAGCTTCTCTTCAGCAACGGCTCGGGCTTCCTCAAGCTCTACTGCGTAGAACAAGCCAGCCAATGCATCTAAAAAGGGCTGTAGAAACTCAGCATCTTCGTCAGTGTAGGTATCAAACTTATTCGCTAAACCGACCATTCCCACTACTTTATCTTTCACTTTTATAGGTAGGCCTAAAAATCGGCTAATGCGCGGATGACCGTGCGGAACACCTTTGGAATTAGGGTGACTGTTTGGCGCATTACTAATGGTAACTTCTCCCGTTAAAATTGAGGTTCCAAAAAGGTTGTCGAAGTTACTAAAGTAGAGGTTTCGTTTTTTGTATTCTGCATATTGAGAAAAGCTACTGTTATCCCAAACAATTTCAGAAATCGCATGAATGAAAAGTCTAGATGAGCTACCGTCTCCTTTCATTTGGCCGACGAAGGCAAACTGGCTATCTGAGATATCTATGAGTTCGGCCAATACGGACTGACACGCCATCGTCAAGTCATTGTTTTGGAGATATGATGCCCGGGTTTTATTGATAAATTGAAGGAGCTGGGTTTTCTTTCTCTCATGCAGTTCGCTTTCCATTCGTTGCGTTATATCTCTATGAATACCTGCTATACGAACCGGCTTACCTTGGGCATCTGTCTCAACGGTTTTCCCATAACTTTCAACCCAAACCCAAGAGCCATCAGTGTGTTTCATGCGAAATGTGGTGTTAAAGACTTTGCTCTTACCAATTAGATGCATGTTGAGCTGCTTTTCAACTTTGACGTAATCCGCGGGATGAATGAGCTGTCTAAAAAAGCGGGAGCCACTGTCATAGTATTCATACTCAAGACCAACAATGTCGCACCAGCGCTTGTTGACTTGATTAACATCGGCGGCCAAGTTCCAGTCCCATGTTCCTAACTCTGAAGCCTCGAGTAATAAACGCATCCGCTGATTGGTTTTGTTGAGCTTATCTTCCACATACTTTTGATCACTAGTGTCAAACAAAAATGCTTGAACCGAGTACAACATGCCGTCTTCGCGAAAATTTGCCGTTGATATCATGCTCACCCAAATAGTACGCGTTGGCGTCTTTATCTGAAGACGGCAGGTGTGCGTTTCAACACCTTCCATGTGGGCCTGCATAGCAAAGGTAAAATCACCCTCCGCCACCTCAGACAGCACCTCACTCAATGCCACCGTTCCAGTGAGCAAATCTTGGGGTGAAACTCCCAATACACGCTCACTATTTTTCGAGATATACACCAGCCTCAACGACGTATCATAGCGCCACGTTGCCAACACAATAGGAGACTTCTCAATAAGCCCGTGCTCGCGTTTAAGCGCTTCGTGTTCTCTTGAAAGCGAAATATGCTGACTAACCAAAGCACCTATTCTCTCTAAAACTTCTAAGTGTTTTGCGTCTATTTCTCTTGGCACGGTATCAATTAAACATACGGCACCGATTACCTGATCATTTATCTCGACCGGCGTTCCTGCGTAGAAACAAATGTGAGGTTCTCCGGTGACGAGAGGATTATGCATAAACCGTGGATCTTCTTGCGCGTTGCTAACAACCACCTGCTTGCGCTCTTCAACAACGTGACTACAAAACGCATGTTCACGAGTGACTTTAGAAAGAGTGGTTCCGTAGTGTGCTTTAAAGGTTTCTTCAAACTCTCCGACGACGCCAATGAGTGCGATCGGCACCTTGTATGCCTCTGCGAGCACCATCATTAAATCATCAAGATCTAACGGCACTTCGCTATTGAGCATAAAGTCATCAATTGTCTTTAACCGGCTTTGATCATCCACTACTGCTTGCTCATATTCATTTGCCCTTATAAAAGTAGTAACAGTCCGGCTGTACCGCAATTAAATACAGCTAATGTTACGTTCTCTGTATTCGAACCCATTATAGAAATGGCTGTGACTCACAAGAAAAGGAGAAGGGCGCTTTTGAACTTCCCATGTTATGGATAGTCATTACAGCATGAGAAGCGATGAAATTGGCTTGTCGCGAGATTGTGACGCGTTTGTGTTACACTTCACCCGTTTTTATTTCATAGGATTACATAATTCATGTCGTGGATGCGAAAAGCCCTTCTGTCGGTATTTCATTATCCTGTTAAGTTACTGGTTAAAGCCCACAGCATTCCAGTTAACGTTGAAACCGAATTAGGAATAGATAAAAGTAAACCTATCGTTTATCTACTCCCCACCAACTCAGTGACAGACCAACTTGCACTGAGAATGTCGACTAAAGCGCTAGGTTTACCTAGTCCTACAGAAACCCTCACATTAGCGGGGCGAGAGTATTCGTCGACCTTATTTTTACGCAAAACCCAGCCTCTTTTCCGTTCGTCGGCTAAAGATACGGGAATTGAAGACGTTTTTACTGACCTCTTTCATTTGCATAGAGACCATGAAAACCTAGATTTACAAGTTGTTCCTGTCTATGTGACGTGGGGCCGTGCCCCGGGTCGTGGTAAGCCAGGCTTAAGCGATCTCATTGCTGATAAAGCGGCGCCAAGTTGGCTTCGTAAGTTGTTCATTGTGCTGTTTTTGGGCCGCGACAACTTTATTAACTACTCTAAAGCCGTTTCTGCACGCGCGATGTCCAATCAACATGGTAGTGACCAAAGTATTGCACACAAGCTTGTGCGCGTAGCAAGCACTCACTTTCAAAGAAAGCGCCAAAGCATGACTGGCCCTACGCTGTTAGAGCGCCAAGAACTCAATAATAGTGTGTTGGGCTCTGATGCAGTGCGTCGCGCTATTGCTGAGGAATCACGAAGCAAGAAGGTGTCTCATGAAAAAGCGAAAGAGACTGCCCAAACCTACATCACAGAAATCGCGGCAGACTACCGCGAAGGGCTAATTCGTTTTGGCGACAGGCTACTTACCCGTATCTGGAACAAAATTTATAACGGTATTAGTGTAGGTCATGCCGATCGCATTCGTGAATTGGCGGCTAATGGTCATGAAATCATCTACGTACCGTGCCACCGTAGTCACATGGATTACCTATTATTGACTTACGTGATTTATCACGAAGGTATGGTTACGCCACATATCGCTGCAGGTATCAATCTGAACTTTTGGCCGGTTGGAAAAATGTTCCGTCGTGGCGGTGCTTTTTTCTTACGCCGCAGTTTTGCAGGCAACAAGCTCTACACAGCTGTTTTCAGAGAATATCTAGAGCTGCTGTTTAACAAAGGCTATTCGGTAAAATACTATCCCGAAGGTGGCCGCAGCCGAACCGGCCGTTTGATCCCACCGAAAACGGGCATGCTAGCCATGACCATTCAAGCCATGCTCAAAGGCGTTAACCGTCCAGTTAGTATCGTGCCTGTCTATATTGGCTATGAAAACGTGATGGAAGTGAAGAGCTATTTGAACGAACTCAAAGGCTCTAAGAAGAAAAAAGAATCTAACCTTCAGGTGTTCTCGGCTATTCGTAAACTCAAGAATTATGGTCACGGATACGTGAATTTTGGCGAACCCATTGCGCTTAACCAGTTTCTTGAAAATCATGTGCCTAACTGGCGAGATTGTCGCGATGCCGAGCCAGAGAAAAAACCAGCGTGGCTTACACCTGCGGTTAACGAACTGGCCAATAATGTCATGACGCGAATTAATCGCGCAGCGGCATTAAATGGTATGGCGTTAGCGTCGTTATGCTTACTGTCTTCTAAACGACAGACCATGAGTGAAGCTGAGTTAAAACAAGCAATGGGCGATTTCATGGACTTGTTTAAAGCGGTACCGTTCAGCGATGATGCCACCATTCCAGATTCATCAGCGGAAGAGCTACTGCGCGATACGCTGAAATTAGGCCGCTTTGACGTAAAAGAAGACGATTATGGGCGTTTGATCAGTCCTCAACCAAAATCAGCGGTATACCTTACTTATTATCGCAACAACATTTTGCATTTATTCGCGATCCCAGGTCTTATTATGGCATCTATCTTCGCGAAGAAAGGCACCACGAAGAACAGTATTTTTCAGCTTATTGCGGCGCTTTATCCGTTGCTGCAAAAAGAACTGTTCTTGCACCTTACCCAAGATGAAGCGCTTGCGCATACTGATGCGCTTATAACAGCGCTACTAAACAAAGGATTGTTGCGTCAGGAGGGCGATGAACTGTTGCCGCCAGATGCACACTGCAAACAATTCCACTCAGCATGGCTGTTAAGCCGATGCATGCAGGAAACGCTTCAGCGTTACGCGGTGGTATTGACCATTCTAGATAAAGAAAAGGTCATTAGCCGAAGTGCACTTGAGCGCGAAAGTAAGCAAGTGGCTGAACGCTTATCTGCACTCTATGGACTAAGCTCACCAGAGTTTTACGATAAGAATGTGTTATCTAGCTTTATCAGTGCATTGAAAGAAAACCACTGGCTGGACTCTGAAAAAGATGGCAGCTTGAAGTACTCAGAAGAGTGTGAAGCCTTACGTGCTGACGTTATGGCCCTGATTTGGCCAGAAATGATGCAGCATTTGGAGAACGTTACACTAAACGCTTCGAATTAAGGCGACGCTAGCTGGCTGAATTTGCCAGCACTACGGAGCTTAGGTAAAAAGAGAAAGCCCATGCTACTGCATGGGCTTTTTATTGCGCGTCAATCTATCTTGGCAGGCATTGAAAATCCCCATACTTCATTGATAGATAGACGCTAGATAGTGCCGCTTCGTATCGCTCCCCGGTAAACCTGCGCTTAACGCGAAGCAATACAAAGCGAAAACGGGAGATAGGCTCGTTTCGCCTGTTTCGCTATTTAGACCTTCGCTGGTTGCGACAGGAAAAAACGATAGGCGGGGTTGTCTGTTACTTCTTCAACCTTATAGCCTAACTCAGCAACATGCTGGTTAAAGTCATCTCTACTTTCTGGTGCGATATCAAAGCCTGCTAATACCAAACCTTCTGCTGCGCCATGGTTGCGATAGTGAAATAGGGTAATATTCCACTGTTCACCTAACGTATTTAAGAAGTTCAGTAGCGCACCCGGACGCTCAGGAAATTCAAAGCTGAAGACTTGCTCGTTGAGAATAGTTGGCGGACGGCCACCAACCATGTGACGAACATGGAGCTTCGCTAACTCATTATCGGTTAAGTTAACGCAGTCATACCCTTTGCTTTCAAGGTCGCTTTGCAGTGCAGCAAACTCTTGCTGCCCGCCTTTAAGCTTAACGCCCACGAAAATATGTGCTTCGCTCTCACTGGCATAGCGATAGTTAAATTCGGTGATTGCTTTTGCCCCAACGCACTCGCAAAACTGTTTAAACGCACCTTTGTTTTCAGGAATTTTAACCGCAAAGACCGCTTCTTTCTGCTCACCTAATTCACAGCGTTCAGACACATAGCGAAGGGTATGAAAGTTGATGTTTGCGCCACACAGAATGCCGCCTAACTTCTTACCTTTGAGGTCGTGTTGCTTAGCGTACTTGCGAATTGCCGCCACCGACAATGCGCCCGCAGGCTCTGCAATAACACGGGTATCATCAAAGATATCCTTAATAGCTCCGCATATTTCATCATTAGTAACCGTAATGGTTTCATCAATTAAACGATTACACAGACGGAAAGTTTCCTGCCCCATCACTTTTACAGCAACGCCATCAGCAAAAATGCCGACGCTTTCAAGCTCGGTAGGCACGCCTTGCGCCTTTGCTTTAATGAAACAGGCCGATTCTTCCGACTCTACCGCAACGATTTTTATGCTTGGTTTTAGTTGCTTTAAGTAAACCGCAATACCAGCGGCTAAACCACCGCCGCCCACAGCAATAAATAAGATATCGAGGTGTGGGTTTTGCTCTAGCAGCTCTCGCGCGACTGTACCTTGCCCTGCAATGACATCGGGGTCGTCAAAGGGCGGAACAAAGGTATAACCGTGGGTCTCACATAATGCTTTTGCATGGCTACTTGCTTGATCAAAGCTGGTGCCATGCAATACCACATTCACGTTTTCACCGCCGAAGCGTCGTACTGCGTCTACCTTGATATCAGGCGTGGTTTCAGGCATGACAATAGTCGCCTGAATACCTTTCATTTTTGCACTGTACGCTAAGCCTTGCGCATGATTACCCGCCGAGGCGCCAATTACGCCAGCTTGCAATTGCTCGTCGCTTAGTGAGCAAATACGGTTATAGGCACCGCGCAGCTTAAAGCTTTTTACCGGCTGCTGATCTTCGCGTTTCAGAAAAATTTCATTGCCAAGCTCGGCTGAAAGCAAAGACATATAGGAAAGTTCACTTGCCACTGCTACATCGTAAACAGGGGCAAGTAAGATCTTCTTCAAATATTCATGATCGCTAACGTGTTCGGCTGCCATTACAGATTTTCCAGCTTAGTCACATCACGCACTGCACCTTTATCGGCACTGGTAGCTAACGCCGCAAAGGTTTTAAGTGATGTGGAGACTTCACGAACGCGATCTTTCGGCTTCCAAGGCTTATCACTGGCTTCCATTTTCGCGCGACGCTCTGCTAGTTCTTCATCGCTAATAGCAATATTGATACTTCTATTGGGGATATCTATTTCAATTTTATCGCCATCTTCCACTAGGCCAATGCCACCACCACTGGCGGCTTCAGGTGAGCAGTGACCTATAGACAACCCACTGGTACCGCCACTAAAGCGTCCGTCTGTTACCAAAGCGCAGTGCTTACCTAACCCTTTAGATTTCAAGTAAGACGTTGGGTACAGCATTTCTTGCATACCCGGGCCCCCGCGAGGACCTTCGTAGCGAATGAAGACCACGTCACCGGCTTTTACTTCATCGCCCAAGATACCTGCTACCGCGTCGTCTTGGCTTTCGTAAATACGGGCAGTACCGTTAAATTTAAGAATAGACTCATCTACGCCAGCCGTTTTTACAATACAGCCATCTTCAGCCACATTACCGTAAAGCACGGCTAAGCCACCTTCTTGACTGAACGCATTCTCGATAGAGCGAATGCAGCCGTTTTCGCGGTCGTCATCGGCTTCATCCCAGCGACAATCTTGGCTAAATGCTTTTGTCGTGCGAATACCCGCAGGACCCGCGCGATAAAAGGTAATAGCGTCTTCGTTTTCAGGGTTAGTGATGTCCCACTCGCTGATAACGTCGGTAAGCGGTTTTCCTAAAACATGATTAACATCGGTGTTCAGCAAGCCAGCCTTATTTAGCTCGTTTAAAATACCCAATACGCCACCGGCACGGTGAACGTCTTCCATGTGATATTTAGGCGTAGACGGCGCCACTTTACATAAGTGAGGCACTTTGCGAGACAATCTGTCGATGTCTGCCATAGTAAACGGCACTTCGCCTTCCATTGCCGCTGCTAACAGATGCAAAATGGTATTGGTCGACCCCCCCATGGCAATATCCAAGCTCATGGCATTCTCAAAAGCCTTAAAGTTAGCGATATTACGTGGTAATACACTGTCATCATCTTCGCCGTAGTAACGCTTGCACAGCTCAACAATTTGTTTGCCCGCTTGTTTAAATAAACCTTCACGGTCGGCGTGGGTAGCCAGCATAGAGCCGTTGCCCGGCAAGGATAAACCTAACGCTTCGGTTAGACAGTTCATTGAGTTTGCCGTGAACATTCCCGAGCAAGAACCACAGGTAGGGCAGGCTGAGCGCTCAATTTCGTCGGTATCAGCATCGCTAACTTTGTCGTCAGCAGCCGCTACCATGGCGTCAACCAAGTCTAGTTTAATAAGCTGGTCTGAAAGCTTGGTTTTACCCGCTTCCATTGGGCCCCCAGACACAAAAATGACCGGTACGTTCAAGCGCATAGACGCCATTAGCATTCCCGGGGTAATCTTGTCGCAGTTAGAAATGCAAACAATGGCATCGGCGCAATGTGCGTTCACCATGTATTCCACTGCATCAGCAATGATTTCTCGAGATGGTAAGCTATACAGCATACCGCTGTGCCCCATGGCGATACCGTCATCCACTGCGATAGTGTTGAATTCTTTCGCCACACCACCCGCTTCTTCAACGCTGCGTGCCACTAATTGGCCGAGATCTTTTAGGTGAACATGCCCAGGTACGAACTGCGTAAATGAGTTCGCAATAGCAATAATAGGCTTGCCGAAATCAGAGTCTTTCATTCCAGTTGCTCGCCATAACGCGCGAGCTCCCGCCATATTTCTACCTTGGGTGGTAGTTGCTGAACGTAACTTGGGCATAAATCCTTCCCGTTAATTTAAGGTTCTAGGTTTAGGCGCTAGACCTTTTTGTGAAACTAAAAAACAGTGGTAAACCAGTAATGCTTTGGCTCAACTTCCAATACGCGCTGTTTTACTCAAAATTGCATGTCATACTGATGATGTAACACATCATCTAAGGTCGTTCAAAGCGAGGAGCAACAAAGCCTAACTGCTAACACATCAGTAGCGCTTTGTTTTATATGATATATTTGACATACAATACCTATATCCATTGGCATTGTAATTATGAAATGTTGTTCGTTAGAGGTTATGGCTTTACCTCATCACTCAATATCACGAACCGTAATCTCAACAGTACGTTTCGATATTGGGCAAAGAAATAGCATGAAACATAAGGCTTGATCAAGTATTTTGCGGTAGGAATGGCGAGTTTTTAAGGGTAGTAAAAGGGTACAAGAAGATGTTTGATTGGTTTCATTGGTTAAACTTAGCGGGGGTTGCAGTGTGCGCAATTTCCGGCACCCTGATGGCCTATCAAAAGCGTATGGATGGATTTGGCGTGGTCGTGCTTGCCAGCGCAACCGCCATTGGCGGCGGAACACTGCGTGATGTCATGTTAGATGTCCCGGTCTTCTGGATTGCCGATACCGATTATTTATACACCACACTGATAGCCGCCTTTATACCCATTATCTGGCTGCGTATTAGTCCACGCTTTCCTTTTCACTATTTATTAATTGCCGATGCTTTCGGGCTGGCGCTGTTTAACGTAGTAGGCATAGAGAAAGCCTTGGCAAACGATACAGGCATGGCCGTGGCGGTTGCCATGGGCACCATTACCGGCGTGTTTGGCGGTCTGTTACGGGACGTTATTTGCCGAGAGGTACCGCTGGTACTCAACGGCGAACTGTATGCCATGACCTGTATTGCAGGGGGCGTGGTTTATGGAATAGGCATGCAAATGGAACTCGCCACACAGTGGTGTGGTATTGCGGCCCTTGTCACAACCGTACTGTTTAGGCTTGGCGCCATGCGCTGGCATTGGCAGCTGCCCGTTTTCTACAACGACCACCACTAGCACTAGCCTAAGTTTGCTGAGCAGGATCATTACATGCCAAGCGTTTTATGCACTCTCAGTAAATCCCATCGTTAGTACAGTTACATCTTATCCCGACTCTCTCTAAAGTTTACGCCGACTGCGTTGGCTTACATTTTTACCGCGCTGACACGTTTACGTTTCATAACCACGAATCATAAGTATTCAGCGAGAGGAGGTTGTTTAGATTATGGGAATGGCTGTTGTTAAAACCTTTGCAGGGCAGGGCGTGGCAGCGCCAGAGGTAAGTGTAGAGATTCACCTAGCTAATGGTTTACCTGCTTTTCAACTGGTCGGTATGGCAGAAACCAGCGTTAAAGAAGCGCGAGAAAGAGTACGCAGTGCCCTGATAAACAGTGGTTTTGAGTTTCCCGCAAAACGAATAACCGTCAATTTAGCGCCAGCAGATATTCCCAAATTTGGCGGGCGGTTCGACCTTCCTATTGCCGTAGGCATTTTAGCTGCGTCGGGCTACATCTCAGACATTAGCCTACTTAACATTGCCTTTGTGGGCGAGCTTGCATTAAACGGTGAAATAAAGCCGGTTAACGGGCTTATTCCTGTTGTCATGGCAGCCGCAAATGAAGATATTGCGCTCGTATATCCGGGGGATAATGACGTAGAAGCTGCATTGGTTTCTCACGCAACGCGCTATCCCGCTTTCGATTTACTGTCTGTTTATGAACACCTTACCGGCAACAAAAAGCTCGCCAAAGGCCAGCCGTTTACCTCACGGGCGCCTAACAAAACCTTAACAGGGTGGGATGACATTATCGGCCAAGAGCAAGCCAAACGCGCGCTAATTATTGCCGCCAGCGGTTCGCATAATTTGCTTATGGTAGGGCCTCCAGGCACGGGTAAAAGCTTACTTGCCAGCCGAATGCTGTCGCTATTACCCGATATGAGCGAGGAAGAAGCGCTGGAAGTTGCTGCTATCCATTCGGTGAAAGGCGAAAAGCTGCATGCAGAACGATTTCTAACCCGCCACCTGCGCTCACCCCATCACACAAGTTCTGCCGTCGCGCTTACTGGCGGTGGTTCTAACCCTGTGCCAGGTGAAATATCGCTGGCCCACAATGGCATCTTGTTTTTAGACGAACTGCCTGAATTTGGGCGAAAGGCACTAGATGTATTGCGCGAACCACTAGAAACCGGAGACGTGCATTTGTCTCGCGCCTCGGGAAGTGCGACATACCCCGCTAACTTTCAGTTAGTTGCGGCGATGAACCCAAGTCCGACAGGAGATATTGATGATAACCGGTTGACACCCCAGCAACAGCTTAGCTACTTAAACCGCTTGTCAGGCCCGCTACTTGATAGAATAGATATACAGGTCGAAGTGCCACGGCTACCAGACTACGACCTGCCAGAGCGAGCCAATAAACCTGACGACTCGTTACATGCAACGCGAGAAAGAGTTATTGCGGCACGCCACAAACAAGGGCTTAGGCAAGGCAAACCAAATGGTGCTCTACATGCGGGCGAGCTTGCCGATATATGCTTGCTAGATGACGCTGATTTGCAGTTTTTACAAGCCGCTGCTAAACAGCTTAATTTGTCTATGCGGGTATTTCATCGCACGTTAAAAGTGGCAAGAACCATTGCTGACCTTGAAGAGCAGAACGCTGTATCGCGGGCGCACATTGCAGAAGCATTGGGCTATCGCGCCCTCGATAATCTTATTAAGCAGTTGAGCACCAGCTGATTACAACTTAAATACAGCTTGTACCTTAAATTTACCCACGAGCTTGTACATTAAGTTGCATAAAGGCGTTAATAAGCGGCTCGTTTTGTTTGTCTTGCAGGCAGCACAAACCTAGGGAATAAGGCTCGATATCTTCAACAGGTATTTGGGTTACTGCATTGGCCATACTAGAGTGATCTAGTACCACTTTTGGCACAAAACCCACGCCACATTCAAGTGCCACCATGCTTACAATAGCTTCATTCCCGCCCACGTAGGCATAAACGTTAGGGCGAATGCCGTGCTCAGCAAACCAGTGATAGGCAGTACGTCGGGTTGGGCCAGTTTCAGGCATGATCACCTGGTGTTTGGTCCAATCAAGCTGACTTAGCTGAGTAAGCCGCCACTCCCTTGACGCAATAAGTACCAAAGGTACGTTATCAAGGGCGGTGAAATGCAAATCTGTCGGCATATCTGGGGTGTAGATAGCAATAGATAAGTCGCACTGCTTACCTTTTACTTTTTCAATCGCAAGGGCAGGGTCGCCGGTAATAAGGCGTATATCTACGCCAGGATGCTGCTGCCTGAACTGCCTGAGCATAGCGGGCAAATGACTTTGACTGGCGGTAACCGAACAAAATACGCTGAGCTCGCCCTGCAATGCGTCGTTATCTTCTTTTAAATCTACTTTTAATTGCTGCCAGTCTTTCAGCGCTTGCTTAGAAAAAGACAGTAACTTATGCCCGCTGTGGGTTAACGCCACTTTGCGATTATCACGTTTCAACAGTGTACAGCCTAATTCGTCCTCAAGGCGTTGAATCACGCGGCTTAACGTAGATGGCGACACGTACATAGCCTCAGCTGTTATACCGAAGTGTAGGCTGGTCGCAAGATGGTTGAAGAGTTGAAGGCTACGAAAATCCATATACATTTCACTTTTTGCAATATTATCTTGCAAATATATCATTTTCCAAAACAAAAGAAATCTTTTAGTCTCACTACCAAGTCGTCATAGACGAGGTCTGTCAACACCAAGGTCGGTGTTTGATATTGACAAAAATGAATGTTGTTCGGAAATTTTTATGGCTAATTATTTCAACACCCTGTCACTTCGCCAGCAGTTAGATCAGCTTGGCCGCTGCCGCTTCATGGCACGCGATGAATTCGCTGACGGTTGTCAGTTCTTAAAAGGCAAGAAAATTGTCATTGTAGGCTGCGGCGCGCAGGGCCTTAACCAAGGCCTGAATATGCGTGACTCAGGGTTAGATGTTTCTTATGCGCTGCGTCAAGCAGCCATTGATGAGCAACGCGACTCTTACAAACGCGCTACCAGCAACGGGTTTACTGTTGGTACATACCAACAACTTATTCCAGAAGCTGATGTGGTTTACAACCTAACACCTGATAAGCAGCACGCTAGCGTTGTAGAAGCTGTTATGCCGCTTATGAAAGAAGGTGCGACATTAGGTTACTCTCACGGTTTCAACATTGTTGAAGAAGGCCAGCAGATTCGTAGCGATATCACAGTCATTATGTGTGCGCCGAAAAGCCCAGGCTCTGAAGTACGTGAAGAGTATAAGCGTGGTTTTGGTGTACCAACACTTATTGCCGTGCACCCAGAAAACGACCCTGAAGGTAAGGGCTGGGAGCAGGCCAAAGCACTTGCTAGTGCAACGGGCGGTGACCGCGCAGGTGTACTTGAGTCATCATTTGTGGCTGAAGTTAAATCTGACCTTATGGGCGAGCAAACCATTTTATGTGGTATGCAGCAAGTTGCTGCAGTACTTGCGTTCGAGAAAATGGTTGATGACGGTATTGACCCAGGATACGCAGGTGCGCTTATTCAGTACGGCCTAGAAGCCATTACTGAAGCACTTAAGATTGGCGGTGTAACTAACATGATGGACCGTCTATCAAACCCTGCAAAAGTGAAAGCGTTTGAGCTTTCTGAGCAGCTAACTGATTTACTTCGTCCGCTATTTGAAAAGCACCAAGACGACATCATCAGCGGTGAGTTCTCTCGCACCATGATGGAAGATTGGGCCAATGGTGATGCGAACCTACTTAAGTGGCGTGAAGAAACCGGTGAAACCGCGTTTGAAAACGCACCGGCTTATGAAGGTGAAATCAGTGAACAAGAATTCTTTGACCACGGCATCTTACTGGTTGCCATGATCAAGTGTGGTGTTGAAGTTGCGTTCGACGTAATGGTTGAAGCCGGTATTCTACCTGAGTCTGCGTACTATGAATCACTGCATGAAACACCGCTTATTTCTAACACAATCGCACGTAAGCGTTTGTATGAAATGAACGTTGTTATTTCAGACACAGCAGAATATGGAAACTATTTGTTTGCTAACGCAGCAATTCCAATTTTGCGTGAGAAATTTATGCCTACCATTGATACCAGCGTTATTGGTAAGGGTTTAGCCGCTACTTCTAATCAGGTAGAGAACAAACGCCTTGTTGAAATTAACGAAGCCATCCGCTCACACGGTGTGGAATCAGTAGGTAAGACCTTACGTGGCTACATGACTGACATGAAAGCTATAGTTGTGTAAAAACAGAGGTTAGGACAGTTTCTGTCGTTAGGTGCTTAACCAAGCCCTCTTGCCCGACCATTTTGGTCGGGCTTTTTTATGTCCGTAAGCCTGCTAATAAGTATCTTTCTTACGCAACTGACCACTGCGACACGCCGATACACCTTCTAAATAGAACCTTCACGAACACGCTCAGCGTAGCGCACCGATGCGTACGACAAGGCAAAAAACACCAAGAACCCCCAGCCAATGGGCATCAAGTTTCCATTCAAAAAGCTGTCTACAAATAAGGCAACAGGTACCGATATTAAACTAGACATAGAACCAATTATGGCCGCGCCTAAACCTGCCATATCGCCAAGCGGCTGCATCGCCATGGCGTTTAAGTTACCAAACAGTATGCCCACAAAGAAAAAGCCTACAAACATAACCGTAACCGTAGGAATTAAAGGCGGCAAGCCGTCGTACGCCAACAGTAACACTAAATACACAACGGCAAACCCGTTAACCCCTTTAAGTGCAAAACGACAAAGCTTGCGCATCCCAAAACGCATTACCATTTTGCCGTTAAAGTAAGAGGCGAGACCAATTGAAAAAGCAAGCGTTGCAAAGATGTAGGGAAACCATTCACCTACGTTGTAAAACACAGTAAATATGGTTTGCGAAGCGCTTAAATACGCCAGGAATGCCCCAAAAATACAGCCCATGGCAAAGGTGTAACCCATCACTGCTGGGTTAGTGAGAATGAACTTTGACGATGCAAAAAACTGCGCCCATGAAAACTTTTTACGCCTTGCTCTTGGCAAGGTTTCCCCTTGACGAGAAAAAAACCAAATGCCGGCCATGGTAGCCACAATGAGAAACATAGTGAAAATATGGAACCATGAGGTCAACTCCATCACCGTTTGCCCAATAATAGGCGCCAACATAGGCACTAATATAAACACCATCATGATAAACGACATGACTTTTGCCATCGCATCGCCAACGTAAAGGTCGCGAATAATTGCCATAGAGGCTATTCGTGGCCCAGACACCCCAAATGCTTGAATAACGCGACCTACCAGCATGGTCTCCAAATTGGTGGCCATCATGCAAACAAATGTACCTAAGGCGAAAATACACAGGCCCACTAATATAGTTAGGCGACGGCCGCGGCTATCGGAAAAAGGCCCAAAGAACATTTGACCCAGTGCCATGCCTAAAAAGAACACGGTAACGATTAAGTGGGTTTGATGCGCCTCGGCGACCTGTAGTGACTCGCCAATTTGAATCAACGCAGGCAGCATAGCGTCAATGCTCAACGCGACAAGGGATGTCATCGTAGCCATTAGTGCAACAAATTCAACAAGGCCAAGCGCTGGCTTTTGCACAATTGCAGTATCCTCAGATACGCCATTAGAAGTCTGGGGCATAAAGTCTCGAATATGAAATAAAGTGGGGGAAATTAAAAAGGCGCGAAATTAACGCGCCTTGTTGAGTATACCTGAAACTTGGTTAAAAAGCCGCCAGCCAAGCAAAATCTTGTCGTAAATACTGGTGCATTTAACGGGTGTTACTCGGAAGCTGAAACGTTTGCCGTTGCAGCACTCGCTTTACTCGCTGGCCTAAGGTGTTGGTCTAAAAATGCATCCATTTCCTTAAAGAAAATATGACGATTTCGCTGAATAGACAAATTGTGGTCGCCACTTTCAAGCTCTACATACTTGTAGACCTTGTCGTAATCATCTAACTCGTCAGCCATGTAGCGACTATGAAGTGGAGGGACAACTCTATCTTCCTCTCCATGTACAAGCAAAATTGGCGTCTTTATCCCTTTCGCATTGTAGTAAGGCGAGCGCGCTTCAAGGTCATCATAATCATCCCCAATTTGGTTTTTCACAAATTCGTTGTTCAGGAAACGGCGAGAATGAATAATGACGTGTTTAAGTGAACTTACGCCAGCAAAGCTCACCGCACACTTAAACAGATCCGGGGTTTTAACAGTTGCCATCAGGGCGGCGTAACCGCCATAGCTAGCGCCCACAATACACATGTTGTCTTGCTCAGCGTGCCCCTGCTCTACCATCCAGTTTGCCGCATCGGTGATATCATCTTGCATAGCCAAGCCCCAGCCTTTCATTTGGCTTTGCGCAAAGCTGTACCCATACCCTCTAGAACCTCTAAAGTTAGGCCTTAGTACTGCATAACCTTTCGATGTAAAATACGCTGTCCAATAGTCGAAACCACTGAAATCTCTTGCTCCGGGGCCGCCGTGGGGATGAATAATGGTAGGAAACGGGCCTTCGCCTTTTGGTAAAGTCAAATACGCTTCGATTTTGATGCCGTCTCTGGCTTCATATTCAATTAACGTATGCTCAGATAATTTTGCCGGATCTATTTGGGCATACTGCTCAAAAAGCATCACTAACGTGCCTTCTTTACGGTCACCCAACAAATAAACTCCTGGTAAGGTGTCTGACTCTGAATAAACAACGTATGTTTGTTCGTCGTCGCTAAAGCTCACTAAGGTATTGTCGTAATCAGGAAGACCAGCATCGATACCATTTTGAAGAGCGACGTAACGTTCATCCCAATAATGTCGACCGTCATGGCGTACTCCTATTGCATCTCGGGTAACCGGTGAATAGATAAGGCTACCATTAACATCGTACCCTTCATCAGCATACACCTCTGTTCGCTCATTAGTAGTAAGGTTCAAGGTATACAATGCACGGAAGTCTCCTTTATAACCTTTGAAATAAAGAATATTTGGGTCTTTTGCAAAGCCAACTGGGTATTCACCCTTGTCAGACATAGCGTTGTAAGCAAATAAGGTGCGCCAATCGTCTCCTTCTTTTAGAAAGACTTCTCGCTCCCCTGTATCGTAATCAAGCGAAACACCTATACGAACGTTATTTTGTTGGTCCGTCATCCAATCTCTAATGCGTTTTTTCCCGCGAATAATGCGACTTACGCCACCATCATTAACATTGATTTTGTAAACCGACGGCAGCCCCAACACCTCAGCGTCTAAGGCAATTAGAATATGTTCTGGATCGTCAGGCAGCCAGTCGATAACGTCATCGTGAAATTGAGGAATGTGGTTCGGGTTACCTGCTCGACGCTTTATTCTCTCCCATTCAACCAAGTTGAATGCACCGCCTTCACCGTCAAACTTAATGCTTAACAACCGTGTGTCGTGAACTTTCGTGGTGCCACGGCGGGTTTCGTAACGAGCGCTAACCACCAGCCGTTCATTGTTCACCCAGTTGTACCAGTTAATTTTTACGCGTTCATTGTCCGATCGCAGTAGGTAGTGCTTTTCACCCTTTTTTAAGTCGTAAGTGGCAAGCATGGCAAACGCTTCTTCTTGCTCAACGTTTTGAACAAAAGCGATTTTTGAGCCATCGGGTGACAGCGACGGTGTCCAATAGGTTGGCAAAGAACTGAATTTTTCGTACTCGGGTTCTGCCTTAGTTTGATCTGCGCCCAGTGTGGAGAAAGAGCAAACCAACAGTAGCAAAGTAACTAGTGTCGTAGGTAAGAGAGCCTTATTAGAAGACATAACATTCCCTTGTTGTTTTTTATTGTTAGTGGAACTTAGCTTAGGCAAAAAACTCGAAGTTAAGTTACGCAGAGTATACTCACTCATGCCCAGATGTACAAAAACAAAGCAATACTAGGCTCTATGTTAAGTGAGTGGATGTGCCAGATATGTTCTGAAGACGGGCATTCTAGTTAGGAAAATACGTTGAGTGCATTTTATACCAATCCGCATAGCTCATTACCCACTCAGCGAGAGTTAAAATGTTCGTAATCGCGGCGTGTTACCGCAGGTATAGTGGTCTACATCAAGGTGACACAACAAAAAGTACGGACATTTTAAACTCGCCCTTCGGGAAGGTCTGGCAAGCTTCCTAGCTTCATTCTGGGAATTTGAAAGGGAACAGCCATTCCTGCATTCCCACGCTTTGCTAGGAAACTTGCCAGCGCCTTCTGAGTGGGCAATTATCTATGCGGATTGGTATTATTTACCGACGTCAGCGCAATTATTTGATCTCTCGTCGTAGTTTGCGGATACAAATTGCAAATGTGGTATCATTAACCACAGACATAATATGGATTTTACCATCAAGCGGTAAGCTTCACAGCCCAGCGTTACCTTAAGGACTTAGCCTTTTCATGCCTTCGATTTGGAGCGGGCTTGCCAGTTTGCAAGACCATCTTTTCCGACAATTTATGTTCAGAATCACCAAAGCAGTCCGAGTTTTGGTGGGCAGTACATTGTGCACGCTAGCGTGTGCTCTCTTTACTTTTTCACATGCCCAAGACCCTATTTCCTATAACATTCAGGGCGTAGAAGACGACAAACTGCGTAATAATATCCGCCTGCATTTAAACAGTCTCGACGTGGAAAAATCGTTGCTTACTGACCCTTACTGGCAAGATGAAGTGGGCGAAACGGTAGCGACAGCGGTTCAACCCTATGGTTATTACAACAGCGAGACCAAGGTAAGTATTGAAGAGGGCGACAAGGTTACAGTGAATGTTGCTTTGAATGCGCCGCTTACCATAAATAAAGTTACTCGCGAAATAATAGGTGCGGGACGTGAAGATAAGGCTTTCAGAGAACGTTTTAATTCACTAAAGCTTAAAGAAGGCGACGTGTTAAACCAAACCATTTACGAGTCGTTTAAGTCGTCCATGTTTAACTACGCCTTATCTAATGGCTATTTTGATTATTTTTGGCAGGCGACGCGTCTCGACCTAGTGCGTGACGAAAAACAAGCAAACGTACTTTTGATTGCGCAAAGCGGGCCCCAGTACCAATTTGGAGAGCTAAAATTTATTGGCGATGACAAGGCGAAAGCCATCATTGAGCGGCTAAAGCCGTTTAAAACAGGCGATGCGTACTCTTCAGCAACACTTGCCGATTTCAACAGAAGCCTTAATCAATCTGGGTATTTTACCCGCGTTATTGCTCGCCCGGTTGTAAGTGAGGCTGATGGTTTGCTGGTACCGGTTGAGGTATCGTTACTTCACAGACCCACAGACGCATTTAACGTTTCTGTTGGCGCAGCCACTGACACGGGCCCACGGGTTCGCTTGGGATGGGAGCGTCCTTGGGTGAATAGTAAAGGGCACTCTGTTTCATCTGATATTTTCATTTCTGCGCCAGAACAATCAGTGACTGCCGACTACCGTATACCTATGAGAAACATAACGCGGGATTACGCGAGTATAGAGGCGGGTTACCAATTTATAGAGTACAGCAACACTTCCTTTGAGAGTGAAACCTTATCTTTGTCTGCACACCGTTACTGGCAACATGACAATTCACCATGGCAACACGATGGCTCGGTGACCTATCTACGTGAAACTTATGATCAAGGGGAATTGAGTACAAACACCACGTCCCTAGTATTACCCGGGTACTCGTTAACCTATCGCGATAAAGACAGTGAGCTCAACATTAATAATGGTACCTACCTTCAAATGCTCACTCAAATAGGCAGAGAAGGTTATGGTTCTGATATCGATTTTGCTAAAGCCGTGGTTGAAGCCACGCTTATCCGTACCTTTAACAATGTGCACAGAATAACCATACGCGGTGAAGCGGGGGTTATTAAAACCAATAGTTTTGATGAAGTGCCAACGTCGTTGCGTTTCTATGCAGGGGGCGATAAAAGTGTTCGCGGCTTCGACTATCGCGAAATTTCTCCGACAGCTGAAGTCATTGATCCAGAAACAGGAGAACTCATTGTTGACTCTATTGGAGGGAAGTACCTTGCTACATCGAGTGTAGAGTATGCCTATCAAGTGTCAGATAATTGGAGAGTGGCAGCGTTTGTCGATGCAGGTACAGCAACAAACGACACCAGCACAACGCTGACATATAGCGTTGGACCTGGTGTACATTGGCTTTCACCAATTGGTCCAGTCAGACTTTACGTGGCAAGAGGCTTTGCGCCAGACGAGAATACATGGCAGTTACATATTTTGTTGGGGCCTGAGCTATGAGAAAACGTACGCTTTCGGCTATTTTACTTTCACCGGTTCTTATACTGGTCGCGTTGTATGCCGTTTTGATAAGTCCCTTAGGCGGCCCTACCGTTAAGTTACTGGCCAACACGTTTGTTGAAAACCTCTCCATCGATGCCATTGACGGTGGGTTTGCTGACACACTAGAAGTGCATAATGTGGAGTGGGAAAACCCGCAATGGAAGGTGTCTGCACAATATGCCTACATTGATATTACCTGGCGTTGTTTGTTTGAGCCTAGAGTATGTGTCAATGAAGTCACGCTGGAAAACGCTACGCTTACACAGCGCTCAAACGCGCCTGACTCTTCCGATGATGCACCTGCAGGTGGCCAGATTGAATTACCGCTTCCTATTGATGTTGGGTATTTAGCGCTAACGAATATCAAACTTGCTCTACTTACGACAACAGTAGAAATTGATGAACTAGAGCTAACCGATTTTGAAGGAAATAGCGACCTCATACTTGACAGCATCGCCGCGAAAGGTGTTCGCATTGCTCTGCTAAACCAAGATGAAGCTGCCAGCTCTTCACCGGCAGCCATGACCAATGCATCGGAAACTAATAGTGAGCAGCCTGCTCCCAAAAAAGAACAGGCTCCAAGTGCTGATAGCGCTTTGCCTACGTCATACTCACTAAGCTACGACGTCCCCGTACTACCAAATATAGCTACGCCTATTCCTTTGTCTCTTGGTACTTTTTTAGTAGAAGATCTACACATAATTCAAGGGGAGAGCAAACAACACATTTCACTCATCTCGCTGTTAGAGGCTCACTTTAAGGGCAGCGATGTCGCTATTGAAGAAATGACCGTTGTACATGAACAAGGTGAGGTGAAAGGAAAAGCGAGCGCAACACTTGACGGAAACTTCCCATTAAATGTGGCTATTAACGCGAAAACGAAGCTTGGCGACACACCACAAGAACTGAGTGTAGCGGCCGCGGGTGCGTTGGACGACTTAACGCTGTCAGTTGTAGCCAAAGGCGCGGTAACCGCAAACGCTAACCTAATGGCCAACATTCTAGACAGTAACCTTCCCATAGAATTCACTGCGAACTGGCAAGAACAAGCCATACCGACAGTGGAAAACACTACGCTCAAAGAAGGACAGTTAACGCTTTCCGGCACCATGGGTGATTACGTACTTAAAGGAGCTGGCGCAGCTACATTGCCTGACATTGGCAATGTACCGGTATCACTTGATGTGGTGCTGAAAAAGAACAATATTTTTGTTAATCAAGCCAATATAAACGCTTTGGAAGGGAGCTTAACCAACACAGGTACCCTTTATCTAAATGAGAGTATCGCGTGGGAAGGTAAGACAACGCTTAAGAATGTATCAGGGCGGCAATTCAGCACTTATGCGCCTGAAAAAATTAGCGGAGAAATAGACAGTATATTGCAATACTCTGAGCGCGGCGGATTACACATGAGCCTAAGAGATATGACTGTCTCGGGTGTACTTCAGGGCAAACCGCTTCAGGTGAAGGGGAATGCGGTTTATGCTGGCCCCAGCGACTTATTCGTTACTAACGTCAATATCATTCAAGAACACGAGCAAGAGCGAAACACGATACGCGCCATTGCTCAAGTACTGAATAAGCGGCATTTAAATGCAAATATTGCGATAAACGTTAACGCTATTTCAAGCCTATACCCAGAAGTGACAGGTGCGATAAGTGGCAATATCACAGCCGCCGGTCCTTGGCAAAACCCAAGTGCTAACGGCACACTCGCCCTATCTAATATTGCTGTGTCACCCAATTTAAATGCCTCTGCCGCAAAGCAAGGACCATTGAACGGCGAAATCAAAGTTAACGGTACCTATCGCGACCATACCGCAGATATTGACCTAGCTGTGCCCAACAATAATATTGGGCTGTCTTTAAAAGGTGCATGGACGAACAATCACTGGGTGGGGGAAATTAGTGATACGGCATTGAAGCTCGCTAATATGCAGTGGACGCTATCAAGCCCGTTCAGTGTAGATATAGGCACCTCACCTATAACGGCTAAAATAGGTCAGCACTGTTGGACCTCTCGAAAAGAAGGTGAGCTGTGTATTTCAAACGTGAATTATCAACAAAACAAAGCCAGTTGGGATATCAGCGCGACGGCGCTGCCCATCGGGTTGTGGGCGAACGAGTTAGCGCCTACTGTTGTTTCAAGTCCCTCACAAGCAACACTTACCGTAAAAACCAAAGGCAGCTACTCGGCTAACGATCCCATCGATGCCACATTTACTGCGTCTATGAGTTCTGCGCCATGGCAACTTGGTGAAACGCGCCCGCTAACGCTCACTATTAACTCCATAGAAACTAAAGGAGAGATAAAGCAGGGGCAGTTAGCATCAACATCTGTGATCTCAAGCCAAGATGTCGGGGATGCAACACTAACCTTGAATACCCGTCCTTTCGAATCGCGTATACCACTCGATGGTAAACTAGAGATGCAAGGGCTTAATGTTGCACCATTCAAACCCCTTTCCCCTGCTATCAGAACCCTTACAGGAAAGTTAAATGGGAACGTATCGTTAAGTGGTTACATTGACGACCCTACGCTTAACGGTGAATTGACAGTTTCAAATGGCGCTATTGATATACAAGATACACCTGTGACACTGGCCGATTGGAATCAAAAAGTATCGCTTAATGGTCAAACCGCTGCACTAGACGGCATCTTCTTACTAGGCGGAGGAAAAGGGGCGTTAAAAGGCGAGTTAGACTGGTCATCCAACCCCAGTGCGACATTTAATTTAAAAGGAAACGGTTTCGAAATTCGTCAGCCAAACATTCGACTCAAGGTATCACCGAATATCGATATCGCCGCCACAAAAGAAAAAGTGGACGTGAGTGGCGAGGTAAATATTCCTTGGGCGAGAATTGAAATAGAGTCGCTACCTGAGAGTGCTGTTTCCCCATCAAAAGACGTGCACCTGCGTGGCGAACCGGATAGAGAGGAACCGCTAGATATCGTCCACGCTTCGGTATTGGTAAACATCGACAAAAACAAAACCGAAGAAGTAAAACTCGAAGCGTTTGGCCTTACTGCAAGTTTGTATGGTGGCATTCGCGTAAACACTCAACCTGCACTTGTGGGCTATGGTGACCTTCAAATTTTAAATGGTCGATACAACGCTTACGGACAACAGTTAATTATTCAAACCGGTGAAGTACAATTTAACGGCCCAATTGACCAACCTTTGTTGCTGGTCGAAGCCATCCGCGACCCGGCTAAAACCGATGACGACGTAATTGCAGGTATCCGAATTGATGGCGCGGCTGACTCGCCAAGTATTAACCTTTTCTCTGAGCCTGCGATGGATCAACAGGGCGTATTGTCATATCTACTCACAGGTTCTGGACCGAACTCGGGCACACAAGATCCTAACTACGCTGCGCTGCTGGTAGGTTTTGGTTTATCCAACACCAAAACCCTGACAGGTCAAGTGGGAAGCGCGCTAGGTATTGATGATTTTAGTTTAAGTACAAACGAAGATTTACTGTCGGTAAGAGGGCAGATTAACGAGCGATTATCTGTGGAATACAATGTGGACGTTGGTCTAAGTAACAACGACGCCAACAGCACGCTACGACGCAGACAACTACCGCCTGACTTGGCGGTAAAATATCAGCTTCTACCTAGTTTATATTTAGAAGCCATTCAAACCACACTGGAAGACCAATCTGAGTTCGCGTTAGACCTTTATTATGAGTTTTTCTTGGGTGATGACAGAACCCGCAGAGATAGTGATGAAGACGACAGTGAATCTGACGAGTCCGATGAAAGCGCAGAGCAAGATCTGAAAGATAATGTGAGCACTCCGAGCACAAGTAATAACAATTAAGCGCTCAAAGTCAAAACATCTTACTTTTGCACTCATGCGCCCTTAACGCTGCTGTGCCATCTTCTCAAGCGTTTCGAGTTGACGCTCAAAACGCTTTTGTCTTTTGTGCGCCCATACATACCACACGAGCATTACAACGCTCATGGAAGTCATAACTATAGCCATCTTCGTAACTTTCTCTGGGGTAAGCTCCCCATAAAAATAGCGCTCCACCAGAAAGGCACATCCAAATAACACTGCAGTCCATGTCGAGTGTTTAGTGATTACAGCAATCTTCACGTTATTCTTAATTTGCTTTATTAGCTGCGTTAGGTGGTCAGCGGTTTGAGTGTCTTTTGAAAATGCAGCCACTCTTCTTAACCACAGCTGATAAACAAGCAGGGGAAGAGCAGTGATCAGCATAAAAACAAACATCGCGTGGGCAACAAAAGTGAACTTTTCCCAAGTAACAACTAGCAAGTAGATCGCTGGGATAAACGCTAAGGAGTCAACCACCATATACCAGCGTTGCTTGGTTCGCTCACTGCTTAAACTGGCTTTTACTTCCGAGAGGTTGATAGTCGTAACTGGCTGAGCTTGCCATAGCGCAGAAAGGCCATCATTTTGCGCATCGTCTACTGATACGGGCGGGTTCGTTTGATTCTCTTTATCTGAATTATGCATGCGGTTGCTCCTGCATGATACTTTGCTTGGCGCGCTTTAATATCACACCAACATGATTTTTAGTCAGACCACAGACGTCTGCAATTTCATCGTAACTTAAGCCTTCAAGAGAAAGCGTTAGCACTTGTCTTGACTGCAATGGAAGTGCCCGTACCGCGCGAAGTAGGCGTTCTAATGACTGGTGTTGACTAGACATTTCCTCTGGTGAATGGGTAGTACTCGCGAACCCGTCAGAGCCCAAATCATCGTGGTCATATTGATGGGTATCGAGACGCTTCACTTGATTTGCTACGTGAGTAACTGCGCGGTTATGAGCTATCTTCAAAATATAGGTTTTCACGCTGCTATCGCCCTTAAAGCGAGACAGCCCCTGCCAGACGGCAATAGCAATTTCTTGCAATAATTCTTGCTGCATCGCTTCGTTTGCTTCATAGCTGTTGGCTACACGGCTCAGTATTGCCCCGTATTGCGCAAAAACATCTTCAAAACCCTGCCCCAACGTCACATCCCTAATCACAAAAACTGTTGTTATTTTATTGTGTTACTTCTATCAGTCTGCCCCCGCGAATTTTTATTACAAACTTTTTTCGCCAATGCTGTAATTTTTTTGAACAGAGAATGACTAGTTAAAACAGTAAGTACAGTAACGTGCGTTTAGGGCATTTTCCCTAAAAGCCTTCAACCTTGAAATTTGGATTAGGAAAAAATTATGTCTACGTTAAGTATAGTTTTGTTAATTGGCAGCATCACGTCGCTTGTGCTTTTGGCAAGCTACTTAGACGCAAAATTTCAGTGGCGACTAAACGACTGGATGAACGGCGAGTGCAGCAACCCGTTCGTTAAAAGCGTGACCGACAAACAGCAGCAGCGTTTAGAGGAAAAAGATGCGCAGATTGAAGCTTTGATGGCGCGAATCGAAACCCTTGAAACCATTGTTACCGAGCCTGCTTACGAACTGAATAAGAAAATCAACGCGCTCAAATAAACGGTTTTACCAGCTCCTAGCTCGACACCGGTGGGCGACGCATAAAGCGGGGAACTTTCCCCATTGCAATGGCGTTGCCCACCAGCACAATGACCACCCCAACCACAGATAAAACGCTCCAGGTATAGCCTTCGAAAAAGGTGGAAATAACCAGTGCAACCATGGGGTATACCAAGACCACATATGCAGCCTTGTCAGCGCCCATTTGCTTTAACAGTTTCATGTACGCGCCAAACGCAAACACAGAGCCAAAGATAGCCAGATAAAGCAGCGACAGATAGAACTCGGGTTGGGTAGGAATGACCAACTTACCCGGCATTGCCAGTGAGGTGATGAAAAGCAGCACCATGGCATAGCTCATGGCATAGAAGTTCATTTGGATAACAGGCGTACCCGAGGTCAAAATACGCTCGGAGATAACGTTACCTGTTGAGGCGCAGAAAAAGCTGACAAACGCTATAGCGAGGCCGGTAGCAAGCGCCGCATCCATGGAGACTTTGGAAAACTCCGGTACAAACAAACACACAATGCCCAGCAAGCCAAATGTAGCACCTATAACCACTTCTTTTCTTATAGGCTCTTTAAGCCACCATCGCCGAAGCACAACATTAATGTAGATAATATAAGAACTCATAAGGGCTAACAGCGCGCTAATTATGTGCGCTTGCGCCATATACAGCAGCGTGTAATTTAAGCTGTATAAAAAGAGACCGACTGCGGCCATTTTCACATGAACATGTACCGGTAGCTTAAGCGGCAAACGCCTAATAACACAGTAAATCCCTAAACAGGCCGACGCCAATAAATAACGCAGCGCAATGGCAAACGTTTCAGAGGTATGCCCTATTTGGTAAGTGATGGCTATCCAGGTTGAGCCCCAAATCAGGCAGCACAGAGCAAATAAGGTTGCGTTATTCATAGCGGTGTTCTAGCCCTGGGAAGCTGATAAACAAGAAGATAAGTGGGCAGATAAATGGTCAATAGCACTATCTAGCAGTTTTTGCCTAGCGCCATTACCAATCCACGCATTATGCGGCGTTACCAGCAAGTTAGGTAGTGCCTTTTTAAGCAATATATGATCAACAGGCGGAGGCTCGACACTTAATACATCTAATCCCGCGCCACCAATTTGATTGTTTTTAAGCGCATGATAGAGTGCCTCCTCATCAATCAAACCGCCGCGAGCCGTATTAATGAGAAAAGCGGTTGGCTTCATCAGCGACAACGTCTTGGCATTAAGAAGCTTGTCGGTGGCTTCAGTAAGCGGGCAATGAAGACTTACCACATCGGCATTTGGTAAAAGCGATGCAAGACTTGGACGAGGGTCGTCTCGTTTACCTGGGCGTGCAGCGATACTCACCTGCATACCCATAGCCTTAAACAATGCCTCTACACGCTTGCCAAGCTCGCCATGCCCAACAATTACCGCATGCTTACCCGCCAATTCCACCACGGGATGATTGAGTAAGCAGAAATGAGAAGATGCAGACCATGCTTGATTGCGCATATCGCGCTGATACGCCACAAAATTGGTGGCCAAATTTAGTGCCAAGGTCAACGTATGTTGAGCGACGCTGTCTGTGCCATAGCCCTCTACATTTTGAACGGTAATACCAGCCTGTTCGCAGTAATCACGATCGATATTGTTCATGCCGGTCGCAGTTACACCAATATAGCGAAGCTGACTGGCCTGCTGTAAATCTTTGGCTTGTAGCACGACTTTGTTAACCAGCACAGCATCGGCATTTTTAATGCGCTCGGCAACGTCTTCGGCTTGAGTTTGTTGATGAAGCGTAATCGCGGCGTCGAAATTGTTTTGTACGTCATCGAGTGAAGAGGTATCAAGACTGGGCAAATCCATGGTTTCGGCGTCTAGAAAAACAACCTGCTTTTGTTTGCCGTTGCTCATCGCTTGTGATGCATTGTGTTTCGTCATTTTTGCCATGCTCTACATTACTTCCACAATCGACTCTAACGCTGTTTTCACATTAACAGGAATAGGAATGGCCCTGTCGGTTTTTCTATCTACAAACACATGCACAAATTGGCCATGAGCCACGCGTCGCTTATTCTCTCCGGCATAAACCGACAGACCATAAGTCACTGAACTTCTTCCAATTTTGATAACGCGCAAGCCTACAAAAATGTCTTCAGGGTAGGCTGCCGGAGCAATGTACTGACACTGACTGCTTACCACATACGCCACGGATTGCCCGTTGTGTATATCTAGCCCACCTTCTTCAATTAAAAAACGGTTTACCGCGGTATCAAAGAAACCATAGTACACAACATTGTTGATATGTCCGTACGCATCATTGTCTTGCCAACGCGTGGCGATAGTGACTTTGTAAGGGTAGTCGGCAAGTGTAGGTGTGATATCAGTCATGATCGTCCCTTAGTGAATAAATGTATCGCTTTGTTGTTGGCGCAAATAATGAAAATCGATGAACGACTAACGCCAATTAATGTTTAATGTGCGGTAGTCTATTGCAGCGATTCTTTTGAGTAGCGCTATGAGTAAAGCACCATATCGTCACGGTGAATGGCAACATCCGTTGTTTCATAACCTAACACACTGGCAATTTCTTTCGACTTTTTCCCTTTTATAAGCGTTAAGTCTTTTGCGTTATACAGGCAAAGCCCCTTGGCAATAACTTCGCCTTGGCACACCACTTCAACAGCATCGCCTTGTTCAAACAAACCGACGACATCAACAATACCCGATGGCAGTAATGACGCGCCTTTTCGCACTAACGCCTCTTTCGCACCGCTATCAACGTCTATTCTGCCAGCGGTTTTAAGAGTATGGGTAAGCCACAGTCTGCGCGCGCTAGCGGGAGTGCTACTAGCATTAAATAGGGTTCCCGGCACTTTACCTTCAAGTAATGCATCGAAGGTTTCGCCTTTTCGCCCGTTGACAATAAGAGTTTGAATACCGCTACTGGTGCACTTATCTGCCGCTTCAATTTTTGTGCGCATGCCACCAGTTCCTACCGCTGTTCCAGCGCCGCCGGCAAGGCCGTAAATAGTGCTGTCTATTTTATCTACCTGTGGAATGAGTGTGGCGCTGGCGTCTTTTCTTGGGTCTGCGGTAAATAAACCGTCGATATCTGAGCAGATAATGAGGGTGTCTGCTTGGGCGACCAGGGCAGTGTAAGCACCCAAGTTATCGTTATCACCCACTTTGAGTTCGTTGACAGCTACGGTGTCGTTTTCATTCACAATAGGTAACGCATTGTGATTCAAAATTTCGCGCAAGGTATTTTTAATATTTACGTAGCGGGTTCTATCGCGTAGATCATCCGCCGTTAACAATACTTGTGCACAGGGAAAGTCGAAAAAGCGCTGCCAGTTGGCCATCATTAAATTCTGGCCGATCGCAGCCATGGCTTGTTTTTCTGCAATAGATGCGTTGTGACGAACCTTCACTTTGCTGCGGCCCGCGGCAACACTGCCAGAAGAGACAAGAATAATTTCTTTGCCAGCTTCGCGACTAGCAGTAATAAATCGAGCAAGAGACAGTAAATAACGCCCACTACACTCATTGCCTTCAGGAGCAATAAGCGCACTGCCAACTTTTATAACGGCACGTTGCCAATTAAAACGGTTCATAGGGGGAAGAAAAAAGAAAACAAGAGCTTAAGAATACGACAGTTAAAGCGCGAAACAAAACGATCTGTTACAGTTTTTTTGCGTTAAAACATGGTTAGTTTACGGTCAAAAAATTGGATTGTGACAGGCATACTTATATACTAGGCGGTGTTATCTTATAACAATTCTAACTTACAAGTTGCAAGGAACCTGCATGAGCACCGCAAAACGACACTTTTTCTGGCTAGCGCCAGTGTTGTCTATGCTGATTTCTCTTCCTAGTACCGCCGCTATTAAACAAACTAAAGGCGATTTCGAAGATAAATTCCGTCAGCTGGACGAAGTTCTTCCTACTCCAAACGTATACCGTAACGCCGCTGGTGAGCCAGGCCACCAATATTGGCAACAACAAGTAGATTACGATATTGACGTAAAGCTACTTGAAGACAAACGCCGCATTGAAGCAAGCGAAACCATTACTTACCACAACAACGCGCCAGATACGCTTAAGTACTTGTGGATCCAGCTTGACCAAAACAAATTCCGCGACGATTCAATGTCTGCGCTTACTACCACGTTTGGCGGTATCGGTAACCGCGGGCCGGGTACGCAAGCTGCTAGCGGCGATGCGCCAGCTAAGCTAAGCATGGGTGCATTGCGCCGTCAGCAGTTTGTTGACGACAACGAGCTGGGCTATACCATTTCTCGTGTTGAAGACAAAGCGGGCAATGACTTACGTCACACAGTAGTTGGCACCTTGATGCGTGTTGACTTGGCTCAACCGTTGAAGCCAGGCAGCAAAGTTACGTTCGATATCGATTTTGCGTTTAACATTGTAGAAGAAGACGCTGTTTCAGCACGTGCAGGTTACGAGCACTTCCCAGATGACGAACGTGAAGGTGGTAACGACATCTTCTTGCTAGCACAGTGGTTCCCACGCCTAGCTGCATACACCGACTACGAAGCATGGACTAATAAAGAATTTATTGGCCGTGGTGAGTTCACGCTAGAGTTCGGTAACTACGAAGTAGATATTACAGTTCCTGCTGACCACATCGTATCGTCAACGGGTGTGCTTCAAAACCCGAAAGACGTGTTAACTAAAACACAGCGCGACCGTCTGAAAAAGGCAGAAAAAGCTGACCGTATCGTATTCATTGTTTCACCAGAAGAAGCAATTGAGAACGAAAAAGAAGGCACGACTAAGCTTAAAACCTGGACCTTTAAGGCAGAAAACGTACGTGACTTTGCATGGGCCTCTTCGCGTAAATTTGCGTGGGATGCGCGTGGTTATCAGCAAGGCGGTGACACTCAACCATTGGTAATGGCTATGTCTTTCTACCCGAAAGAAGGTGGCGAGCTATGGCAGAAGTATTCTACTGAATCAATCATCCACACCATGGATGTTTATAGCCGTTTTAGTTTCGATTACCCATACCCAGTAGCCCAGTCAGTAAATGGCCCGGTTGGCGGCATGGAATACCCCATGATCACCTTTAACGGTCCGCGTACAGAACTTCGTGACGATGGTTCGCGCACGTACTCGCTTGCTGAAAAACGCTTCCTTATTGGCGTAGTTATTCACGAAGTAGGTCATATCTATTTCCCTATGACGGTTAACTCTGACGAGCGTCAGTGGACATGGATGGATGAAGGTCTGAACAGCTTCCTAGACGGCGTTGCCGGTCGCGAGTGGGATCCTACGATCCCTTGGGGCGTTGAGCCACGTGATATCACTGGCTACATGAAGTCTCAGACGCAGGTGCCAATTATGACCCAGTCTGACTCAGTACTTCGCCTTGGCCCAAATGCCTATACCAAGCCTGCAGTAGCGCTTAACATTCTTCGCGAAACTATTCTTGGCCGTGAGCTGTTTGATTTCGCGTTTAAAGAGTACGCGCAGCGTTGGATGTTTAAACGTCCTACACCATCAGATTTCTTCCGCACTATGGAAGAGGCGTCAGGCGTTGACCTAGACTGGTTCTGGCGTGGTTGGTTTTACACCACAGACCATGTAGATATTAGCCTAGACAGCGTATACAAGCTTCGTTTAGACACTGAAGATCCAGATATCGATTTTGCTCGCGAGCGCGAAGCAGAAATGGAAAAACCGAAGTCACTTACCGACCTTCGTAATAAAGAAGAAGGCAAAAAGCTTTGGGTAGATCGCTTTGAAGATATCAGTGACTTCTACGACGAAAACGATCGTTACACCGTAACTAACAAAGAGCGTAACAAGTACAAGAAATTCTTGAAAGATCTTGAGCCTTGGGAGCGTAAAGCGTTTGAGCGTGCGGTGAAAGAAGACAAAAACTACTACGTGCTAGATTTCAGCAACAAGGGTGGGTTGGTGATGCCAATCATTCTTGAACTAACGTTTGAAGACGGCACGAAAGAAGAAATGCGTATTCCTGCGGAAATCTGGCGTCGTACACCTAAAGCCGTAAGCAAGCTTATTGTTACCGACAAAGACAAAGAGCTGGTAAGCGTAACCGTTGATCCGCACTGGGAAACCGCAGACGTAGATGTGGAAAATAACCACTACCCGCGTCGTATCATTCCTTCGCGTATTGAAGCGTATAAGAATAAGCCGCGTAACACTTACGAGTACCGCGACCTTATGCACGACTCAAAGACCGAACTGAAAACCGACGACGAGGACAAAGATGACGAATAAGTTGTCTTTGGCTCGCTTGCAGCAGAGCGCTCATGCTCTGCTTGCAAGCGTAAGTGCATTCGCAATTACGGCTGCGCTATTAGTTAGCGCAATGTCGTACAGCACTGCAGCCCAAGCGCATCAAATAAAAGCAGCAATTACCACGGTACTGTTCAATCCTAGAACAGAAAATATTGAGGTGATGCACCGCTTTAATTTGCACGATGCTGAACACGCGGTTAAGGCATTGTTCGACAAGCACGCAGATATTATGGACGACATAGAAACGCAGCAACAATTCGCTGATTACGTCGCCCACCACTTTGCAATTTTAAATGCAGCAGGCGAGCCATTAAAGCTTGCTGATGTTGGCTTTGAAGTTGAAGGTAAGCACTTTTGGGTTTATCAGGAAACTGCTGAGCCGCCTGTACTTGAAGGCATTAAAATTCGCCATGATGCATTGCGTGACTTGTGGCCAAAACAAGTGAATACGCTAAATGTAGAAGGCAAGGGTGATATCAAAACCCTGACCTTTGCTGATAGCGTAAATTTGCTGGAAGTAAGCTTCAAAAGCCAAAATAGCGACCTTCACTAATACCTAACGGTATAAGTTTGTGAAAGCCCACCCGCATTCCTTGTCAAACGGCAGTGATTGCGGGTGGGCTTTTTTGTTTGCGTGCTTCACGGTGTTCTTATAGATAATGTATGCCTACCTCAGCCTTTGCCCCCTCTGATTCGAGCGCCGCATTCGAATAGGGAAAATCTAAAACACGTTTTCTAATTGTCGTGTGAGACCGAAGTCGTATAGTCATCTTGGCATGCATGCTCTACCTTAACTATGGATAAACAGTTACTAAATTCAGTTAATGAGGTACATCATGACCCATAGCGCTGCATCACCGTTGCCTTCACAGGTCAAGAAACCCCAATCAAGAAGTGAGCGTAGTGCACGAAAACTACGTGCATCTAAAGCAGCTCAGTGCGCTGTTCAAGCAGAAAATGCACAGCAAACGCAAGATGCCGATGCAAAGAACGTCAAACAAAACAATGCGTTCGCTGATAAGAAAAATATCATGTGGGTGCCGTTAAGTGGCGCAATGGCGCTAACCTTTGTCGTCATGCTGTTTTTGCCAGATACAGGGATGGGCGGCGGACTCATATCCACTTATTCTGCCATGCTTTGGTGTGGCTTTTTTGGTGCAGCACTTTGGCGTTATAGAGCGACAAGTGGCTGGGCTGGGTTTGCTTATGGAAGCGTTGTTGGACTAGTGATTCAATTTATTTCACAGATAATCTAGCACACAGTGTTTATACCAATCCGCATAGTTCATTACCCACTCAGCGAGAGTTAGAATGTTCGTAATCGCGGCGTGTTACCGCAGGTATAGTGGTTCTACATCAAGGTGACACAACAAAGAGTACGGACATTTTAGACTCGCCCTTCGGGAAGGTCTGGCAAGCTTCCTAGCTTCATTCTGGGAATTTGAAAGGGAACAGCCATTCCTGCATTCCCACGCTTTGCTAGGAAACTTGCCAGCGCCTTCTGAGTGGGCAATTATCTATGCGGATTGGTATCACACAATTGCCTTGTACAACTCGCCTAGTAAGAAAGCGCTAAGCGACTAGGAACGGCAAGTCCACATTTCTTTTAAGTACAATTTGGGCAATCTAAACGCGGCTTTTAAATCAGACTTCTGTTTACACAGCTGTCTTATGCGTTGATCGCCCTGTGGCAACCTCACTTCCTAAACATTAAGTCCTGTTGATCTTTGATGTACAGCAATGGTCAACAGGTTCTCAATGACTTTTGGCTGGAAACCCGATCCAGACGTTTTGTCCGACAGTATAATTTATAAACTCCAGTTACTTTTTTAGGTTATGTTTAGCCAATAAAAAACAAACGTCACCCTTCGCCCTTAATAAAACTGAGTGAGCCTATGGCAGAGAAGCCCAATAAATCCGCTGAATCACCAACCCGCTCTAGTAGAGCGGTACCGTCGTCGCGTTTATCGCGCATAGGCCGCTTGGGCTCATTGGCAGGTAGAATTGCAGGTAACGTAGTATCACAAGGTGCAGGACAACTGTTAAAGGGCGAGAAGCCCGCGTTGTCTTCGCTGCTCTTAACGCCCAAAAACATTTCAAACATTGCAGATCAGCTTGCCAGTATGCGTGGTGCAGCTATGAAGCTCGGGCAGCTTATTTCAATGGATGCAGGAGATTTTCTCCCCGAAGAGCTTGCGGTAATTCTAGGGCGATTACGGGACGACGCTGACCCGATGCCAAAAGACCAGTTAATTGCCACGTTGAATCAGTCTTGGGGCGAAAAATGGCAAGATGACTTACTTTACTTTTCCTTTGCCCCTATAGCTGCGGCCTCTATTGGCCAGGTGCATAAAGTCATTACGATGGGCGGTCGGATGTTAGCAGTAAAAGTGCAGTATCCTGGCGTGAAAAAAAGCATAGATAGCGATGTAGACAACGTAGCTACACTTATAAAACTTACTGGCTTGGTACCCAAATCATTAGATATCAACCCGCTTTTACAAGAGGCTAAAGCACAGCTTCACCAAGAAGCTGATTATGTGCGAGAAGCTGACATGCTCAACCGTTATCGCGCGTTGGTTGAAAGCACCGACATCCAAAACAAGGGGAGTAATGCGTTTGTCATTCCGCAAACCTTTGCTCCCCTTACCACCAGTACCGTGTTAGCGATGGATTTCATAGAGGCGCAAGACTTAGATGCGCTATTAAACGAGCCTCAGGACGTCCGAGATGCCGTGATGACGGCGCTAATGACTTTATTTTTTAATGAAATTTTTCATTTTAAGCTGCTGCAGAGCGACCCTAACTTAGCCAACTACCAGTTTAAACCCGATACAAAAGAAATCGTTCTGTTAGATTTTGGTGCTACACGGGATGTGCCTGACGCCATTTCAGCCCAGTATCAAGCGTTACTCAACAGCGCCGCAGCCAACGATAGAGCGATGATGCAGCAAGCCGCGTTTCGCATAGGATTAATTGACGAGAGCCACTCTCAAACGCAAGTCGACGCCGTCATAAACATTGGTATGGAGGCGTGTGAAGCGATTCGCTGCAAGGGCACTTATGACTTTGGACAAAGCGACCTTATTGCAAGGCTTCACGAAAAGGGAATAGCGCTGACTATGGAGCACAATTTTTGGCACACGCCGCCAGTAGATGCCCTGTTTATACACAGGAAGCTAGGTGGCTTATTTCTGTTGGCTAAACGATTGAAAGCTAAAGTAGATATGCGAAACGCTGCAGGTACATGGCTGAATCTATAACCTGCACTTCGTTGGTGTGTTAAGCGAGTAAGAAACTACTTATTACGCAGCTTATCTATCGTTTAAATCGGTTTTGCGGTGCTGTGCCATGTTTTACTGTGAAAACGTTGCGCTGCGACCTTACTGAACTCAGATAGGACCCACTTCAAAAAGCCTATAGCACTCGCACAACAATCTAGTAAGGCAAATCCATACTGAACGGTAACGCCATCTGCTCTTTACTTTTTGGCGGGTTGCCAATCATTTCATCGTAAGGCGTATCGTGCTTCATTACCGCCTGCTGAACATGACAATGCGCGAAGGCTTCGCGAATGTGGCCGGCACTAAAAAAACGCATGGGCTTATCTTTGTTGTCGTAAAGCATGCCACTTTGACTGCCGATAGTGAGATAAACCAGGTAAACATTCATCTCATACGACTGAACTTCCAGATAATCTATCGCGGTTGGCGACTCTTCAATATCTCGAAAATAGAACTTCTGCATTTTTCTACCTCATGAACCAAGTATGCACCTTGCACGCCCTATATTCTTATTTAATGATGGAAGTTAGGGCTAAAAAGCAGAATATATACGTTAGGCAAGGTGCTCAGGTTCATTAGATAGATCTAGCGGAGGTCGATGGTTTTTAAACCGTATTGCATTTGCCAACACCAGTAAGGATGCAAGAGAGCAGGCACTGTATAGGAACGCCGCCGTTCCCATTCCAGAAGCAATCCATAGTAATGGAAATACCAGCAACCTAGGGCCTTCAACAGCTAAAGCGACTTTCGCTTTAGACAGTATAAAGCCATTTTGTATACTCATAACAATGACAGTCGCTACAGCAATGATCTGATGCTTAGTTGACAAGTTATTGATATTTAAAAGGAGATAAAGCATTACTCCCAGCATGATTAGATGCTGCATAACACTGTAGCGTTTTACTGCTCGGTGTAATTTAGGGTGATACTGTCTAAACTTACTCACGCTAATTATCCTATAAGGGCACATTTAAGTTGAAACGGGGTCGTGAGGCTCGAAATATTCATTAATTATTATAGATAACAACGAGCTAGCATTTGCTTTTCAATGACTAATCAACACATTAGTACACAAACCCAATTTGTTAAACATTTGTTTTAAAATTATTTTTGCATTTACATAATATCGAATGTGAATGAGAAGAAAAAATGAGGGTTTTCCACTAAATTTGTATAAAAAGAAATCGGAAAGTGACTTTTTTACGTTAAAAAGTGTTCAAAATAAGGAATTTACAATCTAAGGGAACATTTCTCTTGATTGATTTTCTAAATTTGGGTGTTATCTCTGGTAGTATTACCAAAAGGATAGTTTTGTAGCGGAGTCATTATGAGCGAATCGTCGGAAAAGAAATCGTTAGGCCCACACTTTATCATTGTAGGCATCCTTCTTGTTGTTATTCTGGCTGTTGTGTTTTGGCCCAGCGACGATGAGCCTGAGCCTGTAGTTACTCCTGAGCCCGAAGTGACTGAACCTGAAGTGACTACGCCAGAAGAGCCTGAAGTATTTGAGCCTACTCAGCCAGCCCCAACAGTAGAGCTTGAGGAAAAAGGCGAGGTTGAGCCGCTTCCAGAGCCAGTTGAACCAGAACCGGAACCTCTGGATACCAGCGATCCTGCTGTGAAAGCTTCACTTATTGAGAGTTCGTCTGCGAGCGAAGAAACCGTTAACCGCATGCTGGTTGATGAAGGTCTAATTCAACGCTTTGTAGTGTCGGTTACGAATCTAGCAAATGATGAAATGGCGCCTAATCACCAGTTACTAACGCCACCTGAGCAGAACTTCCGCGTATACTCTCAAGCAGGCAAGCAATGGATTGATGCAGCAAGCTATAAACGTTATACACCATACGTAGATATGTTGGAGTCATTCAATAACGAAGCACTGCTTAACATATACGGTATTTATAAAGACGACATCCAGGCGAAGTACGCCGAAATTGGAAGCCCTGACCAAGACTTCAACAGCGTATTGCTAGAAGCGATTGATCAGCTTCTTGATACACCTGAAGTGCCGGTTCCTGTAGAGGTTTATACCGACTCGGTCGCCTACAAGTATGCTGATGATCGTCTAGAGAGTTTAAACGAGCCACAGAAACAACTTCTTCGTACTGGCCCAGATAACATGCGTCGCATAAAGGCAAAGCTACGCGAACTGAAAGTATTGGTTGAAGAGCGTGGATCTAACTAGATTTCAGCAGCAGCTTAAGGGCACGTCGTCAAAAGCGCGCCCTTTACCTCCTGTTGAACAATGGAACCCCGATTTTTGCGGTGACATTAATCTAACTATAGCGCTTGATGGAAGATGGTTTTATGAAGGCAGTCCTATTGGGCGCGCAAGCTTGGTTCAGCTTTTTGCTTCGGTGTTAAAGCGGGAAGGTGAAAAGTACTTCTTAGTTACTCCCGTAGAGAAAGTAGGCATTACCGTTGAAGACACACCTTTTCTTGTAACTCAATGGCATAGGAAAGAAGGTGAATCAGCGAGTGGCAACACTTATGTGTTTACCACACAAACAGGCGACATTGTAAGGTTAGAGCGTGCTGATCAGCTCGAACTTCGCGTTCCGCCTAAAGCCATACAAGATCCAGAGGCAACGGCCATTCCCTACCTATGCGTTCGCAGAAACTTGTGGGCAAGACTACATCAAAATACCTATTATCAACTGCTTGAACAAGCTGATGAAAAACCGTATGAAGCCGGCACGCAATTTAGTATTCAGTCAAACGGCATCACCTTTATTTTAGGTGAAGTAAGCAACTAGCCTACTTTGTTGCTTCTGTCTCTTCGAACATATCAAAACGTGATTCATCTTCGATAAAGCACCGTTAACAGCGCTTTGTTTTGCGTTATACCTCTGACTGCATTACATTCGATATAGTCTATAAAACAATCAACAAGAAGACCTATATCATGAAAAAGCCTCTGATTACGCTGGCTGTTGCCAGTGCCTTACTCTCATCGCCCTTTTCCACTGTAGCCGACACGCTGATTCATGCAGGAAAAGTGTTTACTGGCACATCAAACTCTCTTCAGGAAAATGTGACTATTGTTGTTGAAGACAACAAGATCAAAGCGGTAAAAAAGGGGTTTGCTGAAGCCCAAGAAGGCGATACTGTCATCGACTTGAAGACGTCAACCGTTATGCCTGGTCTGATGGACATGCATGTTCATTTGTCTTCTCAACATGGTGGGCCTCAAACGTATCTGGAGCGCTTTTCACTAAATGAAGCCGACTATGCATTACGAGCAGCGAACTACGCTAAGATTACGTTAGATTCGGGCTTCACCACGGTTCGCAACTTAGGGGATGGCTACAACGAAACCGTTGCGCTAAGGAACGCTATTAGTAAAGGCTATGCTACAGGCCCGCGTATTTATACCGTTGCTAAATCTATTGCTACTACAGGCGGACATGCCGACCCAAGTAACGGCTTATCTCATTTACTTCGCCCGGATGTAGGCCCCAAGCAAGGAGTGGTTAATGGCGAAGCTGAAGCGCGAGAGGCAGTAAGGACTCGTTACCAAGATGGCGCAGACTTGATCAAAATTACGGCAACCGGCGGTGTATTAAGCGTTGCCAAAAGCGGCCAAAACCCGCAGTTCATGACCGATGAACTAGAAGCAATTGTTGAAACGGCAAAAGACTACGGTATGACAGTAGCAGTGCATGCTCATGGGAAAGAAGGCATGAAGAGGGCTATTGAAGCCGGTGTAGACTCTATTGAGCACGGCACTTATATGGACGACGAAATTCGCACATTAATGAAGAAGCACGGCACCTACTATGTGCCAACAATACTGGCAGGAAAGTTCGTAGCAGACAAAGCCAAAATTGATGGTTTCTTTCCAGAGTTAGTACGCCCGAAAGCTGCCGCTATCGGCCCGCTTATCCAAAATACGTTTGAAAAAGCGCATAAAGCAGGCGTAAAAATTGCTTTTGGTACAGACAGTGGTGTATCAGCCCACGGCGACAATGCGCAAGAGTTCTCTTTAATGGTTGAAGCGGGTATGAAACCTGCTGACGCTCTGCTTAGTGCTACCGTGAATAGCGCGAGCTTACTAGGCATAAGCGATATTCTAGGCACTCTTGAAGAGGGAAAACTGGCTGACATTGTCGCGGTTCAAGGCAACCCGCTTGACGATATATCGCTTATGGAAAGCGTGTCTTTTGTGATGAAAGACGGAGTCGTTTACAAGCAGTAGAAAAAATAAAGTGGTAGGGATTACATGGAACTAGGTAAAAAGGTTAAGCACAAAACCAAAAAACTTGTCGATTCTAAACATATGTTAAAGGGCATCACTCTTGCCTCATTTTTAGAATCAACCATTGTTCCCATACCACTAGAAGCCGTAATGGTGCCACTAATGCAAGCAAGACGGGAGTCGCTTTGGAAAATTGCATTAATGGCCACCATAGGCTGTGTGATTGGCGCAGTCTTCGGCTATGCCCTCGGTTACTACCTCTTCGATATGGTTGGTCAGTGGCTTATAGATACTTTTTTTAGCCAAGAGCAATTCGACAATGTAAAACAGCAGATGCAAAACCAAGGTTTTTGGTTCGTAATGACCTTAGGTATTGCCCCTATTCCTTTTCAGGTTGCGATGCTTGCAGCAGGTGCAACCCAATACTCACTTCCGCTTTTTCTTTTAGCTACTGTTATTGCGCGTTCAATTCGCTATTTCGGACTCGCAGCCGTGGTTTATTACACAGGAGACAAAGCTGAGCAGCTCATTAAGCGCTACAAAATGAAAGCGGTTATTGCTATCACAGTTGCGGTGCTTCTTTTATGGTGGCTTTCAAATTTAATCAGCTAATAAGCTCGCCTGTACTAGTGACTCAAAGCACTTAATAGGCGCGACAAACGATGCCGTTGGCTCACGACAATGTAAATATCAAATCAACCCAATAGATTTTTTGAACTTTACATTTGATAATGATTCTTATTTGCACTAATGTAATAAAAAACAGGAGGTGCTTATATGAATGTTCAGCGGCTATGCCCAGTTTACAAAAAGTGGCTACAGCTAAACCCTTCAAACGCGCGACAGCATCGCTATGCTATGCAAGCGCAGACGCAGCAAGCCCATCAACAGGGCAGATTGGATTATGCGAGAGAGTTAGGCTATCAAACCTTTGAGGCCGCAAAGGTTATCCTTAATGCGCTTCAGCCTACCTCTTTGCAGAAAGTCAGTGTAGTTCAAGAAGACGTACTCGCTTTTTCCACTATGGGAATGTACTTATCATCTCTGCTTGCCGAAGAACATAGGAAGCGAGAATCTCACGCTATTTTACAAGAATGTCAGCAACAGCTTATTGCCATATTACCCCTGCATGCCACCAATCCTTCTATATGCAGGCTAATCGCGGCCATTCAGCATACCCTTGAGCAAACCTATGTCCCCCAAGCAAGCAAACGACTCGCTTCTGTGGCAGTGCATTAAATACTTTAGATAAAAGGAGATAGTTATGGCGTCGAAACAAATTTCAAGCGAAGACGGCTTTGTCTCATTAAACGTTAGAGCTTCTGTACTTCAAAAAATGCTTAATGGTGAAGTGCTACACATGACAGATATTCACTGTACCTGTTCGCGAAGCAAGCAGGTTTTGAAGCAACTTTTATTGCAGGCTGCTAGCGGCCGCGAATAGAAACAGTAACAAAAAAGGCGCTCAAGCGCGCCCTTTCTTAATTACGTATTGGTAAGGCATGGTCTCGGTTTGGGACGCAACCAGCGTGTGGTCCATAAAGCGGCAAAAGCTAGGAATATCTCTGGCCGTTGAGGGATCGTCAGCCGTGACCGATAAAGTTTCCCCATCGGCCAGCTTTCGAATATTCAGACGCACCATCATTACTGGCTCTGGGCAACGCAATCCTAGCGCATCTAAATGTTGACTAGCCGCGCTAAATGCGCTGTCAAAATCAGATGCCATAATTTTCACGATAGGTGTTAATGGCGCTGATTTCGCTATCAAACCCGCCTTTCTCGGTCAGATAAGCCACGACATCGGCAAGCGATACAATAGAGATAACCTGAGTGCCAAAGTCGCGCTCGACCTCTTGAATAGCTGACAGTTCGCCATTACCGCGCTCTTGTCTGTCTAGCGCAATCAGCACGCCAGACAAGCTAGCCTGCTGTTGCTCGATTAAGGTCATCGATTCGCGAATAGCCGTACCCGCAGTGATCACGTCATCCACCAGCATAACCTTACCTTCTAGTGGGCTGCCAACTAGATTGCCGCCTTCACCGTGGGTTTTCGCTTCTTTGCGGTTGAAGCAATAAGGGACATCAAGGTCGTGGCTATCGGCCAATGCAACGGCTGTTGTTGTCGCAATAGGAATGCCCTTATAGGCTGGACCAAAAAGTACATCGAACGCAACGCCTGCGTCCATTAACGCATCAGCGTAAAAACGCCCCAACTTAGCCAAATCGCCACCGCGATTAAACAAACCGGCATTGAAAAAGTACGGGCTAACGCGGCCTGACTTTAAAGTGAATTCGCCAAATTTCAGTACGCCACGTTCAATGGCAAACTCAATAAAATCACGCTGAAACGCTTTCATGATGACCTCTTAATTTCTAATTTACGCGTTGGTTCTAACTACGTGTCGATGACTCGCTTACGCTAGCGCCGCTTTTTGAATGTCGAACAATTCACGTAAACCGTGCTTACCAATTTTCAGCATCTCGTCAAGCTCTTCAAACGAGAACGGTTCGCCCTCTGCAGTACCTTGAACTTCAATCAGCTTGCCGGTTTCGGTCATTACGATGTTCATATCTGTCTCTGCCTCAGAGTCTTCGGTGTACTCAAGGTCAGCGATTGGCGTACCTTCGTAAATACCTACTGAAAGGGCGGCAATCATATGTTTAAGCGGGTTAGTTTTGATAATGCCTTTTGCACGCATGTAAGTAAGTGCATCAACAAGAGCTACACACGCACCGGTAATTGACGCTGTACGCGTACCGCCGTCGGCCTGAATAACGTCGCAGTCTAACGTAATGGTGTTTTCGCCCAGAAGTTTTAAATCTACCGCTGCGCGTAGTGAACGCGCAATTAGACGCTGGATCTCTAACGTGCGGCCGCCTTGTTTACCGCGCGCCGCTTCACGGCCGCTTCGCGTATGAGTAGCACGTGGAAGCATGCTGTACTCAGCTGTAATCCAGCCTTTCCCTTGGCCCTTCATAAAGCGTGGCACACCTTCTTCTACCGTCGCATTACACAACACCTTAGTGTTACCAAACTCTACAAGAACAGAGCCTTCTGCGTGACAAGTGTATTGGCGAGTAATTGTAACAGGGCGAATTTGACTGGCGGTTCTGCCGCTTGGACGCATAGTGTTCTCCACAACGTAAGTGCTTAAAAAAGGGTAGCGTTTTACAGGTTTTATTGGCGATATGTGAATAGAAAGCCCAATTCGCGGTCAAAACCTATAAATTCGATGTAGCTACGAAATTGCGCCTAAGTATAACGCAATACCCGCGGCCGTTAAAAACGAACTTTACATGTTTGCTTATTGAATTACGTAAATGTGCGCTAATATACAAAATACAAGAAAACCTGCTGTAGATATTCACGTATACAACACGACGTTCGGGTTGTTTTTGCAGGCTTTCAGTTAAATTTAAAGGATATTTATGATTTACAGCATGACAGCGTTTGCACGCGTAGAAACCAAAAAAGAGTGGGGCTCAGCCGTGTGGGAAATACGCTCGGTCAACCAACGCTTTTTAGAAACTTACTTTCGCCTGCCGGAACAGTTTCGCTCATTGGAGCCGGTTTTACGTGAACGATTCCGTAAAAAGCTAGCTCGAGGTAAGGTGGAATGTGCGCTGCGTTTTACCGCCAACGATGCTGCTGTAACCAAGCTAAGCTTAAACGAAGAGTTGGCTAAGCAAGTGCTTCACGCCGCTGACTGGGTGCAATCCCATGGCCAATCCACGGGGGTTAACCCACTAGACGTTTTGCGCTGGCCTGGGGTAATTGCAGCGGAAGAAGCCGATATGGACGCCATCCACGCTGACGTAATGGCCGCGTTCGACCAAGCTCTTAACGATTTTATTAGTGCCCGCGCTACCGAAGGTGAAGCCCTTAAAGGTATGATTACGCAACGCCTTGACGCTATAGAAGTGGAAGCTGAAAAAGTGGCCGCACGTATGCCTGAAATCATGGTGTGGCAGCGAGAAAAAGTGCAAACCCGCTTTGAAGAAGCAAAGGTTGAACTTGATGCAGGCCGTTTTGAACAAGAAATGATCATGCTGGCGCAAAAAGTAGACGTGGCAGAAGAGTTAGATCGTCTGAATGCTCACGTTAAGGAAACCCGCAATATCCTTAAAAAGGGTGGAGCAGTAGGCCGCCGTCTTGATTTCATGATGCAGGAGTTTAACCGCGAATCGAACACGTTAGGTTCAAAGTCTATCAGCACCGACATCACACAATCGGCGGTTGAACTTAAAGTCCTGATTGAGCAGATGCGTGAGCAAATTCAAAACATAGAATAACAAGTTTTCTAGTATATTTTGGGCTTAAATTGGCGATTTAACATGCTTTTTTTAAGAGTTAGTCATCATTTATTCATCCTAACTGTAAAAAAAACAAGCCAATTTAGACCCCAAGTGTTGACCAAAGTGGTGACTTTTGGTCCAGCTTTCCCCTCATTTTGTTCGCAATTTTTGTTCCGAATAATAAGGGAAAGTTAATGAACATCTCACAAACTGCAAAACATATTGAAGCGCTGGTTCATCCGGCCAACCCACTTTCGAAAGCGTCTACCCTAGTCTCTATCTTGATGTGAAATCCAAAGGCACGGCCAGTTGGATCATTCGTTACCAATTATTTGGAAAACGACGTCAGTATAAAATAGGTGGTTATGGCAAGGGGCATGAAGAGCTACTTGATCTTGAAGGCGCCATTAAGCTCACGATTGATTGCCGACAAAAGCTAAATGACGGCATCGATCCAAAACTCGATATTGAACGTCAAAAGCAACCTAAGCTCGTGACCTTTGATGATTGTGCTAACAAGTACTTCGAAAAGAAGTGCACTAAAATAAAGACTGCGTACGTATACGAACGGGTTTACAACAATGAGATAGAGCCGCACCTAGGTAACATCCGCATCGACCGAATTCATAGTTATGACATCGACAACGTTATACAGCGTGTGTTGGACTCTGGCCGTCCAGCTATTGCCAATCAGGTGCTATTGTTTATCAAACGCGTTTACCGTTTAGCGACAAAATATGGCGCAGTCACGGTCAATATTGCCCAAGAATTTTCGCAAGTTGATGATGCAGGAGGCGCAGACACTAAGAGACAGCGCTTTCTAGAAGAGCAAGAAATTGAATCGGCTTTTGCCGTGTTTCGTGAGCATCCTATCAAAATCCCGCGCAGCACCTATATTGCATTGGCGCTGTTACTGCTTTTAGGCAATCGCAAAATGGAACTATTGTCGGCCAAATGGGAACAAGTTGATCTGAAGCGGCAAATCTTTAAATTGTTTGCCAATAACACTAAAACCGATGCAGCGTTGGTGATCCCCATTCCGGACAAAGTATTACCGTTGTTTCAAGATCTCTACCTTCTTAGTGGCGACCATGAGTATCTTTTCCCCAAACGCAGGGCCAGCAAGCATCCTCACATCTCACCGGATACCATAAATGATGCTGTCGCCTGCTTGTTTGGCATTAGCTATGGTAACCGCAAGCGGGGGCCGAATTACATGAAGGAAGAAGGCGTCCATCACTTCACGTTACATGACTTAAGACGTACGTTTCGTACCTTACTGTCCAAATTAGGTGTACGTCGTGACGTGGCCGAGAAGTGTATGAACCATAGCCTAAAGGGCGTTGAAAAAACGTACGACTGCTATGGCTTTTTTCCAGAGCGTGTAGATGCATTAAACCGACTGGCTGACTTGGTGATGCCCCTTATTCAATATAAGTCAATGACAATCACTAACCTGTAGCTTAGCAGCGAATTAGTATCAAAACACAACCAAATATCATCTTGAATATCGCTGTGCTAATTTTAATTTGAGCGAGATAGCCATAGCTGAAAAGTATATGAACTGAACCCCAAGGATGTTGAAAAAAACTTTGACGGCTATGGTTTACTTGTTGAGAGTTCGGATGCGCTGATTCGGTTAGTCACGCTATTGCTACCCCTAACGAAGGTAAGCTATAACCACTTACCTGATGGGCAATAGAAAAAATGCTGAGCTTGTCTCAGCGGAATCTTAAAATGGAAACGTTATGTATTATCCAGAATTAAAATTCTTTCCCCCTGTCCTCATTGTGTATTGTGATGACTCAGAACAATACCCTACTTCCGTTGGCTTATTGGCGCAGGGTGCCGGCTACCATTGGTACGTAATGCCGGACGATGAATGGCTGAACATTAGCTATTCCCTATCCACGAAGGAGCATTTAACCTTAGATTATCTTGAGCAGGTGGGCGACCCCAAAGACTATATTTTTGACCACATTTCAGACCTTACTTCGGGTTACGGATTGCTTCATACGTTCAACGTTCCAAGGACCACGAAACTTTTACAGCAGATCAACTATGAAGACAGCCACTCAAGGAATGAAGATAATATTATGTTCAAGCTTAAAAATATCGCAGCGTTGGTACCGGAGAGATATCAAAAGAGGTTTTCGAAAGAAATGGATATAAGCACTGATCGCGAGCGACTTAACCCAGAGCATGCAGATGACACTTGTATCGCTGCTGTCTGGACGGTTTTGCGCCTCAGTGGTATTCAGCAATGCTAGTGAACGATGAATAGTAACATGACTAACCACTCAATAATTCACCGATATGAGTGAATTATTTCACTTTAATGAATCGTTCTATATAAAATCACCGTTAGCGGTGAATAAACTTGTCATTCATTGATATCCGCCTATAATCACTGATACTAATGAATATTAGAGTAAAGCAATGGCAAAGAAAGTCACTACCTCAAAAATGCCTGAGACAGCATTTATTGATAACGCACTGGTGTTAGGGCAATTGATTAAGGCTAAGCGCACAGAGATGGGCATAAAACTCGCTGATTGTGCTGCGCTATGTAATGTGGGTATCAATACCTTATCTCGCATTGAAAATGGCAATGATAATTGCACCCTCGCTGCGGCATTTTCCGTGCTACATGGATTGGGTATCAAGCTTACGTCACCTTCGCTTGAAAAACGACATAACTCAAGTGTCAGCGATGACGAGTGGGTATAGCAAGAATGACAGCAGACACTATCAACCAGCCCTCAGAATACACTCTGCTCATCTACTTAGCAGAACAACGTATTGGCACGTTAACTTTAGATAAAAGTACCAATCTGCTCAAACTTGAATATGAGCAGGATTGGCAGCAAACAGGCTACCCACTTTCTCCATCGTTAACACTGGATAACGTTCATTCTCGTGAAGTCGCCTATAACTACATTGATAATGCCTTACCTGAAGGAGAAGCCCGAAAACTCTTAGCGGAGCATCTCGGCGTCTCAGAAAAAAATGTTTACTCCCAAGTAAGGGCCATTGGCAAAGATTTGGCCGGGGCCATTTCATTTGAAGCGATAAAACAAAGCTCAGATGTTTTACCAGAGGCATGTGAGCCGCAATTTAGAGCGATAGAATATGAGGAGCTGGTAACGCGGCTTGCCAGTAAGGAAGACATTGGCCTGTTAACATGGGACAACAAACCACGACTGAGTGTGGCGGGAGTTCAAGACAAGCTCAACATATTCATTAATGAGCAAGGGCAAATCGGGTTTGGCGATGGGACATTGTGTTCAACGCACATTCTCAAATTTGAAAAGCAAAATTGCCCCAATCTTGTACTCAACGAATACTTCTGTATGAAGCTGTCAAAGGCAGTCGGTCTACCCACCGCAGACGTGCAGTTCACTCGCTTTGAACAATATCCGGCACTGATTGTGGAACGTTTTGATCGAAAATATGCGCCTGAGCAATCCAAAGTCTTTCGCAGACACGTGATTGACGGCTGCCAAGCGCTAAACCTACCGCGGGACTACAAATACGAACGAAACCTAGGTGATGGCAGGGACGTACAACACATTCGGGACGGCGCAAGCTTGCCCCGGCTCTTTGAGCTGGCAAAAACCATGACATCGCCCGTAGAGAGTCTTCAATGGCTTATCAATTGGCAGTTATTTAATTTGATGATAAGCAATTACGACAGTCACGGAAAAAACGTCTCCCTGTTTTTTGATAAGCGCAATAGTCGATTCACGCCAGCCTATGACTTAGTAAATGTTGCCATGTTCCCGCAGTTTAAGCATGTACTTGCTATGGCGATGGGCGATGAGTTTGACCCCGACAGTATTAACGCCTATCAAATGGCCGATTTCGCAGAAACCTGCGGGGTGAATAAAAAGCTCTTGTCGCGCCAGTTAAGTGATTTGGCAGATAAAGTCATAACCATACTTACACAGCAGTCATTTATCGAAACAATAACTCAAGAACCGCTTTTTATCGAAGACGATCGACAATACATGGCTGAGGTGCAAACGCATATCTTGGTACGAACACAGCACTTAAGATCACAAGCGTCAGATATACCAAATATTGAAGTTTGAGAGTAAAAGCCAGAGGAAAAAGTGTACTAAATTCGCTCTGCATGAGTGCGAGCTTTTGGCAACACTTTTGCCAAATTTGGCAAAGAGATTGCCGACTTTGACACGCGAATTGCCAAGAATGGCAAGGTTTTAAAAGCGCAAAATAAGAGCTTTTTTGGCGGATTGAAATTTAAACTCAAAGTTCACCTTACATTGGTTATATAACTTTATAAATTTCATAATCGTTATACCATGAATTGCACAAATTCTCTACGGAAAAAGCGGATTCACAGTCACTTAGAGCGAACTATTTTTCAGTGCTTTTTCGATATCTACACTATTATTTGAATGGCTTATGGTTTCTTTCTGACAATCAAAAAAATAGTAAGTATTAAAAATATCTGCATACTCACTTATGCAGACTTAAATATCCAAAAGCCAATAATTTTCAAATACTTAAATTATTATAGAAGCGAAGTTATGGAAATACAGAAGCAAGACATTAACGAAATGTTTAGAGAGATGGTTGATGAGGCAGTTGCTTTTGCGATTGTTGGTAACGATGGACAGGTCGCATATTCATATGCTCAAAATATAAAAATTAATTTTGACCCGCATGATGCTTCACACATCCTTAAGATGATTGCTCAGCTATCAGATACTATAGATCGAAAATGAGTTTTACCCCACAGCAGATCAATTCACTTGAATAGCAAAGTTCACTCGGTGAACTTTTTGCCACACAATGTATCTTCGACTTATTAGCGTTTTGAACCACAAAGTTCGCTCGCCGAACCTTTTAGTTGACAACGTCAATTGAGCCATCTGTAGTTCTAAGACAAAGCATATTATTGCAGGTAGCACTCGGACAGTGAAAAATATTATTTTACAAAGAGTTATGTCGAACTACGTAACCTGCCGTCCGCAAAATGATAAAAACTTTTAGCTGATCAGTCTTGTCCCGTTCTGGGACAAGTAAACAATCGCTAACTAGCACAATACGCCGAGCGCACTTTTACCTTTGCATGTTTCGGCCCATTCCGATCACCCATTTCGGTTCAATCCGATCACTGATTTCGGTCTAATCCGATCGCCTATTTCGGAGTTATCCGGTCAAAAATGACGTTTTTCCGAAATCACTGATCGGAATCCCGAAATCTTCTTCTTTTTCTCACTTAATCAATTGGTAAGCTCATCTTCATCACTTAATTGCCTTGGTGACCGGGTCAACGGATACGATCTCCGTGCTAACCGCCACACTTGGATTAGCACATGCGCTGCACTCCTGAGATTTGAAATTGGTCACAATACTTTCTGTTACGATGATTAAAAGAAAACCCTATCAGCTTTTCTCAGCGATGCAATTTGGTTGTGTTTTGATACTAAATACTAGCAATAGGTTATTTTCGATTCTGCATTACTTACCCTTAGTTTAGGGTGACATTACATGCGTATTGGGCTAAAGTAGATATAGAACAAATGTGGGGAACAGGTTGCCATCAGTGGTGATATGGTGACTAAAGTGGTGACTTCTCCAAAAATATTAAAAGTTAACTTGTTGCAAAATTTAGATCTTTTGGTCCCAATCCTTTGCTAAATTCAGAATATAGAATAATATCCGTTGGAGTCCAAAAGCCTCCGCTAAAGCCCAGCCATACTGGGCTTTTTTATTTCTTATGAAACCCCATGGCTTGATGCACCTCAAAGATATTTTTATATATCGCGGCGAACTGATCGAACAGAAAGTTGAAAACCACCAGGCGCTAAAATTTTATTTAGTACCGAGACGCGAGGATCGGTATTCCCTTTCTCGATATCGCGCAATGTTTTATCAGACACCTTAATAAATTTCGCGTACTGTGTTTGGGTCATGCCATAAAGCTGGGTACGAACCTGCTTTACTAGTTCGCCTATGCCGATAATATTGTTTGCAAGATCATCTTCAAGCTGAGCTAAAATTTCTTTTCGTTGTTCACCCGTCAACCTAACCACCATAGACTCCCATTGCTACTAACTTAGTTTTAGTGTTACTAAAACCAATCGCCGGAAAATTCAATATCTCATCTGGGCAATGCAATCTTTTCAACCTCTCAGGCAAGTCGATTAGTTTTTCTGCCAGTTGCCGCAAAAATAAAATTATTTCATTAGGCTCACAAAAATCTGAAAGCTGCTCTGCAATGATTAAAAAATTAACGTGCCCACCTACTTCGCAACTTCGCCCCCACTTAAATAAACGGGTTATCCCTTCTTCATCGGCTTTCATAGGAGCAAAATCATAGATGGGTGCAAAACAAATATCGCCGTCATATTTTAAAAATGAAATGTTGCGGCCGTGATTATCTGAGTTACCGAAGACAATATTTAAAAAATCTCTAACAACATATTGCTTAGCAAATTCGTTTTTCGTCATTTGAGTTGCAGAATTTATTCTTCGCCACACCGTCTCCATCACTTCAAAATGATCTTGATAGCTGCCAGGCTCGGCATTAATGATTGAATAAATACTTTCCAATCCAATACGACTAGCCACACCACTTTCTATGCGGACGTCAAAGCGAGGTAGCCATAAACTAGCTTGGCCACTTTGTTTATCTTCTAATATTTTTAGCTTTTCAACATCGATGGTGGAAACATTGGTACCCTTCAAAATCTCCGAAAGCGCCTTATAAAAAACGCCCTCAGCTTTTAAGATGTTGTTATCTCGATCTGAGCGTCTATTTCTAGCAAACTTGGTTAAATAAGGTGTGGCGGTCAACGGCTTACCTGCAAAGTCCCCATCAATGAAAACCTTATCATCTTCAAGCATGAGTAGCAGTTTTGGTGCAAGACCACCAGCTCCTGTCGCCCCTCCTACTGCGGCGCCTTGTTCATTAGCATACTCTAAAAAGTCATATTGCAATGAAATTACGTTCTCAATTGGAAAACGGCGAGAGTCGATATTAGCTTCTGTCGGTACGGCTTCTTTTATTCTTAAGTTACCAACGGGCGACATACAAGCATTAGTCAACAGTGCGTAATTTTGCTGAAACTCGTCTGAGCGACTGACATTAAGATAACTGAGCCACCAATCTCGAGACTTACCCACCGGCAAAATATCATCTAATAGAGCTGGCCAATGAGGGTAGTCTTTAGGAACAATGCTAATAGGCGCATTGACGGAGCATGCCCAGCAATCTTTAACCTCATAGCTTGCGACCTTAGCAATATATTCATGCTCATAATACAGCGAACAACTTGCATTGAGCCGCTCATCAGAGAAACACAAAGTAGCAGCATCCCACCATTGACCTTGATTAAATAATTGCAGTGTGACTGTTTGCATCATCTATCCAGTAGTTTGTTACCGTTAAGTATTAAACATTAGCAGTATTTCGGTAGAAGTCTACCGTTTAATTACAAAGCAGCAATCATTTCCAATAACAAACTACCGCTAACTACAAAATGGATTATCATTTTCAGTACTTTTTTTGCGTTTTTCCCAATTTAGATAGCACTAAATCCAAAATTCTAGCTGGGTACGGTGCTTATGAAGTGTGTTTGGTAACTCTTAAGTTAGCAGGCGCTTGGCTCACCGTTAACGCATTTTTTGCCGCCAACATCTAACGCTTCTAATAACTCATCTCAGATACTGTGTTAAGAAGGCCTCGTGCGAGGGGAGTTTAGCTACGTGATTATCCACCTGCTGCTTTAATCCTGCCATAAACTGCTTAAGTGACTGTTCACTCATTTCATCGGCAACACGATGATACTGGCTAGGTGTCATGCCTTGGCCCATTAATACTTGGGTCCAGGAATCAACACGGAAAATATCTCCGTCATCTAAAAACACGCGGCCAGACTCGGCAAATAAAGCCAATTTATGCTCAAGTGACGGCGGAATCTCCATGCGTTGACACTGCTGCCAAAAGGGGCTGTCCTCGCGCTGTGTCACCTTGTAATGCATAACAATAAAATCGAGTATGGCCGACATTTCGCTATCAAACTTATTATTGTATTCGTCCATTGCGCTTTGGGTGATGCCATCAAAAGGAAATAGGCGCATTAAGCGTATAAGGCCAGTCATGATTAGATGGATACTGGTCGACTCTAAAGGCTCAATAAAGCCACTGGATAGCCCTAGCGCCACGCAGTTTTTATTCCAACCACGCCTGCGTTTTCCAGGCGTAAAACGAATCACTCTAGGCTCATTAATTGCTGCGCCTGTCACCTGAGATTTAAGTGTATCTATGGCGTCTTCATCGCTCATAAAGCGGCTACAAAATACCAATCCATTACCCATTCGCTCTTGAAGTGGTATCTGCCAGCGCCACCCCGCCTTATGGGCCACGCTTTTGGTGTATGGCACAGGTGGGGCTGTAAGCTCAGTTTGCATAGCTACCGCACTATCGCAAAAAAGATAGTGTCGCCAATCGTCGTAACCGGTGTGAAGCGCCTGTTCAATAAGCAGCCCTTTAAAGCCCGTACAGTCTATAAAAAAGTCGCCGTCTATGACTTCATTGCTTGCTAATCGAAGGGACTGGATGTTGCCTGATTGCGGGCATACTAAGACCTTTTCTATGTCTCCTTCCTTGTGAGTTACCCCAGCATCACACGCTAGAGACTTTAAAAATCGACCGTAGGCAACAGCATCAAAATGATAGGCAAAGTTAAGCGGCATGACTTCTGATGTAGCGAACTTGCTCTGTTTAGCGGCAATAAGTTCCGGGCAATAATCACCAAATTCACCACCAAATCCGTATTCTTTAGCCCTCAGCCAAAAATGATGAAACTCGCCAGCCCAACACTCTCTTCCGGTAATACCAAACGAATGGATATAGCTGTGACCCTGTTCACGCCAGTTTTCAAACTTAATACCCAGTTTGAACGTGGCTTGTGTGGCCCGCATAAATGCTTTTTCGTCGATGCCCAGTAATTTGTGAAATGTTCTTATCGGCGGAATAGTGGCCTCGCCCACACCTACAATGCCAATATCTCTCGACTCGACTAACGTAACCTTTATTGACTTACCCAAAAGCCGTGACAGCGCTGTGGCCGCCATCCATCCCGCAGTACCGCCACCCGCAATGACTACGTTCTTAACGGGCGTTTGATTTTTACTGCTATCTAAACCCGATACGGTCATAAGAGGTGTCCTTTTTATCTGAAGTATTTTTTATGTCATTACAACTCGAAGCTGAAGCGTGTTCGTTCTTTTCACATTGAGCAAGCGAGGGCACGTGTTGTTTTTCGTTGTTGTAGCGCTTTGCAATATCATTGAGCAAAACTCTGTTAGTCGGCAATCCCTGCAGATAAGCGTTTTTTGGTCTGTTGTAAGGTATCACGAATATGTAGAGCTTTACGCTTATTCCCTTCGCTTAGCCGTAATGGGGGCACAGACGTAGAATAGCCCATGCCGTACAGTACATACTGATAGCTAGCAGAGGGAAAAATCTCTTCGTTCTCGATAAGATCTAAACGAGAAGGGCTTTGATACTTCCACAGTTCAAGCAATTCAGCGAGTGAGTCGGGTATGGACGCCTTATCTCTTTGCGCTATCCAGTACGGCTCTTCTCTATCGCTCAAAACATAATGTAGTTTTAGAAAGTCGATAACGCGCTGCCAGCGATATGCAAAGCGCGAGTTGTAGCGCTTACTGACTATTTCCATGTGCTCTTTATTATGCGGAAACGCTTCACAGAGCATACGTAAGCCAAGCTCGACCATGGCAATGGCTGATGCTTCAAGCGGTTCAACAAACCCCGAAGACATACCTAAGCTTAAACAGTTTTTTACCCAAAACTGTGATCTGTAGCCAGGCTCAAAGTAGAGTGTACGAAAAGAAAGCTCTGCATCTTGTGCACTAGGGTAACGTTCACGAACGTAGTCAATCAGCACCTGCTTTGCTTGATCTTCATCTGTGAATTGAGAAGAGTAAACTAGGCCTACACCTCGGCGGTGCTGCAACGCAATATCCCACGTCCACCCACAGGTTTGTGCAGTGGCCACTGTGGTACTTTTTATTTCAGCATCTTCGTTTGAATAAGGCACTTGAAGCGCAACGGCGCGATCATTGAGCATTGTGCGCTTAACGGGTATCCAGGGAATAGTAAAGTGTTTATTGATGAGCAGGCCGCTGTGGCCTGAACAGTCAATAAATAGATCGCCAACTATTTTTTTCCCGTCCTTTGTTGATACGCTTTCAATATCTCCGTTTTGATGAGAGTGAACACTGTCAACATGACCAACGACGTGAGCGACATTTAACTTGTCTACGCAATGATTTTTTAACAGCTCAGCAAGCTTTGTGGCGTCGAAATGGTAACCGTAATTGAGCACATGGGCGTAGTCCGGCGTAGCAATTTGCTTTGGCGCCTTGCCTGCGGCACACATGGCGGCTTGTAACGAAAACACATCTTCGTACGATGTGTTTGGTGCGATTGATTTCCAACATGTATAAATATCGAGCTCGTTGTAGCCTGTTGGAACGGTAAATGGATGATAATAGCAGTGCCCGCCTTTACGCCAATTAACAAAGCTGGAGCCTTGCTTGAAAGCACCATGACACACCGTTAAGAATTCCGTTTCACTAATACCAATATCAAGAAGGGTATCGCGCAGTGACGGCCAAGAGCCTTCGCCCACACCTAAAGAAGGGATGTTGGGTGACTCTATCAAGGTAACGGTGTGATTCGCGCTTAGTTTTGCGGCAAGTATCCCTGCTGCAAGCCACCCAGCCGTACCACCACCGACAATGACGACCCGATGCATACTGCTATGACTTTCGTTATCACTCATACGTTAAGAACCACGATATGCCCCACTGCACTTCTACAAACATGTTCAGTCGTTTTTCTGGTTACTATTCAAACAGCACTATGACAAAAAAACCCGCTAAAGCGCAACCCTAAGCACTTTAGCGGGTAAACACACCCCAATCGTTAAAACTTGTAGCGAACTCCCAGTGCATAGCGAGCGCCAAGCTCATCTAATTTCCACAACATAGCACTTGTTCTGCCGTGTCTACGGATATTTTCATCTGTGATGTTTATCCCTTCAAATGACACCGTAAGATCTTCAGTGATGTCGTAAGAAACATTGAAGTCTATTTGTGAATAGTCTTCGGTATAGCCCGGCTCATTAATGTACTGAGAGGTTGTATCAAGGAACTTATCACGCCAGTTGTAGGCAATACGCGCTTGCAAAGCATCTTTCTCATACATCAAGATGAGGTTTGCTGTGTCACTTAGTCCCACAAGGGCAAACTGAGTTATCGATGGATTTGCGTCATTATCAAAACCAATATCACCTTGTACTGTGGTGTAGTTAGCCAGTACCCCGAAGCCGCTATCACCAAAGAAGTGCTGCGCAGCAAGTTCGAAACCGTAAATATTCGCCGCTTTATTGTTAACAGGTTTAGAGTTAATGAAGGTAATCAACGGATCTTCGCTATTGGGCAGCACATCGAATTGCTGCTCAAACTGCTCGTCAGTCAACGAGTCATACTCGATACCGTTTTCCATCGCAGCAACCATGTTAAACAATGACGTGTCATTAATTGGAATACCACGCGCCTCTAATTCAGCGCGAGCCGCCTCTGCACGCGGTCCATTGGTAACGTCTCTCAACCCAAAGATATTTTCTTCAACTTGTTCATTACCGATAAAGTTCTTAACACGCTTATCGTAAAAACCAACCGACACATAGCTTGTCTCATCGAAATAATATTCGAATGAAAGATCAAGGTTGTCTGATTCTAATGGTATCAGCGATGGGTTACCTGAACTCGCGGTGGCGGTAATGCTGTCAGTAAGAATTGTCGGTCCGCTTTGAGGCGATACTGTCGCAGCGGCGCTCAAGTTGTTGTACGTGGGTCGCGCTATTGTCTTACTGTAAGAGAATCGCGCAATCATGTTTTCAACAACTTCGATATCGAAATCTAATGCAGGAAGTACATGGTCGTAACTTGATTCAACTTCAACATCTTCCATATCGCTTCCAAAACGGACGTTGAAGTCATTATTACCTTCCCACGCAATACCGCTAGGTAAACTTATATTTGCAATTGAAGTTACATCGGTATTTTCGTAGCGTACACCTGCCAACAGGTTGTACTCCATGCCGTTTAACTCGCCAGATAAATCCAATTCGAAATACACCGCAGTTATGTCTTCTTCAATAGTACGGTTAGTTGCAAACGGGTTGTTGGCAAGAAAATCAAAACCGTATTCTTGAGCAGCGAATGCACCAATTTGCGCAACACTACCGGTAAAGCCCTGAGAGAACATCCCCTCAGTATTGAAATCGCTAAACTCACTCGCCAAATCCAGCGGTGTTAAAGAACCAGCAGGGAGCTCACCCGGGTTCTCAATTCCCCAGTTGCCCATGGTGTGGCGAGTTAGAGATTGGAGCGATGTGCTCTCCATTGAGCGTGACTCAATACCAAAGTTAATGCTTCCGGTATCCATAACGTAAGAGCCATCAAGACGAGCTTGAGTAATCTCGGTGTCTTGCGACGAGAAATTCATGTCCAATATCGATGTACCTACATCATCTTGGTCAAGCACGCCATTACCGTTAAGATTATCACGAGCTTCATCGTCAAAATCGACGAACATAATAGGGAAGTCACCTCTGAAATCGACACCTTGCCCTTTAACTACGTTTGCGCCTAAACCAAGATTTGTCCACGTTCCATAGGGCGCATCTGGGCGTCCTTCCGCCGTCGAATTATGAAGGTCGAAGACTAGAGTTAGCTCGTCATTTACGAAGTACTCAAGGTTTAAGCCGATCGACTTGTTTTCGTTGACTTGGTTTAGTTCTTGAAGCGCCAAGCCTAGATCACGAGGTAGCAAATCTCGGCGTTCTTGAGTGATTAATACTGGCGTTTTTACCGTTTCATCATCAAAGGTTAGTTCGGTGAAGTACCTATCATCCATCCATATCGATTGCTCGGCTCGAGCTTCGTATAAGTCTTGCTTTGAATAGGTGTAATCAAGCGTAGCCGTCATTTTTTCTGAAGGAGCAAACTGGAACGTTAGCTGTGCATTCGTTCTTTCACGCTCTCGGTCTGCCATGTAATAACGTAAATCTGAGGGAATGGCGAAAAGCTGTCCCATGGCTGGTGCGTTGTTCAACACAATTGGGTCACCGCTATCTGGGTTCGCTGGATCAGGTGATTGGGGCACCGTGCCATCAAATGGATTTACGCGCCACTCGTTCACAAACGCACCTTGTGCAGCACTGTCACGCTGTTGGAATGAACCGGTAAACGTAACGCCAAAGGTATTGTCATCATTGAGGTAATTGATGAAGCCTGATACTTCAGGCGTAACATCATCACCTACACGGTTAGTCGTATCATGCAGTGCTTTTGCGCCTACACTTGCGGTAATGCCATTGTCAGATGCTTGAAAGGGACGTGCTGTTCGTATATTTACCGTAGCCCCAATCCCCCCAGTTGCAATACTCGCTCTACCTGTTTTGTACACTTCAACCGCTCTAACACTTTCAGAAGCAAGGTCAGAAAAATCGAAGGCGCGAGAATTTGCTGCTCCGCCACCACCAGGTAACGCAGAACCAGGCATCGTACGTCCATTCAGCGTTACCATATTAAAGTCAGGTCCAAAACCACGCGCTGTGACTTGGCTTCCTTCACCATTATTCCGACTAATTGAAATACCAGTGATACGCTGTAGTGACTCTGCTAAGTTAGTATCAGGAAATTTACCAATATCTTCTGCTGAGATGGCATCAACAACACCAGCAGAGTCACGCTTGATACCCATCGACTCTTGAACACTACTTCGTATACCTGATACCTGAATAACTTCTATGTCTTTTTCTGTTTCTTGCGCCGTCGCAGATGACATCACGCCGCTACTCAAAGCGGTCCCGAGTATCAATGACAAACTTGCTGCGATCTTGCTTTTATTTGGTGTTGTTTGTGTCACGGTCTATCTCTCTTTAATAGTGGCTTTTATGTGTGTTGTGAACCTTACGCGCCGTCAGAAAGGGCTTTCCCAAAGAGAAACTAGAACACCCAGACGTAAGAAAGCGCTTTCCGAACATTAATTCAACAAAAGTTTAAGATCAACACATTTTTTACAATTAATTCACAGGCAACAACTGTATCGAGAACATCAAACTTCTCACAGGAAAATTAAAAACAATCTAATTCAATACTTTACAGGAAAACCAAAGCTCCATTAGATTCCGGTAATAGCCATATAAATATTATCAGTCACTTAATTCCATTAACGTAAAAATGACATAAATATCAGAAAGCGCTTTCTAATTGTTTTTTATTTGTGCTATAAACCGCTTTGTTATTTCAGATTCATTGTACTGCCAGCATCCGTTTAGAATTTGTGCAGTAAAAAAAAGGTTATCAACATATGAACAGCATTTCGCTTCCCGCAGGCAGTCCTTTACTCAAAAATTCGTTTCTTTATGGAACTGCCACGTCAAGTTTTCAGATAGAAGGGGATGTCGATAACCGTCTCGAATGTATTTGGGATAGATTTTGTGAACGGCCTTCAGCCATTGCTGATCACACCAATGGCGATGTCGCCTGTGATCATATTGCTCGCTGGAAAGAAGATTTCGACATTTTGTTAGACTTAAATGTAGACGCTTACCGTTTCTCTATTTCTTGGCCGCGCGTTATCACTCAGAAAGGTGAGCTAAACCCAAAAGGCGTTGCCTTTTATAAAACGCTAGTTGATGCGTTAAATGAAAAAGGCATTAAGCCATTTGTTACCCTTTATCACTGGGATCTCCCGCAGCACCTGGAAGATAAAGGTGGGTGGCTTTACCGACAAACTGCTTTTGCATTTGAAGACTATGTTGACAAAATAACGCAGGCGTTAGGCGAGTCCGTTTTTTCCTATGCAACGTTCAATGAACCTTTTTGCAGTGCTTATTTAGGGTATGAAATAGGCGTACACGCCCCGGGCAGAACGGGTAGAAAATACGGAAGAACTGCGGCTCATCACATTTTGCTAGCACACGGCCTTGGGATGAAGGTGCTTAGAAAAAATGTCCCAAATAGCGAAGCCGGTATAGTATTGAATTTTACGCCATGCTACCCCGCCACACAAAAGACAGAAGACCTATTAGCCACCCGCAAAGCAGATGACTATATCAACCAATGGTATATGCAGCCTGTAATGGAGGGAAGCTACCCTGAAGTGTTATTTGATATAGACGAAGCGGATAGACCACCAGTTGAAGCTGGTGATATGGAGACAATCTGTCAGCCCATCGATTTCTTAGGGGTAAATTTCTACACGCGATTACACTATTCTGCGCCCAAAGAGAAAGGCGCATTGTATTTCGAGCATCCTCATCAAGGTCCATTGACCGATATTGGTTGGGAAATCTATCCAAAAGCGCTTTATGATTTACTTACTTCATTAAACGAACGATATACGCTCCCTCCCATTTTTATAACTGAAAATGGTGCTGCAATGGCAGACGAACTCAAAGATGGTCTTGTTAATGATGTGGATCGGGTTGATTACTACAATGCCCATTTAAACATGGTACACAACGCAGTGATTGATGGAGTGGAAGTGAGTGGTTACTTCGCATGGAGTCTCCTTGATAACTTCGAGTGGGCGGAAGGATATGAAAAGCGATTTGGGCTAGTTCATGTGGATTTTGAAACCCAAAAGCGTACGCTTAAACTTAGCGCCAATGCTTATAAAGCGCTCATAGCAAGTCGAACATAACAACAGTGGAAATAGCAATGAACCATAAGCTGACATTAAAAGAAAAAGTGGGTTATGGCATGGGAGACGCTGCGGCCAATTTAGTTTGGCGGGGCGCACTTGCATATTTGGCGGTATTTTATACCGATACTTTCGGTATTACAGCCGCTGCAGCTGCGATGCTATTTCTTGTCGTTCGTCTTTCTGACGGTGTGACCGATATTATCATGGGAATGATTGCTGACAGAACCCAGACTAAGATGGGAAAGTTTCGCCCATGGATATTAGGCTCCACTCCTTTTCTTGGCCTTTTCATGGTCCTTTGCTTTACCACACCTGATCTCTCGTATTCAGGCAAACTCATTTACGCTTACCTGACCTACATCGGACTAACCTTAGCGTATACGGTTAATAATGTACCGTACTCAGCGCTAATGGGCGTGATGACCAGTGATGATAGAGAGCGTACGAGTTTGTCTGGCTTTCGTTTTGCTGGGGCATTCTTTGGTGGACTGCTTGTTATGGGATGTTTGCCTATGCTGGTGGACTTGCTAGGCCAAGGGAACACTGCTGTAGGGTATCAATATACCATGTGGTTGTTTGCCACGTTGCTTGTCATATTAATGTGTGTAACAGTTTTTACCACGAAAGAGCGCGTTACGTTGCAGCAGGTTTCAAAGCCTCAAGACACTAAACTGGACTCTCCAAAAACAGAGACAGGTATCCAAGTAGCGCCCGCTCCTCGTTCACTAACATCTGAACTCATCGACTTGGGAAAGCAACTACCGTTAATTCTAGTTCCTCTTTCAGCAATAACCGCCTTCTTTTATTATCGAGACGTTTTAACTGGGGCAATCTTCATTACTGTTATAGCGCTTACTACTATTGCAATTAAACGGTTAACTCGCCGACCGGAAGCCGAGAACACCCGTTCTCAGCAGGATATTATCGACCTGCTTTCCAATAAACCCTGGCTAATTTTGTTAGGAATGGGTTTTCTAACCATGATGTTTAATGGCATCAAATATGGCGTTATTGCCTACTATTTCAAATATTACATGGGCAATGAGCTACTCACAGGCTACTTTTTCATTTCACTGCTGGTGGTGTCGATTTTCGGCGCATTAGCAACGTCCAAATTAGCCGCTATGTTTGGTCGCAAGAAGCTCTTTATTATCGCGCTGTTAGCAAGTAGCGTATTGACCTCTGGCATTTATTTTGTTCCTCAGAAAAGCGTGAGCGCCATATTCATTCTAGGTTGCAGTGCAGAGTTTTTTGCCGCCATATTGCCTACCTTATTTTTCTCTATGCTAGGAGACTCGGCAGACTACAGCGAATATAAGACAGGTCGAAGAGCCACCGGACTCGTCTACTCTGCAGGCTCTTTTGTTCAAAAAACAGGGGGAGGCTTCGCAGGGGCGCTCGTCTTGTTGGTATTAGGAAGCTATGGCTATAACGGTCTTGATATCAATACAATTAATCAAACGCTTCCAGGTATGAAGTCTTTAATGAGTTGGATACCGGCGCTATTTGGCTTTGCTGGCGCGGCGTTAATCTGTCTGTACCCATTAAATGACGAAAAACAAAAAGAAGTTACACAAGCTTTACTCTCTCGACGTAGCGAACAACCGCCGATATCGGCATAATACAGTCAGTTAGAGTGATTGTTTTAGAGAACGAGGTCTTATCACGTGCCCACCATTTATCAAGTTGCCGAGCGTGCAGGTGTTTCTTTATCTACGGTATCCCGCGTATTAAATGGTAAGGCTTCGGTAAACAAAGTACTGAAAGAACGCGTAGAGAAAGCGGTTAAAGAGCTAAATTACCGCCCAAATTCTGTCGCTCGTTCATTGGCAAATAACCGCACTGACAGCGTCGGGGTACTTGTACCTGAACTCAACGCCCCGTTTTTTGGCGATCTGATGCAAGCTGTAGAGTCAACGCTGCGCGCTGCAGATAAACATGTCATTATTTCGGTAGGACGAAATTGTCTAGAAACAGAGAAAGATGCGGTAGAGTTTCTTATTAGCCGTAACTGCGATGCACTCATCATGCATGCAGAAGCATTATCCGATGAGTATTTATTGGAGTTAAACCAGTCGAAACTTCCCGTTGCTTTGGTTAACAGACAGGTGGAAGGGCTACCTGAGGCATGCACTAGCCTCGATAATGAAAAGGGTGGATATCTGGCTACCCGCCACTTACTCGAGCTAGGCCATAAAGACATTGCATATATATCTGGACCGACTGACAAGTGTGACGCGAGCTTGCGCTTGGAAGGACATAAACGCGCCTTGTCGGAAGCAGGGTTGCCCATAAACCCACAGTTGATATTTAACGGCGACTATTCTGAAGAAGACGGGAAGATTGGCTTGTTAGAGCTCATGGCGCGCGATATGCCTTTCACGGCTTTAGTGTGCGCCAACGATTGGATGGCATCGGGTGCGATAAGCTGCGCGAGAGATTTAGGCATGAGCCTTCCCCATGACTTGTCTGTGGTCGGTTTCGATGACGTGGTATTTGCCCACCATGTTTTTCCTCGACTTACCACGGTCAGTAACCCAATTGCGGAAATGGCTGAAATGTCAGCCAAGTACATTCTTAATAAAGTATATGGTCAGGCTAATAACGTTCAGCTGTATTTCGAACCTTCCTTGGTTGTTCGGGAGTCTACGGTAAAACATGAAGGATGAAGCCAAGCTGGTAAGTCGAAAACCGACTTTCATCTAAACTCTCAATTAAAATTTTCAATTAAGTACCTTTCGCTCCAATAGTGCACTTTGCTATCCACCTTAATGATGGTACACCCCATAATAGACGCGAAGGCCTGTCTTACAAGTATTTAAGCCAAGGGGCGTTGTGCTTTGATTTATAGGCGCTAAACCATTTAACAGGGAAATAAAGCACTAAACTAAGGCCAGCAGCTATTAACCATATTTGCCAAATATGGTCTACGCCCACGTATTTTCCTTTATTCGCCCCCCAAATAAAGAATGCAATACCGTACATCACCAGCAAAACGTACAAATGCAGGATGTAGAAAAACATCGGGACCGAGCCAAAGGTGTCAAGAAACGCAAACTGCGTATCCTTAACGCGCTCGAAAGCAAACAACAATAGAAACATGCCGGCCAGTGTAAAGAGCAAAAATGCTAAAGACGGGGGGTACTTAGTCAAATTAAGTAATGACATCAACGTAGTGATGGCACTTTGTTGTAGCTCCCAAGGCAAGGTCTCACCATAAATATTTAAACCGCGAAGTAGGAAAAATAGGCTGAGCGACACTGCAAATAAACCAAGCAACCACCGACCGCGTCGCGCTTTATCAAGCTGTTGACTGTAAAGGGGCCCACATGCATAACCGAGCAGTATTACCCCTATCCAAGGAAGCACGGGATAACTCACTTTAATGTTTAGGGCGGCTGACTGAAGTATATATCCTCTATCGTGCAGCATTGTCCAAAGCGTATAGCCTGTTTCATGTGGAACATAGCTAATTGGCGTTAGTGCATTATGTCCAAAGACAATTAAGAGGCCTAAAATGAGCAACAGAGTTCTTGGAAGATAACTCAATACAGCCAGAGCAATCATGCTGATACCTATGGCCCACATCACCTGAAGATAAAGCGTTTGGAAACTCGCCCCCCAGCTAAATGTAATAAATGTGACCTCTAAGAACAGAATAAACAATCCACGCTTAATTAAGAACTCTCTGACATTGCGTGTCGGCTTGGCCTTATTCGCTGAGTCCATTGGATTGGCATAGAGCCATGCAGACAGCCCCGTCAAAAACACAAATGTGGGTGCACAGTAATGGGCGGCTAATCGTGTGAAAAATAGAGAAGGTGACGTGGTATCGATATCCATGGGATCAGATACCTGCAAATGCAGAAAAAAGCGCTCTCGCACGTGATCGATAAGCATAATCAGCATGACCAAGCCACGCATCATATCGATGCTTCGAATACGGTTTCGTTGAATACTAGAAGACATTTTAGCCATTACATCAAGGAGGAAATATTTGCTATCAACACAACTTCGTTCAGAATTTAGCGGTAGTTTTAGCCACTCACAGCATCGATAGTTAAACGATTAACCCAATGCTATAACATTGCAGTAAACAGTGGCAATTATTTGCTTCGAATATACTAATGATGCGTTCAACAGCATAATAAGAAATACTAGAAGAAAAACGGAGTCACTATGACATATCTATTGTTAGGTCTGGTCATGCTTGCTGTTGCGACGACGGCCGTTGCGAACAACGACCGCGACGCAGTGAATCAGACACTTAATGCTCTACATCACAATGCGTCTATTGCAGACTTTGAGCAGTATTTTGGTTTGTATCACGACAGCGCGATCTTTATTGGCACCGACGCATCTGAGGTATGGACCAAAGAAGCGTTTAAGGCGTATGCCAAACCTCACTTTGACAAGGGCAGAGGATGGACATACCACCCGCGAGACAGACATATCTATTTTTCCCCTAAACACGATGTAGCCTGGTTCGATGAACTGCTCGATAATGAAAGCCTGGGAGAAACACGAGGCTCGGGTGTCTTAATAAAAGAGGGAGCGAAGTGGAAAGTAACCCAATATCATTTAACGATCCCTATCCCCAACGCGCTTGCAGATAGCGTTGCTAATCAAATTAAAACCATGCAATAAAAAAGCCCCGACGTAACGGGGCCTTTGTTTCTCTTTAAGTCTTAACTACCTTTAGGTATTAGACTGTGTGAGTGGTTGAATTTCCATCTCTACTCGACGGTTCATCGAGCGGTTTGCTGCACTATTGTTAGGTACTTTAGGTGCGTATTCGCCCATACCTACCGTCGTGATACGCGTCGGGTTAACAGAATAGTTAATTAGTAAATTCTTAACCGCTCCTGCACGACGCTCAGATAAAGACTGGTTGTACTGCTCAGAGCCAGTGTCGTCCGTATGGCCTTTGATCATAAGAACGGTTTTTTCGTAGTTGTTTACAACTTTGGCAACGTCTTGAAGAACCGGATTGAAGTTAGGGCTGATGCTAGAACTGTCAGTAGCAAAGGTAATGTCGCCCGGCATGATCAATCGCAGATTATCGCCTTCTCGCACAACTTGAACGCCAGTATCAGAAAGCTCATTTCGAAGCTCTTCTTCCTGTTTGTCCATGTAGTTACCTATCGCACCACCTGCGATTGCACCTACCGCAGCGCCCCACGCATAACGACTTTTGTCGTTATCACCTGTCGCTTTACCCAGCAATGCGCCTACTACCGCACCAATAGCAGCACCTTTTTGCGTATTATTCGGATCAGTTGCGCAACCTGCTACCGTTAGTGACGCAGCAATCAAACTTACAGCAAGAGTCTTTTTCATAACTTCCTCTTATTTCAATTAAAAGCTCAATATTGATGAGTTGCATTTATCCATTGCCACTCTCAATAAGCTCAGTGTTAGTTTTGCATTAAACAATTACAGTGATAGCAATTAGCGTTCCACTGGCAAATATTCTGTATGTAAGCAATAACGAGTATCTGAGCGCCACGAGTTCGTTTCCTGCTTAATTTTTCCTAAAAATCAGCACTCAAAGGCACTACAGCACTTCATGTTTAGAGGATTGTAGGACATCAAACCTGAACGTTAGCTAAATGAACGTTGGAATAAAGAAGAAAAAATGCGTTGGTACACAGTGTAAATACTACACTGTGTTGCTAAAAAGTAACGTTTTAGCCTATTGAAACTGAACGCTCAAAAAATGCGTTCACATCAATCTTATAGTCAGACGCTATGACGGCTTTGTTGATACTGATTGTTTTATCCGATGATAGGTCAACATCTTTCGGCGTTAGATAATGGTTACTGCGAACCGAATAAAAAACCTTTACGAGTGGTGTAAGCGGGGAGTCTCTCTGTTCAAGTACCATCGCTAATTTATCATTTGATAATAGAACTAGGCTCCCTACGGGATAAACGCCCAGACACTTTATAAACTGTTGAACAAGCGACTGGTCAAGACGCGTTGGCGCATCACTCATCAAAATAGAGAATGCCTTTTGGCTAGACATACCGGCCTTATACACCCGGTCCGCGGTGAGTGCATCGTACATGTCGGCAATGGCAAGCATTCGGCCCGCTTGGCTAATATCCTCACCTTTGGTCCCAGCAGGGTAGCCTAACCCGTCCAATCGCTCATGATGCTCACTAATCGCTTGAATCAGTGGCTGCGCAATTTCCGTACTTTTTAAATAGTCGACCCCGTGCTTTACATGACCTTTCATGATCTCCATTTCGCTGTCCGTAAGGCGGCCTGGCTTATGAAGAATTTCATCTGGAATTTTGATTTTGCCCAAGTCGTGTAGAAAGCCAGCATAGGAAAGGTCTTGCACCTCTTCTTCAGACATCCCTAAATACTTGCCAAAATTGGCGAGTAAAATAGCAACGTTCAGAGAATGCTCTAGTAAATAGTCGTCTTTTTCTCGAATTTTAGTTAGACAAAGCAACGCATCGGGGTTTCTATCTACCGACTCAACTAACTTATTTGAAAATGCTTTGGGAATACTCGCATCAAAAGGCGTCTCTTTTTGTACATTGGCAAGTAACAACTTTTGAATTGCCTTTCCTTGCTCGTGAAGCTTTGCGGCTCTTACCAGCTCATTTTCGAGTGATATCTTTTTTGATTTTACCGGTTGATTAGAAGACAAGTTTTTGTGCTTTTCCACAGTAGCCGATGAACTAGGTTGCTCAACGTTAAACGCCTTATCTGTATCAATGGCGAGGGTTTTCACACCTCGCTTTCTAAGTGTTTTAACCACGTCATCAGACGTAACGCGGCCTTGGCTCGTAACCCTCAACGCACCTTTTTGCTCTAAAATTTGATGAACAAACATGCCTGGCACTAACTGATCAATAGTAATCTTTTTTATCATCTTATATGCACTGCACTATATTAATCGCCATATATTTGCTAACTGCTTTCGTATAAAAAGTGAAAGCTCAGTACTCTAACTCTACTAGTATAGTGTGTAAATCTGGCTTCCAACCAAACTTCGTCATATTCACTCGGTAGTTTTTAACGACCACACCTTCCTCTGCTAATCGCTCTCGCTGCTCATCCGCTTTATCAGAGCCAGCAGGAAAAGCAATTTTACCGTCAGCACGTAGTACGCGATGCCAGTGGCAGTCAGCATTTATCTCTCTTAAACACTTTCCCATCATTCTAGCTCTGCCGGGTAATCCACACAGGTCAGCGAGCAAGGCGTAACTTATGACCTGTCCCTCAGGCACTAAAGAAAGCGTTTTCTCTACTCGAGATTGTACTGCTTCATTCGGCATGTTGTATATTATCCTATCTATTAAGTTACTTAGTTAATAAGTGCGATAAACGTTCAAAAGAGAATAAAGAAATTCAGTTATGCGCCTTTATTGTGAACACTGTGGATATCCTCAAAAAACCTGTATTTGCTCTCACATTAACACAGTAGATACATCGTTAGAGATTGTGATAATTCAACACGAAAAAGAAGCACTTCACGCCAAGAATACGGCGCGCTTAGTTTCATTGTGTATTCCTTCGACGCGAATCATACTTGCTAATGATGTCGTCGCTATGCAATCCCTATCCGAACACTGCTCACGTCGACATTCAGTGCTTGTTTACCCAAGTGATTGCAGTACACCGATAGAAAATGTCGATGCCGTTGCACGTTCTGAGATCACAACGCTAATTCTAATAGATGGAAGTTGGAAACAAGCATTTGGTCTAGTGAAACAGAACCCATGGTTAACAAAGTTACCAGCGTTTCACTTCATTTCTTCACCCACTTCTAACTATGCTATTCGTCATACCACATTAAGCAATGCACTTTCTACGCTAGAAGCAACAGCTTATGCACTACAGTGCTTAGATCAAATCGACGTTTCTGGGCTTTACAGAGCACAGAGAGCCTTACAAGATAAGTGGCAAGGCCCTATGTCACATAGAAGGCATTTGTAGCGTAGAACTTCATTTAGTGCACATTACGCGTTCATGGGAATGAAGCCCTTTTGATCTTTGACTAAACTTATCCAATTTCGAATGGCAGGATAGGCGGAAAGGTCAAACCCGCCCTCGTGGGCAACGTGGGTATACGCAAACAATGAAATATCCGCAAGAGTTAACGTGTCACCAAGCAAAAATGGCGTAGTTTTAAGTTGATACTCCATGACAGCTAGTGCGCGATATCCACCCGCTTGTTTAGATTCGTACTCCGCTTTCCTGTCCTCGGGTAGCCCTAAATAAACATTGATGTAACGAGCAACGGCGATATAAGGCTCGTGACTGTATTGTTCGAAAAACTGCCACTGTAAAAGTTGCGAAAAACTATAGGGAGAAGAGGGGATTAAAGGAGTGTTAGATGCTAGATAGTGCATGATGGCATTGGATTCTGACAACACCCTGCCGTCGTCTAATTCAAGCAACGGAATTTTCCCATTAGGGGTCTTTTCTAGGAAAGAAGGAGCGCGTGTTTCTCCTTTCATAATGTCCACATCAATCCATTCGCAGGTTTTACCTAACAAGGAAAGAAGCAGTTGGAGCTTGTAACAGTTTCCTGAACGCGTGTCGCCGTATATTCGCACAATGATATCTCTATGACCTAAGAAGATTTACCATACCAACGCCATGTGAATACGACAATTATTAATAGCTGTTAGGGTGCGAGAAGGAATTAAGCGAGCCTTGTCTAGATACCACATAGACCGCTGCGAAAAGATAAGGCTAAGAACAACAGACCCGAATTGACTAATGATAGCGAGGGAGTTGAATTAACCATTCAACAATGAACAATAGAACCCATGAAATCGGTATTAACGCAATACACGCAGCCACTCTTGCCTTATCTCTTGGGGCAAAAAACCGCGCCCCCATTTTTAAGACTCGTTCTTTTTCGCTTTCTAGTTGCTCAATTGACGCAGCTGTAGAGAATTCTTCGTGCTTTGCACATCGTTTAATACCGTCTTCTATGTTTTCCTCAAGGTGCAGAACAGCAGCTTTCTGCTCTTTCTCAAGCATACTCTTAAGCTTTATTACCGGCCAAAATAGATAAACGCTCACGATCCCCGTGAAGAACGTCACTACTAGTACATCAATGGAAGGAATGTCTTTTTTCAACCAAAAGATAGGAAAGATGGCCAGTGCCCCCATCGCAAATATGCTGTTAGTTGTTCCTAATTTTAAAATCGTCATGATGGACTTAAGTCGGTCAATATTTCCACCAGCTTGGGGCAAAACTTTAGAAGTTAGGTACTTAATGTTGGAGGAGATCTGAAACAAAAATAAAATGGCCAAGAACCAAAAGGGGACGGCTGCGGCCGTTAAGAATAAAACGTCTATTTCTTGTTTTACCGTGATCAATCCTTCGAATATGCAGTACACAATCGTGATCATAATAGAAATGATGATTGCATTGAAAATATGGTGTCTAAATTCAATGGCGAGTTCTCGCCTATGCGCCGAAAACTGACTAAGCTGGTTAGTTTTTACAAGCAAAGAAATAAGGGTGCTAGCCACGTTTTGATGCATTAAACGAAGCGCAAACCAAAAGTATCCTGTAATAAGCGACATACCAATAGCAGAGTTGAAGTCGCGCTGTGCACGTACATTTCCCACTTCAGGCCAATCTAACGCACCCGTAAAATAATGCACTGAAAGTAAAATCAGTGTTGTTAGCAGAGGAAAAAATCCAATAGAGGCACCTTTGTGCATGTTGGAATACGGGTTAAGCTTCATTTCTATAATTCGTTACAGGCAAAGGTGGCACTAGAATTAGCGCCGATTACGTTTTAATTTAAATCGGTTAAAACGCTCTAACGATAAGCTTTGTGTAGTGCGATAGCAATAAAAATAAACGTAAGAGAATGTGAACGACCACTTTTCGTTCGGCAATAAAAAACCCGCCATTTGGCGGGTTTTTTCAAAGCTGTGCTTTTTACTTGCGTAACTTCTGAATAAGACGAAGTTGAGCAATAGCTTCTGCAAGCTCGTGAGCTGCTTCAGCGTAGTTAAAGTCAGCGCCTGGGTTGGCGATGTGCTCTTCTGCACGTCGTTTGGCTTCTTCTGCTGCCTGCTCGTCAAGATCTTCAGCTCGAACCGCGGTATCAGCCAGTACGGTAACATTGCCAGGTTGTACTTCTAGTACACCACCAGCAACATAGATTACTTCTTCTTCACCGTGCTGTTTAACCAAACGCACCATACCAGGTTTAATAGCAGAGATAAGTGGCGCGTGCCCTGGGTGAATACCCAGCTCACCTTCGCTACCTGTCACCTGAATCGCTTCAACGCGACCTGAGAAAATCGCTTTCTCCGCGCTTACTACGTCCAAATGTACTGTCATTGCCATGTGAACCTCCTGATTAGGTACGTTAGCATGATGCTAGGCTAGCAACTGCTAGCCCTGTCATTATGCTTTCTTGGCTTTCTCTAGCGCTTCTTCGATAGAACCAACCATGTAGAAGGCCTGCTCTGGAAGGTGATCGTATTCACCGTCTAGAATGCCTTTAAAGCCACTGATTGTGTCTTTTAGCGATACATATTTACCAGGTGCACCAGTAAATACTTCTGCTACGAAGAACGGCTGAGATAGGAAACGCTGAATCTTACGAGCACGTGATACCACTTGCTTGTCTTCTTCAGATAGTTCGTCCATACCTAGGATCGCGATAATGTCTTTCAGCTCTTTATAGCGCTGAAGAACAGTCTGTACGCCACGTGCTACGTCATAGTGCTCTTGACCAATTACTAGCGGGTCTAGCTGACGAGACGTTGAATCTAGTGGGTCTACCGCAGGGTAGATACCAAGAGACGCGATATCACGAGAAAGTACTACCGTTGCATCCAAGTGAGCAAAGGTTGTCGCTGGAGATGGGTCAGTCAAGTCATCCGCAGGTACGTATACCGCTTGGATTGAAGTGATTGAACCTGTCTTCGTTGACGTAATACGTTCCTGAAGTACACCCATCTCTTCTGCAAGAGTAGGCTGGTAACCTACCGCAGATGGCATACGACCTAGAAGTGCTGATACTTCAGTACCTGCTAGGGTATAACGATAGATGTTATCTACGAAGAATAGAACGTCACGGCCTTCGTCACGGAACTTCTCAGCCATTGTTAGACCGGTAAGTGCAACACGTAGACGGTTACCCGGTGGCTCGTTCATCTGACCGTATACAAGCGATACTTTATCAAGTACGTTTGATTCGTTCATTTCGTGATAGAAGTCGTTACCCTCACGCGTACGCTCACCAACACCAGCGAATACTGAGAAACCGCTGTGCTCGATTGCGATGTTACGGATAAGTTCCATCATGTTTACGGTTTTACCTACACCCGCACCACCGAATAGACCAACTTTACCACCCTTAGCGAATGGACAAACCAAGTCGATTACTTTGATACCAGTTTCTAGTAGTTCTACCGAGCTAGACTGATCTTCGTAGCTAGGCGCTTCACGGTGAATAGACATACGCTCTTCTTCACCAATTGGGCCTGCTTCGTCGATTGGGTTACCCAATACGTCCATGATACGACCAAGTGTCTTCGTACCAACTGGAACCATGATTGGGTTACCGGTATTTTCTACTGCAAGACCACGTTTTAGTCCGTCAGTAGTACCTAGTGCGATGCCACGAACAACACCACCACCTAATTGCTGTTGCACTTCCAGGGTTAGACCTGACAAGTCACCTTCGGTAACTCGTAGTGCGTCATAAACTCTTGGTACCGCATCTTGTGGAAATTCAATATCCACAACGGCGCCAATGATTTGGACGACCTTACCTTGACTCATAATTTGTCCTCGTTATCTCTTTTAAACCTTTGCCTACACCGCTGCGGCACCGCTCACAATCTCACTGATTTCTTGTGTGATTGCAGCCTGACGCGCTTTGTTATATACCAGTTGTAACTCATCAATGAGGTTACCGGCGTTGTCGGTTGCTGCCTTCATGGCAACCATTCGCGCAGCTTGTTCTGACGCCGCGTTTTCTACAACACCCTGATACACCTGAGACTCAATGTAACGAACCATTAGTGCTTCCAAAATTTCTTTTGGATCTGGCTCGTAGATGTAGTCCCAACGATGTTGATATTCTTCGTCTTCTGACTTTGGCAAAGGCAATAACTGATTGATCACAGGTTTCTGTGTCATGGTGTTAACGAAGTCATTGAATACCAAGAATACTCGGTCAATTTGTCCTTCGTCGTACGCTTTAAGCATAACGCGTACAACACCCACTACATCGCTCACAGACGGCTTGTCACCTAAACCAGATTCAGCAGCAAGTAACTTGCCACCAAAACGGTTAAAGAAACTGCACGCCTTAGAACCTAATGCAGCGAAATCCACTTCTACACCCTGTTCACGCCATTTTTTGACGTCTTGAGTGACGAGCTTAAATTCATTGGTGTTCAAGCCACCACATAAGCCTCGGTCAGTGGAAATCACAATGTAACCGACGCGCTTGACTTCACGCTCTTCCAAATAAGGATGGCGATATTCAAGGTTACCGTTTGCAATGTGACCAATCACTTTAAGCATATTTTGTGCATATGGACGGCCAGAAGCCATGCGTTCCTGCGCCTTTTTCATTTTAGACGCAGCAACCATTTCCATCGCACTGGTAATCTTCTGAGTATTTTTGATACTCCCAATCTTACCTTTTATTTCTTTACCGCTGGCCATGACTATCTCTCCGATTACTCAACGAATTGCGCTGGTGGCTAAACACCAGCACCATTGATTACCAAGTTTGTGTCGCTTTAAAGTTTGTTAAAGCGTCGTTCAACTTAGAGGCAATCTCGTCGTTGTAGTTACCTGATTCGTTGATAGTCTTCATAAGGTCAGCGTGTTCGCTGTTCATGTAAGAGTGAAGAGCGGCTTCAAAATCTAGGATTTTGTTAAGCTCGATACCCTTAAGGAAACCTTTTTCTACCGCGAACAGAGATACACCCATATCAGCAATTGAAAGTGGTGCGTACTGCTTCTGCTTCATTAGCTCAGTTACGCGCTCACCGTGCTCAAGTTGCTCACGAGTTGCATCATCAAGGTCAGAAGCAAACTGCGAGAACGCCGCAAGTTCACGATACTGAGCTAGGGCTAGACGGATACCGCCACCCAACTTCTTGATGATTTTAGTCTGTGCAGCACCACCAACACGAGATACCGAGATACCAGCGTTAACCGCTGGACGGATACCTGCGTTAAACAAGTCAGTTTCTAGGAAGATCTGACCGTCGGTAATTGAAATTACGTTAGTTGGTACGAATGCAGATACGTCACCAGCTTGCGTTTCGATAATTGGAAGCGCAGTCAATGAACCTGTCTTACCTTTCACTTCGCCGTTTGTGTAACGCTCAACGTATTGTTCGTTTACACGTGCAGCACGTTCTAGTAGACGTGAGTGAAGGTAGAATACGTCACCTGGGTAAGCTTCACGGCCTGGTGGACGCTTAAGTAGTAGTGAGATTTGACGGTAAGCAACAGCTTGCTTAGACAAATCATCATATACGATTAGCGCGTCTTCACCGCGGTCACGGAAGAATTCACCCATAGTACAACCAGAGTAAGGCGCTAGGTATTGAAGCGCAGCAGACTCAGATGCAGATGCTGCAACCACGATAGTGTGGTCAAGTGCACCGTGCTCTTCTAGTTTACGTACTACGTTAGCGATAGTAGATGCTTTCTGACCAACCGCTACGTACACACATTTAATGCCTGTACCTTTTTGGTTGATGATAGCGTCAACAGCCATTGCTGTTTTACCACACTGACGGTCACCGATGATAAGCTCACGCTGACCACGACCTACTGGGATCATGGCGTCAACTGACTTATAACCAGTTTGTACTGGCTGGTCTACCGATTGACGCTCGATTACGCCAGGTGCAATTTTTTCAACTGGTTCGAAACCAGCTGCATCGATTGCGCCTTTACCATCGATAGGCTCACCTAGTGTGTTTACAACACGACCTAGTAGTGCGTTACCTACTGGTACTTCAAGAATACGACCAGTAGATTGTACTTTATCGCCTTCTTTAAGGTCCGCATAAGGACCCATAACAACTGCACCTACAGAGTCTCGCTCAAGGTTTAGTGCAATTGCGTAACGGCTTCCAGGAAGCTCGATCATTTCACCTTGCATTACATCGGCAAGGCCATGAATGCGGATAATACCGTCTGTTACTGCGACGATAGTACCTTCATTACGTGCTTCACTGCTTACATTGAACTGTTCAATTCTTTTCTTGATCAGTTCAGCAATTTCAGTGGAATTAAGTTGCATGCTCTTATCCCCGTTATGCTTGCAACGCGTCTGCTAGACGGTTCAATTTCGACTTTACGGAACCATCAATAACTGTATCGCCGGCATTAATTACCATTCCAGCGATCAGGGCAGGGTCCACGTTACAATTAAGCTTCACTTTACGTGCCAAACGTTTTTCCAAAGATGCAACCAACTCATTTTGTTGTGCATCAGTCAGCGTAGATGCTGAGGTTACGTCCACTTCTATTTCTTTGTCGTAATCTGCTTTAAATGCATCAAACAAAGTAGAAATTTCAGGCAACGCGGCTAAACGTTTATTCTCAGCCAAAACCTTAACTAGGTTTTGGCCGTGTTCGTCGAGTTGCTCACCACAAACATTGTTAAAAATGTCGGCAAGCGTGTCAGCGGCAACCGCACCAGATAAAAGCTGGTGCATGTCATCGTTCGCTGCTACAGCGCCTGCAAAGGCGAGCATTTCTTGCCATTTTGCAACGGCGTCTTTCTCGACAGCAAAATCGAAAGCAGCTTTAGCATAAGGACGAGCAACGGTTGTCAATTCAGACATGGCTCATCTCCCTATTAAAGCTCAGCGACAAGTTTTTCAACAATGTCGTTTTGCGCGTTTGCATCGATTTCACGTTGTAAGATTTGCTGTGCGCCAGCTACTGCAAGTGCAGAAACCTGCTTGCGCAAATCTTCTTTGGCACGATTGCGTTCAGCTTCAATTTCGGCATAACCAGAAGCGATAATCTTTTCGCGTTCCGCATGGCCTTTTTGCGTTTCTTCGTCAACCAATTGGTTGGCGCGCTTTTTGGCCTGCTCGATAATTTCAGCTGCTTGCGCTTTCGCATCTTTAAGCTGCTCTGTTGCTTTCGCTTGAGCTAGCTCTAGGTCTTTCTCTGCACGTTCAGAAGCTTCAAGCCCATCGGCAATTTTCTTCTGACGTTCTTCAATCGCTGCCATCAGTGGAGGCCATACATATTTCATGCAAAACACCACGAACACAGCGAAGGCGATTAATTGACCAATAAAAGTGGCGTTAATATTCACTATCGCCTCTCCTCATAAAAGTTCGCTAGAGTATGAATTAAAGTAGGTACTGAGGTGGAGCGAACAATAGGAATAGTGCGATACCAACACCGATCATCGCGATAGCATCGATAAGACCCGCTACGATGAACATTTTAACTTGTAGTTGTGGTGCAAGTTCCGGTTGACGAGCAGCAGACTCTAGGAATTTACCACCTAGAAGACCGAAGCCGATAGCGGTACCAAGAGCACCCATACCAATTAGGATAGCAACTGCGATTGCAAGCATGTTTAAATCTCCGATTTAAAGTTTAGTTAAGGTTAATGTTTAAAATAAAACTCGGTTAAAAACGGTATCGACAATTGAGTTGCCGATACCCGTTAATTCTTAGTGGTCTTCAGCTGCTAGGCTCAAGTACACGATGGTCAACATCATGAAAATGAACGCTTGAAGCGGAAGTACCAGAATATGGAATACAGCCCACATAAAGTGCAGTGGAAGCTGGAAGTAGCCAATCGTTGCGATAAGGATAAAGATTAGCTCACTCGCGTAAAGGTTACCGAACAAACGCAGCGCTAATGAAAGCGGACGTGCAAGCAAAGTAACCGTTTCAAGAATGAAGTTCACCGGAATGAAAACAGGGTGACCAAAAGGCTGCATAGTCAGCTCTTTAGTAAAGCCGCCAATCCCTTTCATCTTGATTGAGTAATAAAGAATTAGAATGAATACACCTGCTGCTAGCGCGAACGTAAGGTTAAGGTCAGTCGTTGGTACTGACTTCATGTAAACGTCGTGTGGATCCATACCAAACGCAGAAGAACCGATAAGTCCAGCGATGGTAGGAAGCAAGTCAACCGGAATAAGGTCCATAAGGTTCATTAGCAATACCCATACGAAGATAGTTAGTGCTAATGGCGCGATAAGTGCGCTTTTACCGTGGAAAGTGCTTTTCACGTTGTCATCAACAAACTCAACGATTAACTCAACAAACGCCTGCATTTTTCCAGGTACGCCAGTTGTCGCTTTATTCGCTACGCTTCTAAAGATGAAAAGGAAAAGTAAACCAAGACCAATAGACCATGCCAACGTATCGACATGCCATGCCCAAAAACCAGCATCAGAACACGCTTTATTAAACGCAATCCCGTTGTCAGTTGAGCACATGGTGGCATTGGTCAAGTGGTGCTTGATGTATTCTGAGGTAGTATATTCAGATGCCATTGTTTAACCCAAGTTGTAAAGTGTAAAAATTTGGTGACTGGTTCTTTAGTCTCAATCGGTCGATTACGTTGTTTTCGTTATCGCAACGCCTTGCGCTGTCTTTATTCTTTCGTACCGTAATGAAACATGGCTAGCGCATGGCTAGCGGTTGTAATCACAAATGCCATGAAAATCTCTAATGGCGCGGCGTTTAAGCCTTTAAAAGCAATTACAAATAAAATGATTGTCAGTGCCAGCTTCATTTTTGAGCCTTGGCTAAAACTTCGTGCAACAAGGTCGTTTTTGCTAGCGCCTGCATAGCGAAATGCAAAGCCAGCAAACACTATCGCAGGCAAAATGCTAATTAAAGCCCCTGCCGCTGCCGACATGGCGGAATGACTTCCTCCTGCGGCGCCTGCGAATGCGGTAACAACTAAGGCTGTAACGGCCTGAAAAAGTAGCCCTTTCTTAGCGAGGTCTAACCCGCGTTTTGCTAACTTGTTCGTCACTTTTACTCGCAGCTTGTTCACGTCTTACAAAAAGCGTCAGAAGTATACTGTTTTACCGACAATTTTCAACAGTACAACGCTTTTTGAAAGTTATTCTGAAAATTTTCTATTGCTATAACCGGAAAGGAGAGTGTCCGGTGTTAGCACCGAACAGCGCATCAGTTGCGGGTAGGCAAAGAGATTATCTCAATTATTATTATTTTAACCTATTGAATTTTAGAGATAATTCCATCTAATTGTTCAAGGTCGCTAAAGCTAATCGTTAGCTTACCTTTGCCTTTTGCATTGTGATCAATGCTCACAGGTGTACCTAAATTTTCTGAAAGTCGTGTCATAAGGTTTTGCACGTCAGGGTCAACTTTCTTCTCTGGCTTAGGTTTAGCGGGCTCTAATAGCTTTTTCACAAGCTTTTCAGTATCGCGCACGGTAAGACCTTTGCCCGACACTACTTGCGCCGTTTCTGACTGAGTTTCACCTTCTAGCGCTAACAGCGCTCTAGCATGACCCATTTCAATATCGCCATGCTCAACTAACAATTTCACGTCATCGTTTAAATTATTCAGGCGAAGTAAATTTGTCACCGTGGTACGTGACTTGCCCACCGCTTCGGCCACTTCTTGATGAGTCAGCGCGAACTCATTCATTAAACGATCAAGGGCTTGCGCCTCTTCCATAGCATTTAAATCTTCACGCTGGATATTTTCGATAAGGGCAATGGCCACTGCCGCTTCGTCAGGCACGTTTTTAACTAAACAAGGTACTTCGTCAAGCTGTGCTAATTGTGACGCTCGCCAGCGACGTTCACCGGCAATGATTTCATAGCGGTGCTCGTCGACTTTTCTCACTACGATAGGCTGAATAATACCTTGCGCACGAATGGACGATGCCAATTCTTCTAATGCCTCAGGTGACATGTCTTTACGAGGCTGATACTTGCCCGGCACTAAGTATTCAATAGGGAGTTTACTCAACTCACCGTTGGTTGAATTTACCTCGGCGGCATCTTGTTCTTTTTGAGCAGATGATTGGCTGGTTGCGAGTAGCGCATCTAAACCGCGGCCAAGGCCTCTTTTACGTGCTGACATAGTGTCCTCTATGGCATGTGCTGATAGTGTTCAGCTTATTGTCGTTTAACTTGCTTTTGCCTGTGCAGGCGTTGTTTTGTCCCTACGACGCAGTATTTCACCCGCCAGTGCCAAGTAGGCTTTAGCGCCTGTCGATGACTTATCATAGTACATCGCTGGCGTACCGAAGCTTGGTGCTTCAGCTAGACGAACGTTACGCGGAATAACCGTGCGATAAACTTGTTCACCAAAATGGCGCTTCAATTGTTCTGAAACGTCGTTAGCAAGGCGGTTGCGCGGGTCGTACATAGTACGCAATACGCCTTCAATCTTCAATTCTGGATTCACTACAGATGCCAGTTTTTGAATGGTATCCATAAGAGCAGTAAGGCCTTCTAGCGCATAATATTCGCACTGCATAGGCACCATTACCGAATCGGCAGCCGCTAAGGCGTTCACTGTTAGCTGGTTAAGTGAAGGCGGGCAGTCGATAAAGACAAAATCGTAGTAATCCATAACGGGCTTCAACGCGTTGCGAAGCCTTACTTCTCGGGCAAACATTTCCATCAGCTTGATTTCTGCCGCGGTCACGTCACCGTTCGCCGCGATGAGGTCGTATTTGCCGCTTGTCGCTTTAACGATAACATCGTTAATAGGCTTTTCTTCAATCAACAATTCAAATGCCGTAGATTCAACGTCGTATTTATCAACGCCGCTTCCCATGGTTGCATTACCCTGTGGATCGAGATCAATCAGCAACACTTTGCGTTTAGTTGCTGCCATTGACGCTGCCACGTTAACTGCGGTGGTTGTTTTTCCAACACCACCTTTTTGATTCGCGATCGCGATTACCTTAGCCACGTTTGATCCTGTTCTCGTCTATTTCTATTTTTTGGCTATTTCTTTTTTAGCCAAACCAGATGTCGTTCGCCTACCAAATTTGGCACAGTGAGGTTTTCCGTTTTGCTCACATGGAAGTGATCACTCACTTCGTCTATTTCATCTTGTGGAAACTGACCTTTAAGCGCCAAAAATTGACCTTCTGAATCTACCAGATGCTGACACCAGTGCAACATATCTTTTAGTGAAGCGAAAGCTCGGCTTAACACAATATCGTAAGGCGTATCGCCATTGTGCTCTTCAACGCGGCTTTGCACTGGGGTTACGTTAGTTAGTCCAAGGGTATGCACACATTGGGTCATAAACCGTACACGTTTGCCTAGCGAATCAAGCAGTGTAAAAGATTTATCCGGAAACGCGATAGCTAATGGCATACCAGGAAGGCCAGGGCCCGTACCAACATCAATGATATTGTCACCATCAAGAAAGGGCACAATAGCCAGCGAGTCTAGAATGTGTTTCACCATCATTTGCTTAGGATCGCGCACAGAAGTCAGGTTGTACGCCTTATTCCATTTGTCCATAAGCAGCACATAATCAACTAACTGCTGCTGTTGCTTATCACTTAAATCTAGTGAAAGGGCATCGAGTCCAGACACCAAAATGGTGTGCAATTCTTGCTGTATCGTCATCGAAAAATCTGTCTGTTCGCGTTAATGTTTTTTGCTCTACACAGTCCATACCATAAACACCCGTGGCGAATCGTTATTTGCCGCTCATTTACAGCCGTTTCTTAATGCAGCTCTTCATGCTCGATACAAGTGCGCTTGAAGAAGGCACATAAATTAATCAAAGCCGCACAACGAATGTAAATTGGTGCAATAGGACAGTGTGAAAAGCGCCGAGTTTTTCTAGTTTTCGCATAGTTTAGGCAATTATGATTATCATAATACGCGAATAAATAGGAAAAACTAAGCGCTGCGAGTAATGTGTTGACTTAAGCGCGTGTTTTACGCACTGATTTTCTCTTGCTTGCGCAACATGCCGTGTTTTTTAAGGTAAACCAGCAGTAAAGAGATGGCCGCCGGGGTAATGCCCGAAATACGTGACGCTTTACCGATAGTTTCCGGTCTGGCTTCGGTTAACTTGGCTACAACCTCGTTAGACAAGCCGGAAATCTTGCTGAAGTCCATATCAACCGGCAACAAGGTGTTTTCGTGTCGCTGCGTTTTCGCGATTTCATCCATTTGACGGGCAATGTAGCCGGCGTACTTAATTTGAATTTCCACTTGCTCTGCAGCAACCGGATCTTCGAGACCTGGGCCAACACTTTCAATTTCCATTAACTGACCGTAAGTCATTTCAGGTCGACGGATCAGCTCTTCAAGAGAATGTTCACGACTCACCGGATTTTTCAGCATGGTATTGAGTTCCGGCGTTGCCGCGTGATCAGGGTGGATCCACTGACCGCGTAGACGCTGCAGCTCACTTTCTACCGCTTCCATCTTATCGTTAAATTTCGCCCAGCGCGCATCATCAACAAGACCAATCTCTCGGCCCATCGCGGTTAAACGGCTATCGGCATTGTCTTCACGAAGCAGTAGTCTGTATTCTGCACGGCTAGTGAACATGCGGTACGGCTCTTTCGTACCCATGGTGGCTAAGTCGTCGATAAGTACGCCCATGTATGCTTGATCGCGGCGTAAAATCATCGGGTCTTTTTCTTGAACTTGTAGCGCTGCGTTTGCGCCTGCTACTAACCCTTGCGCACCCGCTTCTTCATAGCCAGTGGTACCGTTAATTTGGCCAGCAAAGAACAAACCTCGAATAAATTTCGTTTCCAGTGTTTGTTTCAGATCGCGTGGATCAAAGAAATCATATTCAATGGCATAGCCCGGGCGAACAATGTGCGCATTTTCAAAACCTTTGATCGAGCGGACAAGGTTCATCTGTACGTCAAATGGCAAACTGGTTGAAATACCATTTGGATAAACTTCAATGCTGTTTAAACCTTCTGGCTCAACAAAAATTTGATGCGATGTCTTATCTGCAAAACGGGTGATCTTATCTTCGATACTTGGGCAATAGCGCGGTCCGATACCTTCGATAACCCCAGTAAACATGGGTGAGCGATCTAATCCCCCGCGAATGATATCGTGGGTTTTTTCGTTAGTGTGGGTGATATAGCACGGGATCTGTGTAGGGTGCATGGTTCTATCACCCATGAACGAAAATACCGGCGTGGGATTGTCACCAGGTTGAGGCTGCATTACAGAAAAATCTAACGAGCGAGCATCAAGTCTTGCTGGTGTCCCAGTTTTTAAACGGTCAACACGAAACGGAAGGGCACGTAGTCTATCTGCAAGTGCGATAGACGGTGGATCGCCGGCACGACCGCCGCGATAGTTTTCAAGGCCAATGTGTATGGTTCCGCCAAGGAAAGTACCCACTGTCAGTACCACTGACTTGGCTTTAAACTTCAAGCCCATTTGCGTAACAACACCGCATACCTGATCGTTTTCAACAATCAGATCGTCAACACTCTGTTGGAACAAGGTTAGGTTTTCTTGATTTTCAACAATGTCGCGAATGGCGTTTTTGTAAAGCGTACGGTCCGCTTGCGCACGCGTTGCACGAACAGCCGGGCCTTTAGAAGAATTCAATGTTCTAAACTGAATACCACCTTTGTCGATAGCCAGTGCCATTGCACCACCTAACGCATCGATCTCTTTTACAAGATGGCCTTTACCGATCCCACCAATTGCAGGGTTACACGACATCTGGCCTATCGTCTCAATATTGTGAGTGAGCAACAGCGTATTTGCACCCATGCGAGCAGCTGCAAGTGCCGCTTCTGTACCTGCATGTCCACCACCTACAACGATGACATCAAATGCTTCAGCATAAAACATGGTTAAACCTCACTATTAACTTACGATAAGCCGATTAAAAACCAATTTTTCTCACGCAGAGACTGCTGAAAAAAGGGCGCGTATTTTATCTGACTTATTGGATAAAGAAATGATTAAATTTTCCTCTAAAACCTGTTTTTGAAAAGGTGTGATCGAATTATAAGATCTTAAGATCTCTTTTAGATCTGTTTATTTTTACTTTTATTAGGATCATCAAGATCTGTGGGTAACCGATCAAAGCACATAAAGATCATCAAGTTACGCGATCAATAACATTGGGAAACCCCGATCCATAACCCTACCTCAAACTTGTGTATAAATGGCCTTTTTATCCACACCCCGAATCGTTTGAAAAGTTATTCTTTTTTCGATCAAAGCTTATGCACAGTGGTTTGTAGGATCCTATCCACAGGGGTGATCAAGATGTGATTCAACTGGGGATAAAATGTTTGCTATTTATGTATCGCGATCAAAAGATCGTGTAGATACGTGCGTTATAGCGTGATCACATTGTGGAGGAGATCTTTTCCAAAAAGCTGTGATTAGATCGCCAGATCGCATTTATCAACACCTTCAAAAAGTGTGCACGTTTTTATGGACGACAAGATTATTTTTTCAAAACAGACCATTTTTCAGGAGAAAAACATAGAAGATGACCAAAATAAAGTCACTTTTACAAGGAAGAAGTTGGTCTGTAAGAATGGTTATTTGTTTGACTGAAGGAGATCGTTGAGTGTATCTATGAATTAAAACCGTATTGTTTTGGTAAAAGTGTGATCAATAGGCTAATTGATTCGCTATTACCTGGCACAACAGGAACATGCAATAAGGTTTAATGAAGGAAAAGACCTAGCAGAGTAAAGGCTAGGTTTCGAGAGAGAGGAAACCAGGTGCTATTAGCGCACCTGGTTGGGTTGATAGCGTGGCTGTGAAACAGAACCTTGCATGTCTTCTTGTTCAATGGTTAAGCCTTCACGGCGGCTTGGACCTTGGAACCTAACCTTGTAAGTGTCGTACTCTTTAATCGACTCAAAACAATAGGGGCCAAGGGCATTTTCAAGTTCAGCTAAATTGTGATTGGTGATCAAAATACAGTTTTTCTTGTTTACTAAGCGCTGTCTAAGCAGGTTACCAAACCAACTCTGCGCATTTTTCTTTAACACGCTTTCGTTTACACACACCTCATCAAGAATAAGCAGATCAACGTCTAGCAGTTCCTGATTGATCTCCCTGAAGCGCTGCCCTGCGTTGTCTGAAGCCCCAAAATCAAATGAGAAATTGCGCATTTCAAGCAGTGTAGACAGTTGACGATAAAGCACTGAAATTTCGTACTGCTCTATAAGTTGATGGGCAATGGCACCGGCAATATGTGATTTACCACGACCGTAATCGCCGTAAAACAGCATCATATGCGAGCCGCTTTGACGCCATGCAGGGTCGTCATGGGCAGCAATAAAAGACTGAGCTATCGATACGGCTTCAATCACATCGTCACTGTCTTCAACTAAGTTGGCGAAGGTCCATTTAGGATTCAGATCAGAACGGCCATAAATAGCTTCTACACGCGCTTTTTTACTACGCTGCTGTAGTTGTGATACTTCTTCGTTCGCTTTCGCTTCGTACTGCTTACGCAGCGTTTTATAGTCGATGTATTCACGATTGGGATCGACGTCTTTGTTGAGCGCTCTCGCTAAATTAGCAATTTTGTCTGTTATACGATCCATAACGAATTAACTCTTCTTAGTTGCGGCATACTTTTCCACCAGCTTTCTAGCATTATCATCTGCTTCTATGCCGGCTGCAACTTTCACTTGTTGCGTTCCCACCACCTTTGTTGGGGCGTAGCCTGAAGCGAGACGCTTGCGCTTGATATTGTTGGCAAACTTTTGTGTCCATTGGAATTCGCTAAACACTGAACTAGGTCTTCCTAACCAATAGGCAATGAATTCACCCACCTCGTTGTCATCAAATGTTTTATCGATAATACCCAGTAGCGAGGCCATTTCTTCAAACAACGCCTTGTTGGGCGTCCAATTAGGGGTCATGGCGCTATGACGGGCATGTAGTTGGTCGAAGTCCGATTGTGGCTCGCTTAGAAGCGGAAGAAGTAGGGTTTTCCCGTTGATTGTATGCTCAAGATCAAGTTCAAGGGGCAGGGCAACCAAACCCACTTGTTCAAGCTGCTTCACCAAGCTATTGATTTGACGACCGCGTTGGTAAGGCTCGTCTTTGCTGTCGCCGTTTAGCAAATTCAATAATTGCTTATAATCAATAGGTGCCGACGATGTCGTTGCCGAATTTGCACCTGTTCGAAGCCCAAGTAAATACAGTACCCGGCAATCGTTAGAGAGGGGAGATTGCAACGCCGCTAGTTCAGCTTGGGTAAGGTTGCTGTTCATCGCATTGGTTCCACGTAAAAACGCTTGTTAAGCATTGGCCAGCTTTTCGTCAAACCATTCCACGGCGGCATCTTCAGGGATAGGGTGTTCTAGCACATCGATGTATAGCGCGTCGGTAATTAACGTGCCACCTGCGTTTTTAATGTGTTTTTCCATTTCTTTTGCGCCGAAACAAAAGGTGTCGTAACTGGTGTCACCTAGCCCAATAACGTAGGCGTTTACTGCGCTTAAATCTGCGCCCTCTAACTGTTTTGCGAACGGCTGGATGTTGTCAGGTAATTCGCCAGCACCGTGGGTTGATGTACACACGATCCACGTTGATTCTGTTTTAATCTCATCTAAATTTGGTTCAGCGTGAATAGTGTGGGTGTGCCCGCTCGCATCAAGTTTTGCCGCAATGGCATCAGCCACATATTCTGCGGCACCTAACATGGTGCCGACGATGATTTCAAAATGCTTGCTCATTATTGGGTTGCTTCTCTATTTACGATTGTCGTCTTAACGTAAGTGCGGCTTATCCCGTAGGTTATTCACCTTCTTACTTTTATGGTCACGCTATTTGCCGATACAGAACGATGAAAAAATCTTACCAAGTAGATCGTCTGACGTGAATTCACCGGTTATCTCACATAGTGCCTGGTGAGCCAAGCGCAATTCTTCAGCAAGCAACTCACCCGCCATAGCATCATGCAGTTGTTGTTCGCCAGTGCTTACATAACTGTAGGCTTGGTCGAGTGCGTCTATGTGTCGTCTGCGCGCAATAAATTGACCTTCAGTTGTAGTATCGAAGCCCATGGTTTTGGCTAGATGTGCTTTTAGCGTGTCGACGCCGCTACCTTCTTTGGCTGATAGATTGATAACTGAGATATCACCTTGCTCGGTGGCAACTGTGCTTTGTCCAATATCTAAGGTACTAAGGTCGGCCTTGTTGCGAACTACGGTAACGGGGATGCCTTGTGGCAATCGGGCCATAAATTCTGGCCATATTTCATAAGGGTCGATAACAGCAGTTGCGGTAGAGTCTACAACGAATAATACGTGGTCAGCTTCATTAATGGCTTGCCACGCGCGCTCAATACCAATTTGTTCCACTTTATCTGGGCTTTCTCGAAGTCCTGCTGTGTCGATAATGTGCACCGGCATACCATCAATGTGTATATGCTCTTTAAGCACGTCTCGCGTGGTACCGGCTATATCGGTAACAATGGCGCTATCTCGTCCTGCTAAGGCGTTTAATAAGCTCGATTTACCGGCGTTAGGTCGCCCCGCAATCACCACCTGCATACCTTCGCGCAACAAGGTGCCTTGTTTAGCCTGTTCGCGCACTTTGGTTAAGCTTTGCATAATTGCGCTTAAGTCACCTGATACTTTCCCATCAGATAAGAAATCAATTTCTTCTTCAGGAAAATCGATGGCCGCCTCTACGTACATACGAAGATGCACGATTTGGTCAGATAGCGTTTGAATTTGTGTAGAAAACTCACCCTGTAGGGAGCGCAACGCACTTTTGGCTGCCTGTTTAGAGCTTGCATCAATCAAGTCGGCAATCGCCTCTGCTTGCGCAAGGTCTAATTTATCATTTAAAAAGGCCTGTTCACTGAATTCACCTGGATTGGCAAGTCGGGCATGGCCCGTTGCAAGCACGGCATCAATCAGCATGTCCATGACAACTTGACCGCCATGGCCCTGCAGTTCAAGTACATCTTCACCGGTAAATGAGTTAGGGCCTTTAAAAAACAGTGCTATGCCCTGGTCTATTACGCTGTTGTTAGCATCAACAAACGGCGTATAGGTCGCAAGACGTGGTGTTAGTGCGCTTGGTACTAACGCCTCTGCGATGGTTTTAGCCTTAGGACCTGAAACACGTACTATACCTACGCCGCCACGACCGGGCGCTGTCGCTTGTGCGGTAATAGTGTCGGTAGAAAGGGTGAGTGATTCCATAATTAGTCGCGGAAGTTTTTAAATTGAAAAGGTTGGCCTAAGTTCGACTCTTTAACCAGCGAAATCACTTGCTGCAAATCATCACGCTTTTTACCTGTTACGCGAAGTTCTTCGCCTTGAATAGCCGTTTGCACTTTGATTTTTGCGTCTTTCACCAGCTTCACAATCTTCTTCGCCATCGGCTGCTCAATACCTTCTTTAAAGGTAATGGTCTGACGGTAAGTTTTACCGTGGGCATCGTAGGGTTTAACATCCATAGATGAAGTGTCGACGTTACGTTTAGACATCGCCGTTCTAAACATGCTTTCCATTTGCTGAAGTTGGAATTCAGCTTCAGCTTTCATGACCACGGTTTTATCTTTGTACTCAAAGCTCGCGTCAATACCGCGAAAGTCGAAACGCGTTGATAGCTCACGGCTTGCGTTTTCAGTGGCGTTGCGTACTTCTTCCATGTTGATTTCAGAAACAATATCAAATGATGGCACAGGTTATTCCTCTTAAGACAAAACAGCCCGCATAGGCGGGCTGTATAATTCATTGATCAGCGTGTTATTTACTGCTGATGCCCCGCTTCTCCATTGAAGCATAAATCATTTTGGCTTGAACCAAGGTAATCACGTTACTGACTAGCCAGTATAGTACCAGACCTGCAGGGAACCACAGGAAGAATACACTCATTGCTACCGGCATCCATTGCATGATTTTCTGCTGCATTGGATCAGTAATGGTGGTTGGCTGAAGTTTTTGCAATAGGTACATACTTGCGCCAGTTAGAATTGGCAGCACAAAGTACGGGTCTTTTGTAGAAAGGTCAGTGATCCAAAGCACAAAGTCTGCATGGCGTAGTTCAACACTTTCCATCAGTACCCAGTAAAGCGCAAGGAAGATAGGCATTTGCAGAAGAAGAGGTAAGCAACCGCCCATTGGGTTTACTTTCTCTTTGCGGTAAAGCTCCATCATAGCTTGAGACATTTTTTGTCTGTCGTCGCCAAAACGGTCTTTTAGCTGCTGCATCTTAGGTGCTAAGTTGCGCATACGTGCCATTGACTCGTATTGCTTCTTAGTTAGCCAGTACATCGCGCCTTTTACTACAATAGTGATAAGGATAATTGCCACACCCCAGTTATTAACTAGGCTATGAAGGAAGGTAAGAAGGGCGAATAGCGGCTGTGAAATCCAGAAAAGAATACCGTAATCAACAGTTAGGTCTAATCCGCGCGCAATTTTCGCTAGGCTTTCTTGATCTTTAGGACCCATGTAAAGGGTAGACGCAAGGGTTTTGGTTTCACCAGGCGCTACGCTTTCAGACGGCGATAATACACCAATTACCGCATACTGATTTTTCAGATTACGAGAATAAAGCGTGTTCGTTTGCTCTTGTGAAGGTACCCATGCTGATACAAAGTAATGTTCAAGCATGCCAACCCAACCCGCTTTCGTGGTTTCGCGTAGGTTGTCATCTTCAATCTCGTCAAACGAATATTTCTGGTAGCGGTCATCTTCTGTTGAATATGCAGCACCACGGTACGTTGGCATAAACATGTTGCTGTCGTCTTCAAACTCCATCACTTGTTTAAGCTGCGCATACGGCTGAACCGTTGCTGCGCTGCCGGTGCCATTTTCAACGTTATAGCTAACATTTACGTCGTACTGACCTTTAGTGAAAGTGAAAGTTTTAGTAATCGACAATCCTTGGTTGTTTTTCCACGTAAGAGGAATAACAAGAGTGTCGCCAGTCATCTCATAATAGTCACTTTGTGCATTATACACTGGGCGGCCACTGCTGCTGGCATCAGGCCCTTGAGCACCGATTAGGCCACTTTGCGCTACATAAAGACCGTTGCCAGAGCGAAGTAGGCTGTAAGGAATGTCTGAACCTTGCTCTACCGGAAACTTAAGTAAGTCTGCTGATACCACATCACCGCCTAGCAAATCGATGCGTAAATCTAGCGTATCGGTTTTAACTTCAATAATGCGGTTTGAGCTTTGCGCCGCTGCGATAGGTTGTGCAGCAGGAACGCTATCACTACTTGGTACATCTTCGCTGCCATTTTCATTAAATGACGGTACGCCTTGTGATGTCTCTTGCGTTTGTTGTTGCTCAACAGGCACAACTGGCTGTGGCCCATAATCTTTTTGCCATGATTGCCAAAGCAAAAAGCTAACTAGCGCAAGGCCAATTATCAGAAAACTACGTTGCGATTCCATAGAGGTCTCTTTATTTTGAGTGTTTATCTTGTTGTTTTTCCGGCACTGGATCATATCCGCCGGCATGCAAAGGGTGGCATTTTAATATGCGTTTAATAGATAACCAACCGCCTTTTACTAATCCGTGCGTTTTTAATGCGTCTATAGCATACCAAGAACAAGAAGGATGGAAACGACATCGTTGCCCTAACATAGGGGAAATGAACCATTGATAGAATTTTATCAAGGCCAAAGGCACTGCAATTAAGAGTTGCCGCAACGCTTGTTTAATTTTTTCCATAGCTTGTCCAATGTAGCGAAAACTTCTTGGTTGCTAAGGTTGTCAGCGCCAGACTTGCCAATTACGATAATATCGACATTGGGTAAGTTGTGCTGTTTATGCCTAAAACTTTCTCTGACTAATCGTTTCAAACGATTTCTATCGTGAGCTTTACGGATACGTTTTTTCGCGAGCGTAATGCCTAAACGAGGAGTTGAAAGTGTATTTTTTCTGGCTAGAACAGTAAAAGAGGGAGATACAGCTGGGGTTGCGTTATCAAACACATAGGTAAAGTGGGTGGGAGTTAACAGACGTAACTCCCTAGAAAAATTATTCTCGCCCACTTTGGCGTCTTTCAATTAAGCTGAAAGACGAGCGCGGCCTTTTGCACGGCGAGCTGCTAGTACTTTACGACCATTTTTAGTCGCCATACGAGCACGAAAACCGTGAGAACGCTTGCGCTTTAGATTGCTCGGTTGAAATGTTCTTTTCATGACCAAAGTCTCACTTATATTTAGTTAAACATAGGCGTTTTTGGTAACACATTATGCTGTTGCCAGAACAATGTGGTGTTTTCACCAGAAAAGCCCATCGAAAAAGGACGCTGAATTCTAGAGATCTCGGGGCGTGCTGTCAATGCATATTCTCGCTTTTCGGATGAATAAGTGAACAATTTTTGCATTTTCTAACCGACAGCTTAATCGATAACGCAGTTTTCGTATAAATCGTCTGTGAATAACGCGTAAAATTTGGTTAGGTTATCCACAGTGCGTTGTGAAAAACACAGAGATAGATATAAAAAGCAAGGTGATCTAACAGTTTTTTAGCACAAATTTAGAATGAATTTTTCTCGTTATAGTTTGATTTGATCTAAAAGAAAAAAGCTTATTAATCAGTAGCTTGTTGTTTTGATCGAAAAGATCGATCGGGATCGCCATTTACATTGTGTTGATAAAGTAAGATAATCCACAGCGATTAAAACGATAACTTAATTTCTCGCTGCTACCCAACACTTCCAACGCTATTTTCTTCTAATGGCGCTTTTTAGTGCCTGCTTTCTCTATGCTTGGCTTTTTAGGAGTTGGTTTTTTCAGCGAGTTACGGGAGCTAACTACGTACCATGTCCTTGTGGAACCAATGCCTTGAAAGATTGCGTCAAGAATTACCAACGCAGCAGTTTAGTATGTGGATACGACCGCTTGTTTGTGAAGAACAACAAGGCGTGGTTGCACTCTATGCTCCCAATCGTTTTGTACTTGATTGGGTAAGAGACAAGTACCTGAATAATATTACCGCACTACTAAAAGAGTTTGCCGGAAGTGACGCACCACAATTGCGTTTAGAAGTGATGAATCGTCACAGCGTAAGCCGTAGTCAGCCTGTAAGTACCAGCGGATCTTCGCCTGCTCCAAATACGCCTAATAATCAACCAAGTAAGCCTAGTGCACCTGCGGGCGGTCAAGGGTATCAGAACTATAATACTAGTAATCAGCCTGTTCACAGCGGCAGTAATGGGCAGCACACATCGTCTTATTCACCAATGTCGAATAGCGGTATGCCATCATCGGCAAGCCAAGCGGGTGATCAAGGACAAAACAATGCGTTTTCAAAATCACCTTCATACACACAGGGTATGGATCTAAATGATCGCGGTGCGCAAAACCACGACCGTAATGGATATAATGCATACGCAGATCAAGCGCCAAGATCGTCTACACCGCCGAAAGTGATCCCGATCCCTGAGGCGATGAAGCATAAAAGTAATATTAATCCGACTTATCAATTCGACAACTTTGTCGAAGGTAAATCTAACCAGCTAGCACGTGCGGCTGCAACTCAAGTCGCAAATAACCCAGGCGGTTCTTACAACCCACTGTTTATTTACGGTGGTACGGGCTTAGGTAAAACTCACTTATTACATGCAGTGGGTAATGGCATCGTAGCTAATAACGGTGACGCTAAAATTGTGTATATGCATTCAGAGCGTTTCGTGCAGGATATGGTTAAGGCACTACAAAATAACGCGATAGAGGACTTTAAGCGCTTCTATCGCAGCGTTGATGCGTTACTTATCGATGATATTCAATTCTTTGCTAATAAAGAGCGTTCACAAGAAGAGTTCTTCCACACGTTCAATGCGCTTCTTGAAGGTAACCAACAAATCATACTTACTTCTGATAGATATCCTAAAGAGATTGATGGGGTAGAGGATCGATTGAAATCGCGCTTCGGTTGGGGTTTAACTATTGCTATAGAGCCACCAGAGCTTGAAACCCGAGTGGCTATTTTGATGCGCAAAGCGGCAGAGAACCGGATTCACTTACCTAATGAAGTGGCGTTCTTTATAGCTAAGCGATTGCGTTCAAACGTACGTGAGCTCGAGGGGGCACTTAACCGTGTTATTGCTAACGCAAACTTTACCGGTCGCCCTATCACTATTGATTTCGTTCGCGAAGCCCTTCGAGACCTTCTCGCGCTTCAAGAAAAATTAGTAACCGTTGATAATATTCAGAAAACCGTCGCAGATTATTATAAGATAAAAGTAGCTGATATTTTGTCTAAACGACGTAGTCGTAGTGTAGCGCGTCCTCGCCAAGTCGCGATGGCGCTGGCTAAAGAACTTACCAACCACAGTTTACCTGAACTAGGAAACGCGTTTGGTGGACGAGACCACACTACGGTTTTACACGCTTGTAGAAAAATAGAGCAGCTAAGAGAAGAAAGTCATGATATAAAAGAGGACTATAAGAACCTCATTAGGACTTTGTCTTCCTAACACCACGACCTTAGAGGCGAGATAGCACTGCGATGAAATTTACTATAAGCCGCGAACAATTTTTACAACCCCTACAGTTGGTATCTGGTGCTGTAGAGCGTAGACACACACTGCCAATTCTTTCCAATGTTCTCATCAAAGTAAGTGAGGACGCACTTTGGCTTACTGGTACAGATTTAGAGGTAGAACTAATTTCTAGCGTGAAATTAGAAGGTGAATTCACGGAAGGTGAAATTACTGTTCCTGCTAAAAAGCTGTTTGATATTATTCGCGGTATTTCTGAAGGAACAGATATTCATTTCTCGTTAGACGGCAGCAAAGCACTTATTCGTGCCGGTCGAGGTCGTTATACGCTTTCTACTTTATCTGCCAACGACTACCCAAATCTAGAAGACTGGGAAGGCGAAGTTGAGTTTGAATTATCGTGCAGTGATCTAAAACGTCTTATCGATGCAACGAGCTTCTCAATGGCTCAACAAGACGTACGTTATTACTTAAATGGTATGTCCCTTGAAACGGAAGAGAATATCATTCGTACCGTTGCAACAGACGGTCACCGTCTTGCTCTTTGTCGCCTAAACTACGAGACCGCTTTGCCATCTCGTCAGGTGATTATTCCACGTAAAGGCGTGTTAGAAATTTCTCGTCTTATTAGCGAAGATGATAAATCTCTTAAGGTGCAAATAGGCGCCAACCATCTTCGAATTTTCTCAAACGATTTCATTTTCACTTCGAAATTAGTTGATGGTAGATTTCCTGATTATCGCCGTGTTTTACCTCAAAATGGCGACAAGGAAATTATTGCGAGCAAAGCCGTATTAAAAGAAGCATTTTCACGTGCGGCCATTCTATCTAACGAAAAGTTTAGAGGCGTACGATTAAACTTGTCTTCTGGTGAGCTTAAGATAACGGCTAATAACCCAGAGCAAGAAGAAGCGGAAGAAATCGTTGATGTTCAATATCAAGGTGACGATTTAGAAATTGGCTTTAACGTTGCCTATTTAATTGACGTATTGAATGCGCTTGGATCTGATGGTGTTAAAGTTAGCCTATCAGACTCAAACGCAAGTGCGCTAATCGAAGATGATGCTGATGACGCCGCGTTATACGTTATTATGCCAATGCGACTGTAGTCACTACTACATTAAGTGTTTGCAGCGTTTCGCATATTCCACGTTATTTTGTTATTTAAATTATCAATTCAAGAAGCGATGAGTGTTGATACTCCTCGCTTCATTTCTTTCATCAGTGTGACCTCATGAAACTGGACCGCGTCCAGATTACACAGTTTCGTAATCTTACTTCCGTATCACTTTCTCCTTCACCAGCTTTAACCATCATTAAAGGGGTAAATGGGAGTGGGAAATCTTCGCTAATCGAGGCACTTTACTACCTTGGTTTTGGACGTTCTTTTAGAACAAATAAGCACAGCTCGGTTATTCAAAATGAAAAAGACAGCTTCAGTGTTTTCGCGTCATGCAGAACCGAAGAAGGGGATAAATTAAAGCTAGGCTTTCAACGAAGTCGAAATGAGACATTCACCTGTAGTATTAACGGTGAGCATTCAAATAAGTTATCAGATTTAGTCAGCCTGGTACCGCTTCAGCTTTTTACTCCGCAGAGCACTGACCTTATTATTGGTTCGCCATCCGAGCGCCGTCGGTTTTGTGATTGGGGATTGTTTCACGTGGAACATCAGTTTCAATCGCTTGCAAATCAGTACGGTAAATTTCTAAAGCATAGAAATGCGTTGCTGAAACAGCAGGCAAATTTAAGCGCACCACAAAACCAATATTGGGAGTCGCAGTTTGCTGAACTAGGTGAGTCATTATCTGCTACTCGTCAGGGATATGTGGATACCCTGACACCTATTTTTAAGCAGTACGCGCAAGAATTTCTTCCTAACTTCGATGTGGAATTGAGTTACTATAAAGGGTGGGAAAAAGATGTCGGTTTATCGGAAAGCCTAGTTAAAAAACGTGAGTATGATGGTAAAATAGGACACACCTCTTCTGGGCCCCATAAAGCCGATTTAAGGCTAAAAGTGAATGGTGTTAATGCTCAGGAGCTTTTATCGAGAGGGCAGCTTAGAATGGCTGTGGCAGCGCTTCAAATGTCACAGACTAAGCTATTTAACACGGCAACGCAGCGTAAAAGTATCTTTTTACTTGATGACGTTGGTGCCGAACTTGATGCCGATAAAAGAGAACAATTTATTGATGGGTTGCTCAAAATGGATACGCAGGTTTTCGTTACTGCAATAGAATCCACGCAACTCGCTTTTATACAAAAATACAACGAAAAGAAAATGTTTCACGTGGAACATGGAAGCGTGAAAGAGGAGTAAAAGCTAGTATGTCAGCAGAGAACAACTACGACTCGTCCAGTATTAAAGTACTTAAAGGATTAGATGCCGTAAGAAAGCGTCCTGGTATGTATATCGGTGATACTGATGATGGTACCGGATTACACCACATGGTTTTCGAGGTGGTCGATAACTCTATCGATGAAGCACTTGCTGGACATTGTTCTGAGATTACTGTGCTCATTCACAGCGATGGCTCAGTATCTGTGTCTGACGATGGACGTGGTATACCAACTGAGTTGCACCCAGAAGAGGGTGTGTCTGCAGCTGAAGTTATTATGACGGTTCTTCACGCCGGCGGTAAGTTCGACGATAACTCTTATAAAGTATCGGGCGGTTTGCACGGTGTAGGTGTATCAGTAGTAAACGCACTTTCAAGCCGATTGAAGCTTCGTATTCGTCGCGGTGGTAAAGCGCATGAACAAGAATATCATCATGGTGTTCCACAGGCGCCACTAGCCGTAACAGGCGATACTGACAAAACGGGAACTATGATCCGTTTCTGGCCAAGTTCAGACACCTTCACAGATACGCTTTACCACTACGATATTCTTGCTAAACGTCTTCGTGAACTATCATTCCTGAACTCTGGTGTGTCTATTCGCTTGAAAGACGAACGCGATGGAAAAGAAGACCACTTCATGTACGAAGGTGGTATCAAAGCTTTCGTTGAGTACCTAAATGAAAAGAAAACACCTGTTCACCAGAAAGTGTTTCATTTCAGCAGTGAACAAGAAGACGGTATTGCAGTAGAAGTAGCGATGCAATGGAACGATAGCTTCCAAGAAAACGTGTTCTGTTTCACCAACAATATTCCTCAGCGCGACGGCGGTACTCACTTGGCGGGCTTCCGTGGAGCGTTGACGCGTACATTGAATAACTACATGGAAAAGGAAGGCCTGAACAAAAAGGCTAAAACGAATGCCAGTGGTGACGACGCGCGTGAAGGTCTAACCGCGGTTATTTCCGTTAAAGTACCAGATCCAAAATTCAGCTCACAGACTAAAGATAAGCTTGTATCTTCTGAAGTTCGTCCAGCTGTTGAATCGGCAATGAATGAAAAGCTAGCCGAGTTCTTATTAGAAAACCCTGCAGAAAGTAAAATTATTGCGGGTAAGATTATCGATGCTGCTCGTGCTCGTGAAGCTGCACGAAAGGCTCGTGAAATGACACGCCGTAAAGGTGCGCTCGACTTGGCTGGTCTGCCGGGTAAGCTAGCTGACTGTCAGGAAAAAGATCCTGCACTTAGTGAATTATACATAGTGGAGGGTGACTCTGCGGGAGGTTCAGCTAAGCAGGGTCGTAACCGTAAAAACCAAGCTATTCTGCCGCTTAAAGGTAAAATCCTAAACGTTGAGAAAGCGCGTTTTGATAAGATGCTTTCTTCTCAGGAAGTTGCGACGCTTATCACGGCACTAGGTTGTGGTATCGGTCGTGACGAGTATGACCCTGAAAAATTACGCTATCACAGCATCATCATCATGACCGATGCTGACGTAGATGGTTCTCACATTCGTACGCTTCTACTCACATTTTTCTATCGTCAAATGCCTGAAATCATTGAGCGTGGATATGTATATATTGCACAGCCACCGCTATACAAAGTGAAGAAGGGTAAACAAGAGCAGTATCTTAAAGATGACGATGCCCTAACTAACTACCTAACATCAATCGCAATTGACGGTGCGTCTTTGCACACCAGCGATGAAGACCCAGGTATTAGTGATGTAGGCCTTGAAAACCTTGTTAAGCAGTACCAATCGGTAGAGAAGATGATTGCACGTATGAAACGTCTTATGCCTGCATCTATCCTCTACAGAATGCTTTACACGCCTACGCTAAACCTTGAAGACCTTAAAGATCAATCTGCACTAGAGCATGTGGCGAAACACTTCGTAGAGCAGCTTACAGAGCGCGAAAACGATGGTGCTACATACCGTTATGAAATTCGCACTGATGCTGAGCTTAGCGAGTACTACATTACAATCATTATGCGTATGCACGGTATCGATTATGAGTACGTTATCGATCATGAGTTCATCGAGTCGTCTGAATACCAGCGTCTTAAAGAGCTTAACCTTGCCATTAACGACATGATGGGCAAAGACGCCTATATTCAGCGTGGCGAGCGTAGACAGCCAGTTGAGTCTTTCAAAGAAGCACTAGAGTGGCTAATGAACGAAGCGAAACGCGGCCAATACATTCAGCGCTATAAAGGGCTAGGTGAGATGAACCCTGAGCAACTCTGGGAAACTACCATGGACCCAGAAAGCCGCCGTATGCTTCAAGTTACCATTGAGGATGCCATTGGTTGTGACCAGCTGTTCACTACATTGATGGGTGACCAAGTTGAGCCTCGTCGAGAGTTTATCGAAGCTAACGCGCTGAAAGTGGAAAACTTAGACGTGTAGAGCTTTTAGCTATTTGAAAAAAGCGACCAACGGGTCGCTTTTTTTGTGCCTAAGCTCAGGTTAATTACTCGTACTAAACAGAGAACTTTTTATTGGCATTGAATGTGAGGCAAGAGTCTTTACAATGAAAAAAGCTTGGTGAATGCCGCTACTACTACACGGCACTCAAGTCTAAACTTTAGAAACAACCAAGGCGACTTCCCCCGCACTTGCTGCTGTTGCTGTAAAGCGATAGGTGCCAGTTGAGGAGGGGGTAAATTGCAAGTTCTCTGAGCCCTGTTCACAGACTAAATAAACAGTGGAACCTAACATTACAGGCTGCCCTTTATATTTGCCGCCACAGCTTTGTGAGGGCGTCCATTTTGCATCTGACAACCTAAAATCATAAGGTTGTCCGTCGGCTATGAGTTCAACGTCCACTGTCCAGCCTGAATTTGATCGTTTGAACTTGTAACTAGGGTCAGCCTCCCACCAGTTAAATACACCTCTTAGGAACATGTTTTCGAATTGAATGCGAGGCACGTCCGGTGCTATTTCTGGAATTTTAAAACTTCCACTGCTTGAGCATGCTGAAAGTGCTATGCACATAGAAGCAATAGTTAGTAACTTTTTCACAGCGTCTCCATTTATAAAAAAGCCCAACGTTAAGGCTGGGCTCTTTGTTTTTCGCGGCATAAAACCGCATTAACTCTTACTAGCCTAAGACTTCGCGAGAATAGATATATCTGCGGTAGTAAGGAAAAGTTGCCTTAAAAGCGACAGTAAAGCAAGTCGGTTATTTTTAACCGCTTCGTCATCAGCCATAACCATTACGTTATCGAAGAAGTTATCGATTACATTACGTAAGGTTGCAAGCGCAGTAAGAATACGCGTGTAGTCCTGTGAAGGAACAGCAATATCAACTTCTTTCTGTGCGGCTTTCAGCTCAACGTAAAGCGCTTTTTCAGCTTCTTCAGCTAACAGTGACTCATCAATATTCACTGCGTCTGTCACTTCAACGTTCTGCTTAGCAAGGATGTTTGCAACACGCTTGTTAGCGGCAGCTAGCGCTTCGGCTTCTTCCAATGCTCTGAACTTATCTACCGCATGAACTCGGGCTAAGTAGTCAGCTGGCTTAGTAGGGCGACGAGCAGCAACGGCCTGAATAACGTCAATGGCGATAGCTTGATCTTGTAGGAGCGCAGTAAATCGACCCAATACAAAATCAACAACCTGAGATCGTGTTTCAGCATTTGTTAACTTATCGCCATACACATCGATAGCTTTGCTTACTAGCGTTTCAAGATCTAGCGGCAGTGACAGCTCAGTGACAATACGTAATACACCGATAGCTGCACGACGAAGCGCAAATGGGTCTTTATCACCCTTAGGTAACTGGCCAATACCAAAAATACCCACAAGAGTATCTAGTTTGTCAGCAAGCGCGACCGACGCGCTAACGCCTGAACTAGGAAGTGCGTCACCAGCAAAACGCGGCATGTATTGTTCATACAGTGCTTCTGCAACAGGCGCATCTTCACCGTCGTTTAGCGCATAGTATTTACCCATAACACCTTGAACGTCTGGGAACTCCATAACCATGTTCGACATCAAGTCGGTTTTAGCTAGAAGACCTGCTCGTGCAGCTTGTGTTTCATTCGCATCTATTTGCGACGCGATAAACGCCGATAGGGCGGATATACGCTCAGACTTTTCTTTTAGCGTACCAAGCTGTTTTTGGAACAACACGGTTTCTAAGCTTTCAAGGCGGCTTTCTAATGTCGTCTTTTTATCGCTGTTAAAGAAGAACTCAGCGTCTGCAAGACGAGGGCGGATAACCTTTTCATTGCCTGAAATAACTTGAGACGCATCACGACTTTCGATATTCGTTACGAATAAGAAAGTGTTTGAAAGTGCACCATCGCTATCTAACAGCGGCACATATTTTTGGTCGTCTTTCATGGTATAGATAAGCGCTTCTTTCGGTACTGCCAAGAAAGCCTCATCAAACCCAGCTTGAAGTACAACCGGCCACTCTACAAGTGACGCGATTTCTTCCAGTAAGTCTTCATTATAGTCTGGCTTAAGCGACAAGCTTTGCGCTGCGTCTTCAAGCTGCTGACGCACTTTATCTTTACGCGCCTCAAAATCTGCCAGCACATATTGTTGCTCAAGGGCAGAGGCGTAATTGTCAGCATGATCAAGTTCAAAGCGACCTTCGCCATGGAATCGGTGACCCTGAACAACGCGGCCGCTTGTTAAGCCCAATACAGAAACGTTAACCACTTCGCTTCCGTAAAGCACGCAAAGGGTGTGAACCGGGCGTATAAACTGAGTATTGTAATTACCCCAACGCATTGGCTTTGGAATAGGTAGCTTGCTTACCGCTTGGTTTATCAGCCCTTCTAGAAGCTCTGCAACTGATTGCCCTGGAACGTGGGCTTTATGAAGTAACCACTCTCCTTTGTCAGTTACAAGGCGCTCTGCGTCAGCCACGTCAATGCCGTTACCGCGAGCCCAACCTTGTGCTGCTTTAGTGGGGTTACCGTCGGCGTCAAACGCGGCTGATACTGCTGGGCCGCGTTTCTCTACTACTTTGTCAGCCTGACCTTCAGCAAGACCTGAAACATAAACGGCTAAGCGGCGAGGGGCTGCAAACCAGCTGACTGAATCAAAGCTTAAGTCAGCTTGCGTAAGCGCAGCTTCAAACTGCGTGGCGAAGGCTTCACCTAAAGATTTAAGCGCTTTTGGTGGGAGTTCTTCAGTACCTAATTCAACTAAACAATTTTCTGTACGCACGCTTATGCCTCCTTGTTACATAGTGGGAAGCCAAGTGCTTCACGTGCTTGGTAATAGCTTTCTGCACACGCTTTGGCTAGCGTTCGAACGCGAAGAATATAGCGCTGGCGTTCAGTCACTGAAATAGCATGACGAGCATCAAGCAAGTTAAATGCGTGTGACGCCTTCATAACCTGCTCATAGGCAGGAAGTGGAAGGTTGTTTTCGATAAGCTTTTGGCTTTCTGCTTCACATTCGTCGAAGGTTCTAAATAAAGCTTCAACATTGGCGTGTTCGAAGTTATACGTCGATTGTTCTACTTCGTTTTGATGGAACACATCGCCATAGGTCACTTTGCCCATAGGGCCGTCAGTCCAAACCAGGTCGTAGATACTATCGACACCTTGAACGTACATGGCGAGTCGCTCTAAGCCGTAGGTAATTTCGCCGGTAACAGGCTTACACTCTAGACCGCCTACCTGCTGGAAGTAGGTAAACTGAGTTACTTCCATACCGTTTAGCCACACTTCCCAACCAAGACCCCACGCACCAAGCGTGGGTGATTCCCAGTTGTCTTCTACGAAGCGAATGTCATGAACCAGCGGATCGAATCCTAACTCTTTCAAAGAGCCCAAGTACAACTCCTGAATATTATCAGGTGAAGGCTTAAGCATTACTTGGAACTGATAGTAATGTTGTAAGCGGTTTGGGTTCTCACCGTAACGACCATCGGTTGGTCTACGGCACGGTTGAACATAGGCGCTACTCATTGGCTCTGGACCTAAAGAACGTAGGAACGTCATAGGGTGAAAAGTACCGGCACCCACTTCCATATCCAGAGGCTGAATAATAACGCAGCCCTGACGCGCCCAATAATCTTGAAGCGCAAGGATCAACCCTTGAAAGGTCTTAATATCGTATTTCTGCATACATCCGCTGCTTATTAGTTATCTGACTTAAAATAAAGGTGGGATAGTATACAATTTGTGAGGCATAGTATGTAGGTGTAAAGGGTGAAAAAACGTCACGAATAAAGCCAATATGCCACTTCACAACAAGGATTTAATTTTAAGCCATGCCCAATCAAACAAAAATAGAAAAAAATATGCCTTTGCATCGCTGCGGTTGGGTAAGCAGCGACCCTATTTATTTAGCGTATCATGATAACGAATGGGGTGTACCCGAGCTAGATAGTCGCGCGTTGTTTGCTAAGTTATGCCTCGATGGACAACAGGCTGGTTTATCTTGGCTGACCATTTTGAAAAAACAGCAGAATTTTGAACAGGCATTCTATCAGTTCGACCCTGAGAAAATTTCGAAGATGGGCCCCGCAGATGTCGACAGACTTATGCAAGATAGCGGCATAATCAGAAACAAGCTCAAAATAGAGTCGGTTATCAAAAATGCCAAGGGTTTTTTAGCTATCGAAGCGTCGCAGCCATTCAGTGATTTTATTTGGCAATTTACAGATGGACGTACGGTCATTAATGCATGGGAAGACTTCAGGCAAGCACCCACATCAACCGATGCGTCTAAAGCAATGTCAAAAGCACTTAAAAAGCACGGATTTAATTTCGTAGGTGAAACGATTTGCTATGCTTTTATGCAAGCTGTAGGTATGGTCAATGACCACGAGGTAGGGTGTCATTGCTACGAGCGTACCTGCGAGCTCGCGATAAAGTGATATAGGCAAAGGTAACCGGGTTAAAAAATGGCCGACTACATACTGTACTCGGCCATTTTCGATATTGATTGCATCAGTTTTTATCTTTTAAATCAGCGTAGCGCTTACTCGTTATTTAGTGGCTATAAGTGTCTCACAATACGCCTTCAGCGGTGGTAATTCGTCCAACACTTTAGATTCGTACTCCGATTCAATCTGCTCGCGAGCGATATCTTGCTTTCTTCGCTCATTCTTAGGTAGCTGTTGCCTTGCTTCTAAAATTGCAAAACCGCTTACCTCTGTGAATAGTGCATGAATGTTGGGATACTGCGCTTTAAAATCAGGCGGAGTACTTATTGGAAGCGCGTTAAGCAAGTTCACGATGCGAATTACGCCTTCTGACAAATCACATTGCTGCTGCTCCATCGCCTTAGCTATTACTATAATACTGTCGGTTATAGTGGCTACGCGCGACTGCCTTGCCGCTTCTTGTCGCTCTTTTTGTTGTTTTAACATAAACAGCAGTTTGCCTGCGTAAAAACCTAGCGCAAGAATAATTAGTAGCGCGATGCCTGAAAGTACTGCCCAAAGCATGACTCTTTCCCGTTTTTTATTAGTGCTTAAAGTCGTCGATATTAATAGCGTCTAAATCATTAAACGGATCCATATCGTCGTCTTCATCATCCTCTTCTACTATTCCTAATAGGTCACAAAGAATGCGGTGGCGTGCCATCTTCTCGTCGACATAAGCTTGTTGCTCACGGGTGAGCGGTTTATCGTCGTCAAGTTTGTCGAGTAAATCTGACAAGCGTTGATCTGCTTCAAGCGCTGCCAGTTCTTGGGCTGGTGTGGCGTACTTTTTCTTTTGAGCAGGGGTGGGCGTCACTGCTTTTACAAGCTGAATAGGCTTTTTACTGCCGTGGCGCGGATCTTTATTCTCAGCACTCTTTTTGCCCGTCACTTTTTTCTGTTCAACATTGTGGCGATTACCAGCGGGCTTACCTTTATGCTTTTTAGGGCGAGGCGAGTCTGATTTACGGTTTTCGCTTGGTTTAAAGTCAGGATCTTTACGAACGCCGATTAGGCCGACTTTACGTGATTTCTTTGAACGTGCCATAATTTCCAAATAACAAAGAGAGTGAAAAAACAGCGCTATTATAGCGCGAATTAGTGTCTACGTATTGATCTTTGGGTATGCAGTGCAAAATCAATACGGGGAACATAAAGTATTACGGGAATTTGTTTCAGCGCTTTCTCAATAGAGCGACATCGCTGGCAGGAAAAGTGACATCATAGCCATCTCGTTGTGCCAAATATTGAAAGGTTGCTTCGCTGAAAAAGCTAACGTGGGTGACGTCGTTTTTATAGTGCCAATTTGCAAACCTGGCTTTATCAAGTACGCGCTTGGTCATGATGGCAAGAACGCCACCAGAAGCTACAAGTTTGTTAAAAAGCGCCCATTCCACATGAGGGGCGTGAAAGTGTTCTATAGCCTCTGTACATGTCACTATGTCATAGCTTTGCTCAAGTACCGATAAGTTGTGTGCATAGAAGGGATCGTACATATTCATCCTAACGCCTTCTTCTTCCAGCATACTTGCTAAAACAGGCGCAGGGCCACAGCCAAAGTCTAGTCCTCGGAGTTCACCAAATTTCATGTCTTTTATAAAAGGTGTAAGTGGCGTTAAAACCTTTCCTAAAAACTTTCGATACCCTTCGTCTTCAAAGCTATTCTCGTGAAGGTCATATTCCTGCTTTTCTACTTCTTTAGATGGTAAGAATTCGGGAGAAACATAAACGAGTTTGCATTGATTACATTGAAGGTAATCGCGCTTTTTATCTGAGTGATAGTGAGATGGCGCGTTAGCGCTTTTGCATAAAGGACAGTACATAGGAAAGTGAACAATAATAAGGGGCTTAAAAAAGAAAAAGGTGATGGTTCTCACCATCACCTTACATTGTATGAGTGTCAGATGACACCTCTCCCGTTATACACTTCTATGTGTATTTTGCTTCCCTAGCCGTGCTCCCCTTATTTTTATTGTTAGCAGAGCTGTATTGTTGTTTTTGGCCCTCGTGGCTCTTTATCCCGTCTTCCATGCTGCATTTTTATTATTATTCTTGTTATTTAGCTTGTAGCTTTTCAAAGGCACCTACAAACTACGCCGTTAGATTACACGAATAATTTCAAAATACAACTTTTTCGGTAACAAATTTTTAACAACAATGTGCAAAAACGGTAATGCTTAGTGTAAGCCCGCGATATAGTTAGATAAAATCTCAATATCTTCGTCGGTTAATTTCATCGCAATATCACGCATCATGCCATTCATGTCATTGTGACGTTGGCCTGAACGGAATGCTTTCAATTGAGCTGCAGTGTAAGTTGCATGTTGACCGCTGATATCAGGGAAACCTGCTAAGCCCATGCCGTTGCCCTTAGGACCGTGACACGCGATACATGCAGTTACGCCTCGAGACTCGTCGCCACCTTGGTACAATGCACGGCCAGCTTCAACGTATTGCTCTGGTGTTTCACCCGCCTTTGGCTCTTGGCTTGAGAAATAAGCGGCTAGGTCTTTCATGTCTTGCTCTGAAAGTGGGGCAGCCATGCCGTTCATCACAGCATTGTTACGACCTTCCTCGCCACCTGTTTGAGAGGCAAGTTTAAATTCGGTTAATTGCTTAACAATGTACTTCTCATGCTGGCCAGCAATCTTTGGGTTCATGTCAATCATGCTGTTGCCATCAGGGCCATGACAGGCTGCACATACTGCAGATTTCGCTTTACCTGCCTCGGCGTCGCCTTCTGCCATAGCAGTTGCGCTTAAACCTAAAGACATACATACCAACAAACACAGTTTTTTCATAATAAATCTCTTAAATGGATCCAACGGCTCGCGTGATATACGTGATATCATGCGTATTTTACACATTTAACGCGTCAGAAAAACCTATTCCATGATAAAACTATGGTTTTTAGTTGGTTTATTCATTAAAAAACTGTAAACCGAAGGTTGAGACGCATGTGGAGGTAAGTCTAGATGTCGTATTACACCAAAGCAAAATTCTTTACGAGCGCACCTGATATTCGTCATTTAAAGAATGATACCGGAATTGAAGTAGCGTTCGCGGGCCGCTCTAATGCGGGTAAATCGAGTGCACTTAACACGTTAACTCGTCAGAAGAACTTGGCAAGAACCAGTAAAACACCGGGTCGCACCCAATTGATCAACGTCTTTGAATTAGAAGAAGACTTACGCTTGGTTGATTTGCCAGGATATGGCTTTGCAAAAGTGCCAGTAGCCATGAAAAAGAAGTGGCAGGCGTCACTTGGTGAATATCTTCAAAAGCGCAAGTCCCTTAAAGGATTAGTCGTTTTAATGGATATTCGTCACCCCTTCAAAGATTTAGACCAAGATCTTATCCATTGGGCAGTAGCCTCAAATATTCCAGTACTGGCACTTCTCACTAAAGCCGACAAACTTAAAAGCGGTAAGCGAAAGGCACAGCTGTTAATGGCGCGTGAAGCTGCGATGGCATTTATGGGCGATGTTACCGTGCAAACCTTCTCGTCATTAAATAAGCACGGGTTACCCGAATTAGAGCGTATTTTGGATACGTGGTTTGGCTTAGATAAACAAGACGAAACAGAAGAGTCTGATAGCGAAGTACAGTAGCGCAATTCACCCTTACCGTTTGTGCTGATCTGACGTGCCCGATGGATAGGTATGATGGGGTGTTAGAAAAAAGAACGCCCCGCATAGAGCGAGGCGTAAACTGAGAGAAAACACATAAAAACCGTAGATATAGAGTCGTGATAAATAGAGAAGTTCAGAAAAATTAAAATAAAATTCGCTTTATTTTTTAAGTTATTGATATTTAAGAATTATTTATTTTCCGCAGATATAAAAAAACCCCGACAAAACTGTCGGGGTTAAAGCAAAGGTTTGAAAACAGCTTTCTCACCTCTGTACCCTACATGTGTAATATTACAACAAAGCACAGAAAAGGCAAGGGTGTTATGTAATTAAATTACCAAATTTAATGAATATAACGCGCCTTTTAATGTAAAAACTGTAATCTAATTACCAAACTAGTGCGCTTCATCCCAGCTTTCGCCCACACCTGCCTCGACAACCAGCGGAACATTTAGCGTAGCTGCGCTTTCCATAAGAGCAGTAATAGTAGAGACATAGGTTTCCACTTTGTCTTCTTTTATCTCAAAAACCAATTCATCGTGTACCTGCATCATCATGGTCACATCATCAGATGCATTTTTCCTGATCCAGTCATCAACTTTGATCATTGCCATCTTAATGATGTCCGCAGCCGTGCCTTGCATAGGCGCATTAATCGCCGCGCGCTCTGCACCTTTTCGACGTGCTCCATTACTAGCTTTAATGTCTGGCAAATAAAGTCTGCGACCAAATACGGTTTCTACATAACCTTTTTCTTTCGCGCTCTCACGTGTTGAATCCATGTACTCAAGCACGCCTGGGTAGCGCTCGAAGTAAAGATCCATATATTTTTGTGCTTCATTACGTGGAATATTAAGTTGCTTCGACAACCCAAAGGCACTCATACCGTAAATTAAGCCAAAGTTAATCGCTTTTGCACTGCGACGCTGTTCAGTGGTTACTTCATCAAGTGGCACACCAAAAACTTCCGCAGCGGTTGCTTTATGAATATCTTTACCATGCGCAAAGGCATCTAACAGACCTTTATCGCCAGAAAGGTGCGCCATAATGCGCAGCTCAATTTGTGAGTAGTCGGCTGCGACGAACTTATTTCCTTCTCTGGGTACAAATGCCTGACGCACGCGGCGACCTTCCTCATTTCGGATAGGGATGTTCTGTAAGTTAGGATCGGTAGAAGAGAGTCGTCCCGTGGCGGTTACTGCTTGGTGATAAGAAGTATGCACTCGACCCGTACGATGATTGATCATCTTAGGAAGTTTATCCGTGTAGGTATTCTTTAGCTTGGTTAGGCCACGGTATTCCATGATCTTCTTCGGCAACGGGTACTCAAGCGCAAGTTCTTGCAGTACGTCCTCAGAAGTAGACGGCGCCCCTTTAGGCGTTTTCTTTATGATCGGTAGCGACATTTTTTCGAACAAGACATGTTGAAGCTGTTTAGTAGAACCTAAGTTGAATGGCTCGCCAGCTTCCTCATGTACTTCACTTTCAAGCTCGGCAATCCGGGTGGCAAGATCCTGGCTTTGCTGACGCAGCCTTTGGCTGTCTATCAATACACCTTCCTGTTCCATACGAGAAAGTACACAGGCTAGGGGAACCTCAACATCTATCAATAGATTTTTAAGCTCAGGAATTTCTTTCAACTTCGTCCAAATAGCGTTGTGTAAGCGAAGCGTGATATCAGCATCTTCTGCGGCATAAGGCCCAGCTTCTTCAAGGCTAATTTGATTAAACGTTAGCTGCTTTGCGCCTTTACCCGCAATCTCTTCGAAGTGAATAGTTTTATGACCAAGGTAGGCTAGGGCAAGTGAGTCCATATCATGGCGCTGCGCGGTACTGTTTAGTACATAGCTCTCAAGCATGGTGTCAAAGCCGATGCCGTTTAAGGTAATGTTATAGTTCGCTAACACATTTTTGTCGTATTTTATGTGTTGGCCTACTTTGATCACGGTGTCCGATTCTAAAATAGGCTTTAATGCGTCTAATACAAATTCCCGTGATAGCTGGGCGGGTGCATCTGGATAATCGTGAGCAACAGGCACATAAGCTGCTTCACCTTCCTCTATACAAAATGAAACACCAACTAACTCCGCATCCATGTAGTTAAGGCTGGTTGTCTCGGTATCAAAAGCGATTAGCTCGGCTTTTTCTAGCTTCGCGACCCACGCATTAAAGCGTTCCTCATCAAGCACTGTCTCATACTTTGATTTATCGATCTCTATCGATTCACTTTGTTCGCTCTCTTCTGCGCTATCGCTTTTTTCTTCGTTGGTGTTTGCATTGGCACCAGAGGTATCTCCGCCGGCTATTAGCGCGCTTACTTCTGCATGCCAGCGTTTGAACTCGTATTCGGCAAACAGATCGCGAAGTTGTTCGTTATCGGCTTGGCAAGGCATTAACGTCTCAACGTCGTAGTCAAGGTCAAGATCGATGCTGATAGTAGCTAGGGTATAAGAAAGCCGAGCTTGCTCTTCGTATTCCTGCATTTTAGCCGCCATCGACTTACTGCCTCTAAACGATAGATCTGCAATTTTATCCAGGTTCTTATATATGTCGTCGATACCGCCAATACCGTTTAACAAGGCTTGAGCACTTTTATCACCTACACCAGGTACACCTGGAATGTTATCGACTTTATCGCCCTTAAGCGCAAGGAAGTCGATCACAAGCTCCGGTGGAATACCAAACTTCGTATTTACACCTTCGACATCCATCAGTTGGTTTGTCATGGTGTTGATTAAGGTGACATGTTCATTTACCAGCTGCGCCATGTCTTTATCGCCGGTGCTGATAAGGGTATCAATACCTTTTTCTGTGGCGTGTTTGGCTAACGTGCCAATCACGTCATCAGCTTCTACACCCGATTCAACAATAACAGGTAATCCCATTGCCTTAATGATGGCGTGCAACGGTTCGATTTGGCTTCTTAGCTCATCCGGCATCGGAGGACGGTTCGCTTTGTACTCTTTATAGATGTCATCGCGAAAGGTCTTGCCTTTAGCATCAAAAATCACCGCCATATGCGTCGGATTGTATTGTTTGATCAAGCTTTTAAGCATGTTCACAACACCATAAATAGCACCGGTGTCTTGGCCTTTTGAGTTGGTTAATGGTGGTAAACCGTGAAAGGCACGAAAAAGATATGACGATCCATCGACAAGAATAAATGGAGGCTTTTTAGAATCAGGCATAGATGGCGATTTTCCAATAGACAATATGAGCGCAAGGATGCCACAGGCTAGGGCAGATCGCCATATCATGAAGGAACATTAAGGTCGATAGCGGATCGCATTTCGCCTGTGGATAACTTTGTGATCTAAAATTTTGGGCACAGTGATCTGGATGATCTTTGTCAAGTTAAAGATCACCTTTCAAATCAAGAAAAATAAGGGAATGAGACTTAGGTGTGAAAACAGCGTACCTGCTACTTACCATTCCATTTTATGTGGATAACTTGGTGTACGTTTATTTTGGTTTAACCAAGTTGGTCAAGTAATGTAGCATAACCATTAACAATGTATACACGTATTATTAAGAACTTTTTTTGAACAGTTGTGTGTTTAATAGCCAAATTTTGAATAAGTAGATGGCATAGCGTCTAGGAGGACAATATGAAACAAGTAGCCGTTATTTTAAGTGGTAGTGGTGTGTTTGACGGGGCTGAGTTACACGAAGCGGTATTGACACTTTTAGCCATTGAGCAAGAAGGTGCGTCTTACCAGTGTTTTGCTCCAGATGTAAACCAACTGCATGTAGTCAATCACCTAACCGGTGAGGTATCAGAAGGTGAAACCCGAAATGTGTTAGTAGAATCGGCCCGTATTGCCCGAGGTGATATAAAACCCGTGACTGAGTGCGACGTAACTGCTTTTGACACACTTATTTTACCTGGTGGCTTTGGCGCTGCGAAGAACCTGTGCACGTTTGCTGTAGACGGTGAAAATTGTACCTTTAACGAAGAGGTGCTGACAGTGTGCAAAGCCTTTGCACAAGCTAAAAAGCCCGCAGCGTATGCGTGTATTGCACCTGCGCTAGCAGCAAAAGTGTATGGCAACAAAACTAAACTGACCATTGGCAATGACGAAGCCACGGCTGGTGGGTTGAATGCCTTAGGAGCCACCCATGTAGAGTGCCCAGTTGATGAGGTGGTTGTTGATAATGACGCAAAGCTTGTTACTACACCTGCGTATATGCTGGCGCAAAGCATTAGTGAAGCCAATGCGAGTATTACTAAAATGGTTAAAACCGTGCTTACTATGAAATAGGAAACTAAAAATAAAAGTGGTTGGTTTTTTACTAGTGAAAAGATCAGGTGTCTTTATGTGTAATTAGCCTAATGTAGTGGGGAGACAAAGGTTTCCCCTTGTTCATTATAGTCCTATAATCAAAACCCTATGCGTAACGTATAGGATTTCATCTACCTTGTTTCACGTAGATAGATTCGCTTTTTGAAACCATATCAAAAAGCACATTGTAACTAGGGCTCAGTAGTCCTTATGCGCACTATAAAAATAAAGGCATAACAAACAATGCACTACCGTGCCATCATACGAATACTTGGGTTATTAATTGCGCTTTTTAGCGTAACCATGATCCCACCCGCTATCGTGTCGTTGATTTATCAAGATGGCAGTGGCCTGCCTTTTATCCTCGCATTTATATTTTGTGTCATCGGCGGTATGGCATTGTGGTACCCCAATCGTCAGCAGAAAAATGACTTAAGAGCAAGAGAAGGGTTTCTGATTGTTGCGCTGTTTTGGTCAGTGCTAGCAAGCGTGGGGGCAATTCCACTTATCTTGCTAGAGCAACCAAGCATGACGGTAACCGATGCTTTCTTTGAGTCATTTTCTGGCCTGACTACCACTGGAGCTACGGTTATTGAGGGGATAGATTTTCTTCCTCACTCAGTACAGTTTTACCGTCAACAGCTTCAGTGGTTAGGTGGCATGGGTATCATCGTACTCGCAGTTGCCATTTTACCTATCCTTGGAGTAGGGGGCATGCAGCTTTATCGGGCAGAAACTCCTGGCCCAGTTAAAGATAATAAAATGACTCCGCGTATTGCCGATACGGCAAAGCATTTGTGGTACATCTACCTATCCATAACCATTGCATGTGCCGGTGCATACTGGCTTGCGGGAATGAATGTTTTTGATGCGATTTGCCATTCTTTCTCAACGGTTGCTATTGGTGGCTTTTCGAACCACGACGCCAGCTTAGGCTATTTTAATAGTCCTATGGTTAACGTGGTGTGTACCGTGTTTTTGCTTATTGCTGCGTTAAACTTCTCATTACACTATGCGGCGGTGAGCTCTCGTTCGGTTAAAGGTTATTTTAACGATCCAGAGTTTAAGGCGTTCTTTATCATTCAAGCCTCACTCATCGGGATTTGTTTCCTAGTACTTACGCTATCAGGCTACTATAGCTCGGCAGAGCAGGCTTTAGACCAAGCTATGATCCAAGCGGTATCTATTAGTACCACTGCAGGGTTTGCAACCACTGATTTTTCAGTCTGGCCGGCATTCCTCCCTATTATGCTTATTTTTTCAAGCTTTATCGGCGGGTGTGCAAGTTCTACAGGTGGGGGCCTAAAAGTAGTACGCGTGTGCTTACTGTTTCTACAAGGCAAGCGTGAGGTTGATAGGCTAATTCACCCGAAAGCGGTATACAGCGTTAAGTTTGGCGACCGTGCCATGCCTGACAGAGTAGTAGAGGCCGTATGGGGGTTCTTTTCAGCTTATGCAGTGGTGTTTGTTATCATTATGATAGGCTTGATTGCCACGGGTTTAGATAACCTAAGCGCCTTTACCGCTACTGCGGCCATGCTGAATAACTTAGGTCCGGGGTTGGGCAGCGTAGCGGCCAACTATGCTAATGTTACTGACGCAGGCAAGTGGATACTGGTGATTGCCATGGTGTTTGGTCGACTAGAGGTCTTCTCATTGCTGGTTTTGTTCTCACCTACGTTCTGGCGCAGTTAACAAATAAACCGGTAATTTTGATAAGAGCTAAAAATAAAGGGCGATAAATATCGCCCTTTATTTTTATGTCTTCAACTTTTAATCTTGCGGCACCTATGACGCTTTGCAAAAGCGCTAGCCAAAGAAAAATGCGCTGGGTTGGAACAGCTTTTCCACGTCGTTGATGTACTTCTTATCAACCAAGAACAAAATTACATGGTCGTTTGCTTCAATCTTGGTATCGCTGTGAGCGATAATCACCTGATCGTCTCGAACAATAGCCCCAATCGTAGTACCTGGCGGTAGTTTAATATCGCCTATTTGTTTGCCAACCACCTTAGAGGTATTTTCATCACCGTGCGCTATCGCTTCAATAGCCTCGGCAGCACCTCGTCGTAATGAGTACACGTTTACAATGTCACCGCGACGTACGTGAGTCAGTAGCGCCGAAATAGTGGCTTGTTGAGGTGAAAACGCGATATCTATCTCACCGCCTTGCACCAAGTCCACATAAGCACTTCGCTGGATAAGCACCATGGCTTTTTGTGCACCCATACGCTTTGCCAGCATGGCTGACATGATATTCGCTTCATCGTCGTTGGTAACGGCTATGAAAGCGTCAACTTGCTCGATGTTTTCTTCACTTAGCAATTCAGGATCAGACGCGTCACCGCTAAATACAATGGTTTTATCTAAGTTCGCAGATAAATATTTGGCCCTTTCTGGGCTGTATTCAATAAGCTTAACGTTATGATTGTGCTCTAACTTTTTCGCTAGGCCTGCACCAATCAAGCCACCACCGGCTATCATAATTCGTTTGTAGCTTGATTCGAGCTTTTGAAGCTCACTCATTACTGCGCGAATGTGCTTGGTAGCGGCAATAAAGAACACTTCATCATCGGCCTCAATAACCGTGGTACCTAACGGGCGAATAGGGCGGCCGCGTCGGTAAATGGCAGCAACCCGAGTTTCAACGTTAGGCATATGGTCTTTAAGCGCAGATAACGCGTGGCCTACCAATAAGCCACCGTAATAGGCTTTAACCGCAACAAGGCTGGCCTTGCCTTCAGCAAACTCAACCACCTGAAGTGCACCCGGGTAGTCAATAAGACGTTTGATGGCCTTAGTTACCAACTGCTCAGGAGCGATAATGTGGTCAACGGGAATGTCTTGCTGCTTATATAGCTGCTCTTGGTAAATTATGTACTGTTCAGAGCGCACGCGAGCGATTTTAGTGGGTGTTTTAAATAGGCTGTAGGCCACCTGACAGGCCAACATATTGCTTTCATCACTATTGGTTACGGCAATCAGCATATCTGCATCTTCTGCACCGGCCTTACGCAACACATCAGGGTGTGAGCCCACGCCTGTTACTACTTGTAAATCAAGACGGTCTTGAAGTGCGCGCAATATAGTGGGGTCAGAGTCAATAACTGTTATTTCGTTATTCTCACCCACTAAGTTTTCAGCAAGTGTTCCGCCTACTTGGCCGGCCCCTAAAATGATGATCTTCATCGTTATTATTTTGCCTTCATATTCGTGCAAGTCTTAACTGTGTGACGTTGCACAACTATTGAACTCAGTCTGCTGACTTTACCAGCCTCGCATAATAGAAACCATCCATTTGTTGCTCTCCTGGCGTTATCTGGCGCCCGGGTTTATCAACGGTTTCTGTTTTCAGTATGGGCGATAAGGTGGCATCCGGTGTGTCGGACAAAAACTGCTGTATTTGCGCCATGTTCTCTTTTGGCAAAATAGAACAGGTTGCATAAAGTAGTGTGCCGCCTGGTTTTAACAGGCCCCAGAGCGTATCTAATATGCGGCGTTGAAGCTGCGCTAAATTGTCAATGTCATTAGATTTTCGAAGCCAGCGAATATCAGGGTGACGTCGAATCACGCCGGTAGCAGAGCAGGGAGCATCCAGTAATATTCTGTCGAAGGGCTTTCCGTCCCACCAAGTTTCTGGGTTAGCAGCATCACCCTGCTTAATATCGACAGTGTGCTTAAGGCGAGTCATGTTTTCTTCTACCCGTTTTAGGCGGGTAGCATCAGCATCAAGCGCTAATACGTACTGTGTATCAGGTGCACACTCAACAATGTGCCCTGTTTTTCCGCCTGGTGCGGCGCAACAGTCTAGAATGCGTTCGTTCGCTTGAGGCTTTAGGTAATGCGCAGCTAATTGCGCTGCCCCATCTTGTACCGCAAAGTGACCTTTTTCAAAACCAGGCAGGGCAGTAATGTCTACTCGCTTAGTCAGAATTACGGCATCAGCATGGTTTGCGCTAAGGGTATATTCAACCCCTGCTTTGTCTAACGCCTGAGTAAATGCTGCCAAGGATGTTTGCAACTTATTTACGCGAAGCCAAATGGGGGCCATGGCATTCGTTTCGTTACGAACCTGCTCGGCGTCGTCACCATAGGCGTTCTCTATTGCCTTAAACAACCACTTTGGCAAGCCGCTGTTTATGATTGCGTCGTCTACAGGTTTGTCTGCAAGGTTTTCTCGCTGAAAATTACGCAGTACTGCATTAACTAACCCTTTTAATCCTGCGGCATTTAAATAAGATGCTGCGGCGACGGTTTCGCCAACGGCGGCGTGGTTGCTAACGCGGGAAAAATTAAGCTGGTACAAACCAAGAAGAATAAGATGTTCTATGACTTTCTTGTTGCCTTTTAGAGGCCTATCCAACAAAGAGCGCAGCCAGTGCTGTAAAAGGGGAAGGCGACGCATTACCCCTAGTGACATCTCTTGAATCCATGCGTTATCTTTGGCGTTGTGTCTGCGCTGAACGCGTTCTAAGCACTCACGCGATGACTTGCCTTGCTCTAAAATTTGATAGATGACCCACGCACAATCTGCGCGCAGGTTCTTTTGTTTGGGAAGGGGTAATGGTTTCACGTTTAGTCCGCTTGTGTCAGACAACGGCCCACTTCAAACCACGTTTGGCGAGCATTGATAACGTCTGACGCTGGAAGCGCCTTTTTGCCAGGAATTTGAAGAGATGTAATGCAAAGCGCATCGCGCCCCGTAGCGATTGTAATGCCCTCTTTATTAGCACTGATTACCGTACCTGGCGTGGCACCTTTATTTAAAGGAACAACGCTGGCAGACCATACTTTAACGTTCTGATCTTCGACCTGCATCCACGCTACAGGCCAAGGGTTGAAGGCGCGGATATTTCGCTCTATTTGCTCAGCATCGTCTGCCCAATTAATCAGGGCTTCTTCTTTTGATAGCTTTTTCGCGTAGGTCGCTTGAGAGTCGTCTTGTTTGGTGGGCGTGTAACGATCAAATTCATTAACGACCTCAACCAACGCTTGTGGTCCTAGCTCTGCAAGCTTTTCATATAAGGTGGCGCTGGTATCTTCAGAGGTAATAGGTAATGTTGCTATGTGAAGCATGTCACCCGTGTCTAAACCTTCGTCCATTTGCATTATGGTTACGCCAGTCTCAGCGTCACCTGCCCAGATTGAACGCTGTATTGGTGCCGCGCCTCGCCACTTGGGCAGAATAGAGCCGTGCACGTTAATGCACCCTAGCTTAGGTGCATTTAACACCGCGGTAGGCAGTATCAGTCCGTAAGCAACAACTACCATTAAATCGGCATTGAGCGAGGCTAATTCTTCCTGAGCGTCTTGAGCTTTAAGCGACTGAGGCTGGTAAACTGGAATGGCGTTTTCTTCTGCTAATACTTTAACCGGACTGGCGGTAAGCTTTTTACCTCGCCCTGCGGGTCTATCAGGCTGAGTGTAAACAGCAATGACTTCGTGCTCGCTCTCGAGTAACGCTGATAAATGTTTAGCTGCAAAATCCGGAGTACCGGCAAAAATCACTTTCAATGGAGTTGTCACGTTATTCCTTAGGCTTTTGCAGCAAGACGCGCTTCTTTCTCAAGCTTTTTACGAATACGTTGGCGCTTAAGCGGTGAAAGGTAATCAATAAACAATTTGCCTTTTAGATGATCCAGCTCGTGCTGAATACAAATCGCTAACAAACCTTCTGCATCCAACTCAAAGCTTTCGCCATTTTGATCTAGTGCTTTTACGGTAATTGCTTCGGCGCGCTCAACTTTCGCGTAATTACCCGGCACTGATAAACAGCCTTCTTCGCTAATCGTGGAGCCATCTTTACGAATGATTTCAGGGTTAATAAATACGCGTGGCTCGTTTTGATCTTCCGATACGTCCATTACAACAACTTGAACGTGGCGGTTAACTTGCGTTGCAGCAAGGCCAATACCGTTCTCGTCTTTCATGGTTTCGAACATGTCCGATACCAATTGTTTAATTTCGTCATTAACCTCTTCAACCGGCTTAGCTACCGTGCGAAGACGTTCATCAGGAAAACTTAATACGTCTAAAATTGCCATTTCTCGCTTACTTCACCTTTTCGCTGTATAAATTCATATACGATCTAATTGCCAGCACACTTTACAGTGCTTATTAAGTTACTATTCTAACGTATATCGGGCTGTTTCGTGCAGTTTTTTACCGAAACCCTATTAGAATACCTAGTTATGCCGATATAGTGCTATTGTCTGAAAAAACAACAATGAGTGACAGTGAATAATTTGCAGGTGGTTAATTTGAAAAAGCGATTGATTTACGCGCGTCGTGCAGCATTGTTTATCTTAGGTGTACTGCTTTCTTTGCCTACCTTTGCGCTGCAGCTAAAAGAGAGCGCGCCAGAAACCTACACAGTAAAGCGTGGGGACACGCTATGGGCAATCGCTAACGTTTTTCTCAATGAGCCTTGGCTCTGGCCTGAATTATGGCGAACCAACACCCAAATCGACAATCCACACCTTATTTACCCGGGCGATGTTATCGTCGTTGGGTATGTTGATGGGCAGCCTGTATTAAGTGTAAAGCGCGACAAGCCTTCCTATAAGCTTTCTCCGGCTACCGATAAGCGAGTAAAACCGAAGCCTGTTGATGTGTTGTCGTGGACAACTATCTCTCCATTCATTAGGCAACATATGCTGCTAGACGAGGAAAGCTATGCTTCGCTACCTAAATTGCTGGGTAATCAGGATGGAAACGTAAGGTTTGCGTCTGATGATTTTGTGTTAAGCCAGCAACAATTCAGTACCGACGATCAGTACAGAGTTGTAAGAAAGCACGCTACGATTAGAAATCTTGATGGGGAAATCCTTGGTATTCAAGTTACCCATGTTTCAACAGCTTCACTAGTGGAAAAAGATGAAGGTAGCAACACGATGTTGCTTTTCATCGACGATGCGAACCAAGAAGCTAAGCGCGGTGATAAGTTAATGGCGGGTGGATTTGAACATCCTGAAGGCTTTGAACTTGTTCCGGCTACTTCGCAGCGAGGCGCAATAGTTGGAGATTTGCATGATCACGATTTACTTGGCAAATACGACGTTGTCATTCTTGATTTAGGCAGTATGGAAGTAGCGCCAGGTACGGTTCTAGGGCTTTACTCACAAGGTCCAGCCATTATTGACGAAGAAAGTCCACGCTATGTAGATGAACCCGGCGCTAACACTGGTGGTGAGTGGTTTATCGATACGGTATCGCAACCCGCGCTTAAAGTAGGTGAAGTTGTTGTGTTTAAAACATTTGATGCGGCAAGTTACGGATTAATTACGCGAGCGAATAAGGGGATAAAGCGCGGCTTCATTGTCGCCAAGCCTTAAACATTGCATGGTTCATTGTCGCTCGCATTAGGAGCGATAATGGCACTACAATCTTCTCAGTTAGACAGCGAAGCATTAGCATGGATAGCGCTGGCTTCCGCTCAGCGTGTTTCACCTAAACTATGGCTACAGGCTCTCGAAAAATATCAACTTTCTATTGTCGATTTAGGCAGCAATGCGTCTACGCTGCCTAACGAGGTTAAACAACTCACTAACAACATTTCACCGCCTCTTATTGATGCAGCAATAAACTGGCTGCAAGCGAGCGACAATAGACACATCGTGCCGTTGTCATCGCCTCACTATCCAGAATTACTTAAGCATTTGGATAGTCCGCCCCTCGCGCTATTCGCCACGGGAAACAAAGCGCTATTTCAAAAACCACAGATTGCTATAGTGGGAAGCAGAAGGGCCAGCCTTCAGGGTAAGCGTACCGCAACCGACATTGCTTATGGGTTATCTAGTAGCGGAGTTGTAGTGACGAGCGGCCTTGCCATGGGCATTGATAGCGCCGCACACCAAGGCGCCCTGTCTGGTAGCACCGGAACCATTGCGGTAATGGGTACGGGACCTGAAAAGGTATATCCGGCTAAAAATAGTAAGCTCTATGAAGCTATCAACAATGACGGAGGTGTCACCGTTACAGAGTTTTTTCCGGGGCAGGGACCTAAACCCTGGCACTTTCCTAGGAGAAACCGAATTATCGCAGCGTTATCCCTTGGAACCTTAGTGGTAGAGGCAAAAATTAAGAGTGGCACCTTGATAACTGCGAATTTGGCCGCAGATATGGGGCGAGAAGTATTCGCTGTGCCAGGCAATATCGCTAACGCTTACGCTGAAGGTTGCCACTGGTTAATCCAACAGGGCGCCAAATTAGTAACAAATATAAGCGATATTCTCGATGAAGTTGGCGTTCAGCCTGAACAACTAGGCTTGAATGTTGACGAGCAAAACGAAAAAAGTACAGCGAATAGCTTGGCAACCGATAAATTATTAGCTAGTGTGGATTATGACATCACCGCTATTGATGTCATAGCCCAGCGCAATGCCATATCTGTATCGCAAGCAATGGCATCATTATTAGAATATGAGTTGCGTGGTTTAGTGGCCGCTGTCCCTGGTGGTTACGTTAAATTGAGGGGAAAATAATATGTTCGATATCCTCATGTATCTGTTTGAAAACTTCATTCACAGTGAAACGGAAATTCGTGTTGACCAAGACGAGTTAACGGAAGAGCTTGTGCGCGCAGGATTTCATCACGATGAGATTTATAAAGCCCTCGCATGGTTAGAAAAGTTAGCGGCACTGCAAGAGACGGACATCAAACCGTACTTTTGCAAAGGTATTAGCACTAGCTTAAGCCGTATTTACACGCATGAAGAACAAATGCGTTTAGATGTGGAATGTCGCGGTTTTCTTATGTTCTTAGAACAGGTTAATGTGTTGGATGCCTCCACACGCGAAATGGTTATAGATCGCGTTATGGAAATTGATTCCAATGAATTTTGCTTGGAAGACCTGAAGTGGGTTGTGCTAATGGTACTATTCAACGTACCTGGCAAAGAGAAAGCCTACGCACAAATGGAAGATCTTTTGTTCGAAGAGCCAGATGGTGTTCTGCATTAATGCAGTTGTAGTCACTGGTATTTGAATCTTTACTTAAAAATGCGCTGTGAAATTGCAGCGCGTTTAAGGCCTTAACGTCCAATACATGTCTAAAATAGACCATTCACTCTTTTCAGTGCACGAGCATGCTCTCGATGATAATTTCGGAGATTGCCCCGAGTGCGGTAAACCTCTTCATATAAAGAACAGTAAATCTGGCCCTTTTATCGGGTGTACGGGCTATCCGGAATGTAGCTTTAGTAAGCCACTTCACGATAAACAAACCACCATACTGAAAACCTTAGACGGTGTAGCCTGCCCTGAATGCGCATCCGACTTAGCCATAAAGAAAGGGCGGTTTGGCATGTTTATCGGCTGTACCAATTTTCCTTCATGCCATCACATAGAGCCCATTAAAGAAAAAGAAGATACTTTGGTGGATTGTCCAAAGTGTAAGAAAGGGCATCTAATCTCGCGTACTAACAAATACGGCAAACAGTTTTTTGCGTGCAACCATTATCCACAATGTCGATATGTGCTAAATTTCACGCCGGTTAATGAAAGCTGCCCAGATTGCGGTTGGGGAGTATTGATAGATAAAAAGGGGCAGTTACAGTGTCCTCAGCCTAGTTGTGGCTTTAAAAAGTAATTATACGAACAACTAAACGAAGAACTATACGTAGAGATTAAAACCATGTCTGATATCCAAAATGGGAACGTAAACACGTTTACCCCCGTTGAGGCTAACTCACCTGAAGTAGACCCTGTTGTTGCCGCATTCCAAGCTGGCAGTTTAATCGTTTATCCAACCGAAGCGGTAATGGGCATCGGATGTGACCCCGACAATGAAGCCGCTGTAAATGCGCTGTTAGAGATAAAACAGCGACCGGTAGAAAAGGGCGTGATCTTGATTGCTGCAAACTACAGTCAGCTACTGCCTTATGTTAACGATAACGCCATTCGCCCTGACAGACGCACCGATATTTTTTCGAGCTGGCCAGGCCCTAATACTTGGCTATTACCTAAGTCGTCATCTGCGCCAGTTTGGTTAACCGGCAAGCATAGTAAAATAGCGGTGCGCGTAACTAATCACCCTGTAGTAGTGGAATTGTGCAACAAGTTAGGTAAACCGTTAGTTTCTACAAGCGCTAACCTGACCGGCCAACCGCCAGCCATCACCACTGAAGAGGCAAAAGCCGTATTCGCTGATTCCGTTTTCTATGTAGAAGGGGAAGTAGGCGGTGCAACTAAACCCAGTACCATTCGCGATGGTGACACAGCAGAGGTAATAAGAGCATGACATCAGCAGAATTACTGGACGGTAAAAATGCCCCTGAAGTAATAGAACAAGTAAAAAGCTATTTACTAGGGCTGCAAGACACCATCTGTCAAACCCTTGAACTTGCCGACGGTAAGGGCCAGTTTGTTGAAGACAGCTGGCAGCGAGAAGAAGGTGGCGGTGGCCGTTCTCGAGTAATAAAAAATGGTGCGGTGATTGAACAAGGCGGCGTTAACTTTTCTCATGTGTTTGGCAGTCAAATGCCTGCTTCAGCAACGGCTAATCGCCCTGAGCTTGCGGGAAGAAACTTTCAAGCAATGGGGGTATCACTCGTTATTCATCCACATAACCCTTATATCCCAACGTCACATGCTAATGTTCGCTTTTTCATTGCAGAAAAAGAGGGCGAAGCACCTATCTGGTGGTTTGGCGGCGGCTTCGACTTGACGCCATTTTATCCGTTTAAAGATGACGTTTTACACTGGCATGATACTGCTAAAAAATTATGTAAGCCGTTTGGCGATGATGTTTACCCTAAGTACAAAAAGTGGTGCGACGACTACTTTTACTTAAAGCATCGCAATGAAACTCGCGGAGTGGGCGGTTTATTCTTCGACGACCTGAATGAATGGGGCTTTGAACAGTCATTTGCATATATGCAGGCTGTTGGTAATGGCTTCATCGATGCTTACGTTCCTATTGTTGAACGTCGTAAGCAAACCGATTTCGGCGAAAGAGAGCGTGATTTCCAACTTTACCGCCGGGGCCGTTACGTTGAGTTTAACCTTGTATTCGACCGAGGCACTTTATTTGGACTGCAAACCGGCGGGCGTACTGAATCAATTCTAATGTCGATGCCGCCGCTCGCGCGCTGGGAGTATTGTTATACACCTGCACCGGGTAGCGCCGAAGCCAAGCTGACAGACTGGTTAAAACCTACTGATTGGTGATTATTTGTTAAATAAGGCTCCGCTTAAATCCTTACGCAGACCGCCGATAGCAGCTTTCATCTTTAATGACTAAAAAACGCCGTATTAACGTTAATGCGGCGTTTTTTTGATCTACATCAAGGTGGAATATCATCTGTGTTTCAGTGAGTTATCAAACTTGCGCTGGATCAATGTTTCTCTTAACTACAGGCGTAAAGTAGCGCCATCTTAGTTAAACACAAAAGAGACACATCATGCGCAAACACTTTTTATCTGCATCTGCACTTTGCCTTACACTTGCTGCACTCTCACCTTTAGCTAGCGCTCACCAGCAGGGCGACTGGATTGTTCGTGGCGGTCTTACGACCGTTGCTCCTGACGAATCTACCTCTAACATCGTCGCGGGTGGAACTGATCTTGGCGTGGCTCTTAATATCGATAACGATACTCAGCTAGGTTTAAATGTAGCGTACTTTATTACTGACAACATTAATATCGAGCTGCTTGCCGCAACGCCCTTTAAGCACGACGTTAATTTTTCTGTTGCTGACCCGTTAGGGACGGGTAATCAGCTTGGTGAAGTCACGCATCTTCCTCCTACGCTTACCGCAAACTACTATTTTAATGATGCCAGCTCTGCGTTTCAGCCATACATTGGTGCAGGTATCAACTATACCTTTATCTTTGATGAAGAGTTCACAGGTGCGAATGAAACAGCTGGCTTAAGCGACCTATCGCTTGATAATTCATTTGGCTTGTCAGCACAGGTGGGAATGGATTACCAAATTGATACCAAATGGCATGTCAATGCATCGGTTCGATTCATTGATATAGATACGGAAGCAACCTTCAAAGTGGGTGATGCTGCTGGAAAGGTAAGTGATGTTGAAATAGATCCTTGGGTGTATACCTTATCGGTGGGTTACACATTCTAATTATTAGTTCTACGCCTTATTAACTATTAGGCTTTCACAATTGCACTACTTTATGCGCCATAAAGAGCGTAGACAGTAACAGGGGAGTTGCGCGTTAAGAGGTTAATCCTTTCAACGCGCTTTTTTATTTTGTATTCACCATGTGATTGGCGAGTTGATCAAGTGCGTCTATTAACTGTTGAGCTAAGGCGATATCTTCAACCGTTTTAAACATGGCTTTTCGCATGCAGTACATCCACTGCGCTTTTAACTCTGGTGTTACGGTATAAGGTAGGTGCCGTGCACGCAGACGCGGGTGGCCATACTGCTGCTGATAATCATCAGGACCACCAAGCCATAAACTTAAATAGAGAAAGAACACGTGGCGAATTCTGTCTAATGGCTGGGGGTGAATAGCTAGCAATTCATTGGCGAGTGGATCGGTTTCCATTATGTCGTAAAACGTATTTGCTAATTCCCGTACTTTCTCCTCTCCACCTATACGTTCATATGGTGTACTCTGCGAAGCACGATTATCGCTTTTCTTCTTTATATTAAATAAGTCTCGTATTCCCATGAAAAAATTCGCTGTATTCGGAAATCCTATTGCACAGAGTTTATCACCAACTATCCATCAAATGTTTGCTGAACAAGTGGGAGAAAAGATTTCTTATGAAAAGATACTTGCGCCAGTAGACGGTTTTGTAGATGCCGCCAACGCGTTTTTAGCTCAGGAAGGCGCTGTAGGTTGTAACGTTACCATGCCTTTTAAGCTTGATGCATTCAACTTGGCAAAGGTAGATGACCAAGCAGCCAAAGATGCACAAGCTGTTAATACGCTAATGAATGGTGACAGCGGTGAAATATGGGGATTCAACACTGATGGTGTAGGGCTGGTAAACGACTTGCTTAACAGCGGTGTGGAAATTAAGGGTAAGCGCGTGTTGGTTATTGGTGCCGGCGGCGCCGCCCGTGGCGTAATCTCCCCGTTATTAAAAGCAGGGGCCGCCTCTTTAACCATCACCAATAGAACCAAAGCGAAAGCAGAGGAAGTGGCAAGTGCCGCTTCAAACGCTAAAGTGCAGGTGGCTGCGCTTGAAGATATCGCAGATGTTGCGCCTCATATTATTATTAATTCAACAGCCGCCAGTTTAAGCAATGAATTGCCGTGCCGTTTAAATGATGGTGTTTTACAAAACTGTGAAGTGGTGTACGACATGGTTTATAAAAACTCACCCACGCGCTTTATGAGAGATGCGGCCGAACTTGGTGTTAAAACGCAAATAGATGGGTTAGGGATGCTGGTTGAGCAAGCGGCTGAAGCATTCTACATATGGACACTAAAGCGCCCCGATACTTCAGATATTGTAAAACGTGTCAGGGCTATCGTTGAGCACGGTGAGAAGCGAAACTAGTTCGCTTCTTCAAGGTACTCATCTTTCAATACAACATAGTTAACGGCAGACTGTTTCAGGAATGCCATTTCAGCGTCGTTGAGCGGTCTTTTCTTTTGCATGGGGTTTCCCACGTAAAGAAATCCGCTTTCTAACCTTTTGTTCGGCGGTACTAATGTACCTGCACCAATAAACACATCGTCTTCAACAACAACACCATCCATTACAATAGCGCCCATGCCAACGAGAATTCGATTGCCCAACTGGCAGCCGTGCAGCATACACTTATGCCCAACGGTAACGTCCTCACCAATAATAAGTGGGAAGCCGTTGGGGTTTTTCTCAGATTTACGGGTAACGTGTAAAACACTGCCATCTTGAATATTAGAACGGGCACCAATACGAATTTTGTTCACGTCGCCACGAGCTGCAACCAGCGGCCAAATACTCGCATCATCTTCTAAAACTACATCACCGACGATTCTTGCCGAGCCATCAACATAGACATTCTTTCCTAATGTAGGAGAAACACCTTTAAAACTATCAATCGACTTATGCATCAGAACAACTCTTTTAATTACAGTTCTACTGTGATGATTCTTCTATACCAACACGTGCTTTAATTATCTTATTCTTCTTAGTATCTTCGCGTATTGCCTTACTTCTTTGAAGCATCTCTGGTGTAACATACCCACGTTTATGATCTAGGTGAACACAAACAGCTGAATAGCGTATCCGTTTGGCCTTTAATCCGTAATTAACTAAGCGGTCTCCAAATTCACAATCTTGACCACCATACTGCATCGTTTCTTCGAACCCATTTACGGCAAGAATATGTTTTTTATAGCATGACGCACTATGACCATTCCATGTTGGGCGAGCTGGGCTTATTTTATTTAAAAACTCTGCCCAAGCACCTCTTGCAGTTAGCTTCATTGTTTTGTGCGTTTTCTTTAACCCTTTACTAACTAACCAATCAACGTCGAATGCACGTTGAGTTACTATGTCTTCTCGGGTTATTGCTTCGCTCACGTTCATAGGCAATTTGAAGTAACCACCAGAAAGATAGGTATTTTCCTCTGACAGTCTTAAATGTTGAGCGATAAAATCTTTTCGAGGTATACAGTCGCCATCTGTGAAAATAAGATATTCACCTTCAGAGGCTAAAATGGCTTTATTGAGAATACGACATTTTTGAAAGCCATCATCTTCTTGCCATACATGCTTGATAGGAATCTCTGTTTCACTTTGCATGCGTTGAATAAGCATCTTGGTTTCATCACGAGAGCCATCATCTGCAATAACTATTTCGAAATCATTTGCGGTTTGCTCAAAGAAACCCCATAGCACCTTCTCTAACCATGCTGGTGAATTATAGGTTGTAAAAATAACGCTCGTTTTCATATTGCGTGATGAACCTCATCTATATAATAAGTGTAGCAATGTCGGATGACATACCCAGTACCCGCGAACAAGTTGACTTCTCTCATAAGAATAATCGAGAGTATCAGTAGCGCTCGGTAGACTATCTACGCAGTAGGGGGTATAGACATATATTTGTTCGCGACGAATCTTATTTCATATTTGAACTTCTTATAGATAGCTTCAAAGCCTAACAAGTTCGCCGAGAGTTAAAAGATGTAATACTTGAATTAGTTTACCAGTCAACAAATGCGGTTTATAGGTAAGATGACTAATAACAGGTAATAGAATACGGACTTTTGCTCCTTTGTTCGTTCGATATTTCTTCATGTTGCGGCTATTTTAAGCAATCAAAGCAAATATGACACTTTTTTTAAAATAAGTGTTGACGTGAGCGCTCATTTCCCTAAAATGCGCATCCGCTTCGGGGGAAAAGCAAAACAGCAAGCCTT